>CAYMUX010000030.1:0-29315 GCA_964393845.1 uncultured Nitrospiraceae bacterium
AAAGCCGGTGAATCCATTTTTTTCCTCATTGTTCTCTTCTTCACTGACATATGCTCCATGAATCCTTTTAATCCTCTTCCCCGGACTAGTGAACAGCATATCTCCCTTTCCAAGCAATTGCTCGGCGCCATATGTGTCAAGAATTATCCGTGAATCCATTTTTGACGAGACCTGAAATGATATCCTCGACGGGAAGTTTGCCTTGATTATTCCGGTAATAACATCCACCGAAGGCCTCTGTGTTGCAAGCACAAGGTGAATGCCCGCAGCGCGTGCCATGCCGGCCAGTCTCGCAATTGAGTCTTCAACCTCATGGCCGGAGGCAAACATTAAATCCGCAAGCTCGTCAATGAATATGACGATGTAAGGAAGAGGCTCCTTATCCGTATCTCCCCCATCTTTTGAACTCTTTGAACTGGAGCCCGATTCGATATTCTTATTATATGCATCTATATTTCTTGCCCCTGATCCAGCAAGCAGCCTGTAGCGCCTCTCCATCTCGAATACCATTTTTTTGAGTGCATTGGAAGCCTCTTTAGGCAGTGTGATAACAGGCATCATCAGGTGGGGAATTTCCTCGTACGCAGAGAGTTCAAGCATTTTTGGGTCTATCATCAGCATCTTAACTTCTTTGGGCGTCGCCTGGTACAGAAGGCTCATTACAATGCTGTTCATCCCCACGCTTTTACCCGAGCCCGTGGCCCCTGCTATCAGCAGATGGGGCATTTTAGCTAAATCAGTTATAACAGGGACGCCGAAAATATCCTTCCCGAGTGCAAGGGTCAGTTTTGAATTGCTTTTAGAGAAGGCATCGTTACATATGATATCTTTAAAAAAAACCGCGTCCCTGTCTTTGTTCGGCACCTCGATACCGAGTGTGGACCTGCCGTGTATCGGGGAAATGCGAATGCTGGTCGCCTTGAGGGCCATCGCGAGATCATCTGCCAGGGACATGACTTTGCTTATCTTAACACCAGGCGCCGGCTCAAATTCAAACATCGTAACAATTGGTCCGGGTGACACATAAGTGACCTTGCCCTCAATGGAATAGTCCAGCAGCTTTTTTTCAAGAAGGTCGGACCTATCCAGCAACTCCTCTTTAGACGGCCTGGACTTTGAAGGAGGCGGATTACGCATAAGATCGGTTCCGGGCAGCTCATATTCGCCTGATAATTTTCTTGCAGGAGCTGAGGCTTTTTTTGCTTTTGGTTTAATTATAATTTCCGGTCCGGTGATGGGGAGTGGTTCCTGTTCCGGTTGAATTTCCGGTCTTATCAGCTCTTCAAATATGTGGGGCTGACTCTTCTTATCCTCTGCTTCTGCATCTTCGCTGCCGGTTTCCTTTTTTCTCGCCTTTATAGCGGAAAGGGCGCGGGACCCGGTTGAAATTCCGCCCTTCACGGAAGCAAACAAGCTTATGATCGAGAACTGTATAAGGTACATAAGTGAAACAAGCGTCAAAGTTGCAAATAGCAGAAAGGAGCCGATGGTTGATATGATCTGCTTTGTCAGTCCGGCGCTGACAGCGCCTACTGCTCCCCCGGAATGACTGCTTAATATAAGTGAAAGAAGAGATGAGGTTGAGAGTATTAAAAGTATAAATAAAATAATGAACACAGCTTTCCTGTGCTGAGAGGATTTACCCAGGACTTTCTTTACGCCGGTGATAATAAGGATTAACGGGATAAGGTAAGAAGCAAGGCCGATAGCCTGCAGCAGAATATCTGAAAGGTTGGAGCCAAAGCGGCCGAGCTTGTTCTTCAGCTCCGGACTGTGCGTGGAAAAGGACTGGTCCCACGAATTATGGCTGATCAGGCTTATGACTATGACAAGACCTGCTGCAATGGCAAGGATGCCGATAATCTCTTCTTTTATCCTGCTGCGTTTTTCTTCCATGCTGACAATGATATTAACATTTTACTTGCGTTTCGTCATTCCTGAGAGTCGATCTTTTTTCTTCACTTTACATAATAAAAAAGCACAACAGCGCCGAAGACAATTCGATATACGGCAAAGGAGTTGAAGGTATGTTTCGTAACAAACCCAAGGAATGCCTTTATAACAAACAACGCTGAAAAGAAGGAGACAAGGAAGCCGACTGCGAAGACGGGGAAATCGTTCATGGATAAGTTGTGCAGATTCTTTAACAGGTCATACGATGTAGCTGCAAACATGGTAGGGATAGCGAGGAAGAAGGAGAATTCCGTAGCCGCTTTTCTCTCCAAACCAAAGCACATAGCGCCCATTATTGTTGCACCAGCCCTTGAAACGCCCGGGAAAAGCGCTAAGGTCTGAGCCAGCCCGATACCCAGGGCCTGTTTAAACGAAACATCATCCACATCCAGGACAACTGATTTTTTTACGACCCTTTCAATTACAAATATGGCAATGCCTCCAACGATAAGCGCTATAGCAACAGTTACTGGATTAAATAAATGACGCTTTATAAAGGAATGCGCGATGAACCCGGAAAATGCAGCGGGAAGGAATGCTATCAGGAGATTCAGCAAAAATCGGTTTGTCTTCTCTGTCCCTATGCCCTTCACCGCGGATGATAATTTTTCACGATACAACCACACAACCGCCAGGATAGCGCCAAGCTGGATGAAAACCTCAAAGGTTTTTGCCATATTACTTGTAAAACCGAGTAAATCACCTGCAAGGATAAGATGGCCCGTCGAAGATATGGGTAGAAATTCGGTAATCCCTTCAACTATACCCAGTATGACTGCTTCAAGCATCGATGATTATAACAGATTTATTTATATACTTTTGCTAAACTTCTTATCACATGTCGACTAACTCAGAGCAAAAGCCAAGGACCGAAAAACAGAAAAAGGGTGATCTTATCCGGTATCTCGGCGTGGCGAGCACTGTCGGGATAAATATGGTTGTGAGCACCTTTGTGGGTTTTGCCCTCGGCTACTGGGTGATTGACAAATACTTGAATACAGCGCCATGGTTTACAATTATCCTTACGTTTCTGGGTATTGTGGGAGGTTTCATGTATTTATTTAAGATAGCTCAAAAAGCAGGGGAGAAGAATGAAGACTGAGAATTAACAACCTATGGAAATACTAAAAAGGGTACTTAAGAAAAGCATATTTATAATTATACCCGCGGCTATCTTATCCGTATTCCTTATTGAACCACGAAAATTCCCGCTGGGGATATTGATGGGGTGGCTCTTTGGAATATTAAATCTAAGGCAATTGACGAGAAATATCGAGGGGCTGGTCGGTACGGAAAAGGCGACGTTAAAGCTGGTTTTTCTCAGCATGACAAGACTGCTGGTCTTATGCTCCGCTATTTTTCTGTTGATATATTACAAGGTGGTTAATGTATTCGGCCTGCTGATCGGGTTCACGATAGTTTTTATCCTGATACTCGTTGAAGGGGCGAAGGTTGGGAAAGAGAGTTGAGAGGTTGGATGTAGGGGCGAGGCGCCGCCTCGCCCGTACTTACTTACAATAATTTTCGGGAGGAATAAATGAGAAAGTATAAGTCACCTGAAAAAATGAAGCAAAGGCTTATAGAGCTGATTCTTGAAAGGACTTTTAAATTTACGGATGAACCGACATTTAAACTGGCCTCAGGCACAATGAGTAATTTTTATTTTAATTGTAAACCTACTACTCTTAACTCGGAAGGAATGTATCTTATAGGCAATCTTTTATATGACATTATTAAAAGCCGGAAGTCCTGGAAGGTGAAAGGCGTTGGCGGACTCACCCTTGGCGCGGACCCGGTGGCAAATGCTATAGCATATACCGCACATATTAAAGATGAGCCGTTAGAAGCATTTGTGGTAAGAAAAGAACCGAAAAAGCATGGCACTATGCTGTGGATAGAGGGGAATGTAAAAAAAGGTGATAAGGTTGTAATAATTGAAGACGTAATTACTACCGGTGGTTCCACAAAAAAGGCCATTGACCGGGCACTGGAATGCGGTCTTAAAGTTCTGGGGGTTGTGGTCCTTATCGACAGGCAGGAGGGCGGCAGAGAGGCAATCGAAGCATTGGGGGTGCCGGTCAAGGTACTGCTGACTAAAGAGGAAATTTTTAAGGCGTATCAGAAGACTGATTAAGCCAAATAATGCGGACATTGAAAAATAATCTGTTTAACTCGATAATTTATTATCAAATTATGCATACGGCTTTGAATAAAATATGCATCCTAACCTTGATTGAAAATGCGTTTAAGGAATCGAAAAACAAATAATTTTTCAACATCCGCATTATTTTAAATTGTATTTTTTGGGTTAAACTGTTCATCTCAAAATTTAAAGCCCCTTTTATTAAAAATAAATATAAGTGATTAGTGCATTAATATTTTTTATTTGACGTTGAAGCGATTTATGTACTACTATGAAAAACCTTTTTTTATGTGCAATCCTTAAATTCAAGAGAAGTATCCTTAGAAAAAAAAGGGATTCTTGATTTATTTTTTTTAATAAAAAATTCCCTTGTCGACTCAGGGGAAAAAGAAAGAAGGAGGGTCAAATGGCCGGTAAGTACAAAACACCAATGTTGGACGAGCTGGAAAAGGGAGAGTGGCCGAGTTTCGTAACTGAAATAAAAAAGGCCGCAAAGACTAGTAACATGGCTGAAGATGAATTAGGCCAGCTGGAAAAATCATTTCAAACGAAGCGTGGATACTGGAAACACGGCGGAATTGTCGGAGTCCTCGGATACGGATCAGGCGTTATCGGAAGATATTCTTCATTGCCTGAGGAGTTTCCGGGCGTTGCACATTTTCATACTTACAGGATTAACCAGCCGAGCGGTTTCTTTTATACTGCTGCTGCGTTAAAAGAAATATGTGATATCTGGGACCAGTATGGAAGCGGTCTTACCAACCTGCACGGCTCTACCGGAGACCTTGTTCTTCTCGGAACAACAACCGATAAACTCGAGGCTCTTTTTGCTGAATATTCTTCCCGCGGCTGGGACCTCGGCGGTTCAGGATCAGCCATGAGGACACCAAGCTGCTGCGTTGGACAGGCCCGTTGCGAGTGGGCAAACATCGATTCAATGGCTATTTGTAATCACATGACACAGCACTTCCAGGACCAGTTGCACAGGCCTGCATTCCCATACAAGTTTAAGATCAAGGTTTCAGGCTGCGCCTGTGACTGTGTTGCGGCTATTGCCCGTGCGGATCTATCGATTATCGGTACATGGAAGGGTGATATCCAGATAAACCAGGCAGAGGTCAAGAAATATGCTGACGGCGGTATGGACATTCAGGCGGAGATCATTGAAATGTGTCCTACTGATTGCATGAGTTATGAGGGCGGACAAATTAAAATAAATAATGCCCAGTGCTCCAGGTGTATGCACTGTATAGCAAAGATGACAAAGGCACTCAGGCAGGGTAAAGAGAAGGGCGCAACAATCCTCGTGGGAAGTAAGGCCCCGATCGTTGTCGGTTCACTCATTTCATGGGTACTCGTACCATTTATAAAAGCTGATGCGCCTTTTGATGAATTAACAAAACTCACCGAGGATATCATTGAGTGGTGGGATGACAATGCAAAACCAAGGGAAAGACTTGGTGAACTCATCGAGGTAAAAGGCATGAGGCCGCTCCTTGAGGCTATTGGTATGCCGCCTGTGCCTCAACAGGTCAAGGAACCGAGAAAAGACCCGTTTTTCTTCTGGTCTGAGAGTGATTTCGAAAAATAAATAAATAAAAATTAAAGATATTAAGGAGGAATTATCAATGTCATTACCACAGAGACAAACAGATATAGGACCACCGCATTATGAAAAATTTTTGCCGCCTGTTATCAAGAACAATTACGGCAAATGGAAATATCATGAGGTCCTGACACCAGGAACAATGGTTCATGTTGCAGAGAGCGGCGATGAGCTCCATACTGTCAGGGTAGCATCTCCCAGGCTCTTAAGCACCGAAACAATCCGTGAGGTCTGCGCTCTTGCAGAAAAATATTGCGACGGATATCTCCGTTTTACAACAAGGAACAATATTGAATTTCTCGTATCCGACAAGAGCAAGGTTGCCCCGCTTGTTGCCGACTTGAAATCCAAGAAATACATGATCGGCGGCATCGGCCCCCGCATCAGCAACGTTATTCATACCCAGGGATGGGTGCACTGCCACGGCGCATGTACAGATGCTTCCGGACTTGTTAAGGCCATGATGGACGAGCTTCATGAGTACTTTACAACAAAAGAGCTCCCGAACAAAGTAAGGCTCGCAGTTGCATGCTGTGTTAACATGTGCGGAGCTGTTCACGTTTCTGATATAGCTATTGTTGCGGTGCACAGAAAAGTGCCTGTTATTAATGACGAAATGGTAGGGAAAATGTGTGAGATCCCTACAACCGTTGGATCATGCCCGACATCAGCTATCAGGCCTAATCCTAAAACAAAATCAGTCACAATTAATGAAGAGAAATGCATGTACTGCGGAAACTGCTTCACAGTATGTCCCCCTATCGATATTCACAATCCTGAAGAAGACGGCGTAGCGATAGTGGTCGGCGGGAAGATCGGCAGTTTGAGGACTAGTCCCAAATTCTCCAAACTGGCTATCCCGTTCTTCTATAACGAGCCTCCGAGATGGCCGAAGGTTGTGGATGCGATCAAGAACATCCTGAACGTATATGCTGCGAATGCCAAAAAACATGAGAGAGTCGGAGAATGGATAGAGAGAGTCGGATGGGAAGATTTCTTCAAACTTACCGGCATCGAATTCACATTCCAGCACCTCGACGACTTCACGTTCATGAGAGACACTATGAGAGCTTCAGCAGCATTTAAGTACTAAAATAACAATCAAGATGGCAAGTAATCCCGGTTTATCCGGGACTACTTGCCATCTCCTTTAAACTTGCTTTTTATTCTTGACAAAATATTTGGAAATAGGTAGTTTATTAACGCTAACCTTTAATATTTAATATCAATAAATGAGGTGAGGATATGGAACAAACAGAAATTCAAGAAAAGATATTTGCATACTTGCAACAGATGAAGGGCAAAAAGAAACTGAAAGAAAAAGATATTATTAAAAAGATTGTCGAAGATACCAGTGAAGAAAAAGATACAGTTAAGGCGGCCCTCAGGGCAATGATCAATGTCGGAAAAGTGATGTATTCCTACGGCGGCGGAGCCAGTTCTGTTGAAATCCCCAGCGAAGAATATCTTAAAGAAAAAGGTTTATTATAAAAACAGCTTTCGGGGGTCAGGGGCCAGGTTTCAGTAAAGCAATTCTGATACCTGACCCCTGATCCCCGACCCCTGGATTCATCCCCACTTCATATGTTCAATGAATTAATTCCAAGGATAGTTGTCTCCGGCCTGAGAGGGGGGAGCGGAAAAACTCTCCTTTCTTTATCACTTATTGCTTCACTGCGAAAAAGAGGCTTAAAAATAACTCCATTTAAAAAAGGTCCTGACTATATTGATGCCGGCTGGCTGGCTAAGGCATCCGGTGTCCCGTGCTACAATTTGGACCTCTTCATGATGACTCCCGATCAAGCATTTGAGTCATTTCTATCTCATTCATTAAACTCTCAGATAGCGGTAATTGAAGGCAACAGGGGGCTGTATGACGGGATGGACCATAAGGGGACTTACAGCACTGCCGAGATTGCAAAATTGTTAAAGGCCCCTGTGGTAATTATCGTTGACAGCACTAAAACAACCAATACTATTGCAGCTATGGTATTAGGTTGTCAGAAAATGGATACTGATGTCTCTATCGGGGGCGTAGTGCTGAACCGGGTGGCAACGGAAAGGCAGGAATCGGTAATCAGGAAGGCAATAAGTGAGAAATGCAGCGTGCCGGTACTGGGCGCTATCCCACGATTAAAGAAAGACCCCTTCCCTGAGAGACATATGGGACTTACGCCATTTCAGGAACACCAGGGCATAGAGGAATCAATAGCAGCTGTTGCGGAAATTGGTTCTCAATATCTTGATATGGATGCAATATTGAAAATAGCTAATGAGGCAGCTTCATTGTATGTAGGGGCGTTGCATGCAACGCCCCTACATACACCACACCACCCTGTTGTTAAGATCGGTGTAATCCGTGACTCTGCATTCCAGTTTTATTATCAGGAGAATTTTGAAGAGCTTGAAAAAAGAGGGGCGGAATTAGTCGAGGTAAGTCCTTTGAGAGAAGATAAACTTCCGGGTATAGACGCTCTCTATATAGGCGGAGGTTTTCCGGAAACACATGCAATAGGATTAGCTGAAAATGTGAGCTTCAGGGATTCTTTATATACAGCCATCCAGGACGGACTCCCGGTATATGCTGAATGTGGCGGGCTGATGTATCTTGGCAAGAGCCTGGTACTTGAGGGCAACACATATCCAATGGTCGGGGCGCTGCCGATATCTTTCGGCCTGGAGAAAAGACCGCAGGCCCACGGATATACAATTATTGAAGTTGAGAGATCAACCCCTTTCTTCCCTCAAAAGAGTGTTCTTAATGGCCATGAATTTCATTATTCAAAGGTGCTGGAAATAGAAGAAGACGGCGCCTATTTTGCTTTTAATGTGAAGCGCGGCAAGGGTATAGTTGATAATAAAGACGGCATATGCTATAAAAATGTCCTTGCAGCGTATACTCATCTTCATGCTATTGGATCACCTGAGTGGGCTGATGGGTTGGTGAGATGTGCAAGGGAAAACAGAGATCAAAAATCAAAAATCAAAAATCAAAATTATGGGACTAATGATTAATTATAATAATACTCCGCAATTTTACATTTTACATTTTACATTTTAATTTTATTAATATGGCTATACCAAAACCTTTACAATGTCCGCATTGTGATAATTATTTAAGAGCTCCTATTGATATTAATTTCAGGACAGTTGAGCTAACAGGTGGAATATGCACATGCGGTGCAATATATGTGCTTGACCGTTCAGGCCATAATCTTGGAGATATTTTCATGGATGCCCTGACATTTGTATGTAAAGGTGATATCGATAAAGCCCTGTCCCTGAATCCGGAGGATTATGAATCTATTGAGTATGATTATGATCTGCATTCTAATATGCTCGGCAGGAGCAAAACAGGCAAGGCCGGCAAGCTTGTTTTTATAAGACTGAATAATAAATAACCTGAATAAATTATATAAAAATACAGGGGGAGAGAAAATATTATATTTATTAACTAACATAAATGGCATATAAGATTTTTTTATTTGACCAGGAAGGGTGATTTATATTATATTCCTTAATCTGTCTTTTGGTCTATTACTATCAAGATTAGAGTGGTCTGGATTTAACTTCCGATAGAAAAAGGCGATACAAAAAAATTTGTTATAAGAAAGGAGTAGGATAATGGCAACTTTGGAATTTGAAGGAAAAAGTTATGAGGTCGATGAAGAAGGTTACCTTATGGATTGGTCAGTATGGGCCGAAGGTATAGCCGCCGTAATGGCGAAAGAGGATGGACTCGAATTATCTGACGCACACTGGGATGTAATCAGGTTTCTCAGAGAATATTTTGAGAAATACCAGATAGCTCCGATGATCAAAATCCTTACCAAGGAACTCGCAAAGAAATATGGTAAGGAGAAGGGCAACACTAAATATCTTTACGAGCTCTATCCAGCCGGTCCTGCAAAGCAGGCATGTAGATATGCGGGTCTTCCTAAACCGACAGGCTGCGTATAAACGTATAATTGCATATAACAAAATAAGATCAGCAATAGATAAAGGGTTGTTACCATTTATTAAATGGGTGTGTAGCAACCCTTTATATTAAAAAAGTCTCTCTTCAAAAAAAATCAATGAGAATAAGTCTCCTATTATTAGAAAAAAAACCGAAAATATTAAAGAAATGGTTTGATTTAATATTGGAAACATATCCCTCAGATACTGCAAATTTTTTGAAAGGGCAAAAGAACCGGTTTGGCAATCCTGTGGGACACACAATCTTCGAGGGAATAGAGGGGATATTAGAGGAATTATTACAGGGAAAGGATGCAGACAGGATTTCTGCATTTCTCGATAATATTATCAGGATCAGGGCGATTCAGAATTTTAGCCCCTCGCAGGCCGTTAGTTTTATCTTCCTTCTAAAAAAAGTAATCAGAGAAGAACTGGCGAATGAGATTCGTGAGCATCAAATGCATGAAGAACTATTTATGCTTGAATCTAAAATAGATGAGCTTATCAGTATTTCCTTTGACATATATATAAAATATCGGGAGAAGATTTATAAAATGCGGGCAAATGAATTATTGAACCGGACATCCAGGCTCTTGAAGCGGTCAAATATGTTTAAGGAACTTGAAGTTGAAGACAGGGGTACGGCTGGTCTTTAAATAAACATTCCGGCCTGTACTGAAATAAGAATACTAATCGTTTTGTAAAGAGATAAAACTCTTTTACAGTACAAAAGAAAGGGGGGTAAATAATGGGAATGATCTTCTCTTTAGCTGCTGTTCTTCTTCTTGCTGCCATCGCCTTTATAGGAGTAAAGCTCCATTTGTTGGGTCTTTTTGGAGTTGCAATCCCCTATTTAGCGTTCCTTGTGTTTATTGCCGGCTTTATCAGAAAAGTGATAAAGTGGGGGCAATCACCTGTTCCATTCCACATTCCTACAACCTGCGGTCAGCAGAAATCACTGCCTTGGATCAAACATAGTAAACTCGATAATCCTTCAAGCACATTGGGAGTCATCGGAAGAATGGCGCTGGAAGTATTATTGTTCCGTTCGCTTTTCAGAAATACCAAGACAGAGATTCGGGACGGCAAAGTTACATATGGGTCCAATAAATGGCTCTGGCTTGGAGCTCTTGCCTTTCATGCTACATTTTTTGTTGTCGTTATAAGGCACCTCAGGTTTTTCACAGAGCCGGTGCCGGCCTGCATTAATCTTCTTGACGCTGTTGACGGCTTTGTGCAAGTGGGGGTCCCGCATCTCTTATTAACCGGCGTAGTGCTTTTAGCAGCGGCAAGCTACCTTTTTTTGAGAAGAGTTTTTAATCCGCAGGTAAAATATATATCTCTGCCTGCTGACTATTTCCCTTTGTTTTTGATTATCGGCATAGCTCTATCGGGAATTCTCATGAGGTACTTTATCAAAGTGGATATTATCAAGGTCAAAGAACTTACGATGGGACTGGCCACCTTTAATACCACTGTTCCGGATGGGATTGGTTCGATCTTCTTCATACACCTCTTTCTCATTAGCGTTCTTTTCGCTTACTTCCCCTTCAGCAAACTGATGCATATGGGAGGAGTCTTCCTCAGTCCGACAAGAAACCTTGCAAACAACAGCCGCGCAGTCAGACACGTTAATCCGTGGAATCCCGCTGTGAAGCTGCATACATATGAGGAATATGAAGAAGAATTTAGAGATGTAATGAAATCAGAAGGCATTCCGGTAGAAAAGGAGTAGATAAATGGCAAAAGAAACTAAACCTACACCAGATGAAATGCTGTCACGAATAGATTATAACCCTCCTCAAACAAAATGGATAGATACACCCGTAGAGTTTAAGAAGGGCTATTATTGTTATGGAGCAAAACCGAAAAACCTTAACTATATTGGCTTTCCGAACGCAAAGGAATGGTCGGTAACTGAACAGGACTGGAAGCTTGTTGATAACTGGAAAGAGATATTCCTTGAAGGGATGGAAAACCTGCTCAAGAAGTTCCGTTCTTTTCGGCTGTTTATGGATATCTGTGTAAGATGCGGCGCGTGTGCCGACAAGTGTCACTTCTTCATCGGCACCGGGGACCCGAAGAACATGCCTGTGTTGAGGGCAGAGCTGCTCAGATCAATTTACAGGCGTTATTTTACCGTAGCAGGCAAGCTGGGGAAGATAGCTGGAGCAAGAGACCTTACAGAAGAGGTGTTTAAGGAGATATGGTTCTATTACTACCAGTGCACCGAATGCCGCCGCTGCTCGGTTTTCTGCCCTTATGGTATCGACCAGGCTGAAATCACTATGATGGGCAGGGAACTTATTAACCTCCTGGGCTGCTGCACGGAATGGATTTCCGGGCCGTTGGCGAATTGTTACAGGACGGGAAATCACCTCGGTCTTCAACCGCACACCATTAAAAGTAATTTTGATTATATGTTGGATGATTTAGAGGAGGCTACAGGCATCAGGGTGGAGCCGACCTTCAACAGAAAGGGCGCGGAGATCCTATTTGTTACACCGTCAGCTGATTTCTTTGCAGAGCCCGGAGTTTTTACCTGCATGGGTTATCTCCTGCTCTTTCATAAGATAGGTCTTGACTACACTTGGAGCACATATGCCTCTGAGGGTGGGAACTTCGGTTTATTCACCTCAAATGAGATGATGAAGAGGCTTAATTCCAAGATATATGCTGAGGCCAAGAGACTGGGAGTGAAATGGATCCTTGGCGGAGAATGCGGGCATATGTGGAGGGTTTTACATCAGTATATGGACACCATGAACGGTCCGGCAGATTTTCTTCAGGAACCGGTCTCACCGATAACCGGCACGAAATTCGAGAATGCAAAATCCACAAAGATGGTCCACATTACAGAGTTTACGGCCGACCTGATCAAACACGGCAAATTGAAATTTGATCCCAGCAGGAATGATAACGTGAAGCCGACATTCCACGACTCCTGTAACACATCAAGGGGTATGGGGATTTTTGAGGAACCGCGTTACATCATTAACAGCGTATGCAACCAGTTCTATGAGATGCCGGAAAACACCATCAGAGAACAGACCTTCTGCTGCGGCAGCGGGTCCGGCTTGAACGCCGGCGAAATTGAGGAGTTGAGGATGCTGGGAGGTCTCCCCAGGGCAAATGCCGTGAAGTATGTTAAAGAGAAACACGGTGTAAATATGCTTTCCTGTATTTGCGCTATTGACAGGGCGGTCCTTCCGCCGTTGATGGATTACTGGGTTTCTGATGTGGCTGTCTGTGGGATTCATGAACTGGTGGGTAATGCCCTGATAATAGAGGGAGAGAAGGAGCGAGAAACTGACTTGCGCGGTGAACCACTTCCAGGCATGGAGAACAAGGAGGAGGGAGACTAATGTATAACGGCGGTAAAATAATTATTGGGCTGATAATCTTTGTTGTCCTGGCAACATTCCCGTTTTATGCAAATACCGGAAAGAGCGTTGAGTTACCTAAGCTCACTGCTGACCCTCATGATATGCATATAGGGAATATACAAATCGGGAATATGAGGTCGGAACACATGAAGGTACTGGATCAATGGAGAGACGAGGTAGTCCGGGACGGTGACAGATTTATAACTTTTGAAGGAGACCAGTATGAAAAGAGCATTCAAATAGGATGCCTGGGCTGTCATGCCAAGCAGGAGTTTTGCGATAAATGCCATAGCTATGCAGGTGTCAAGCCGTACTGCTGGGATTGTCATTTTGCTGAAGAGGAGGGCCAGTTATGAAAATAGATAGACGGAAATTCCTGAAGATTGCCGGTTTCTCCGGCATAGGACTGGGATTGTCTGCCGCTGATTTATTTCTGAAAGACACTGTAGAGGCTTCCTCAGGTCATTCGGCAGTATCCACCGCAGCTGTCCGCCGTGCGATGGTCATTGATGTGAGGAAATTCAAGACCGCCGAGGATTATCAAAGGATAACAGAAGCATGTCACAGCATTCACAATGTGCCGACGCTTATTCCTGAGAAAGACGATATTAAGCATGAAATCAAATGGATTTGGACTGACACATATAACCACGCATTCCCGGACCAGGTAAATTATTATCATCCTGAGGCGTTCAAACAGAAGCTGTTTCCGCTTCTTTGCAATCATTGCGATCACCCGCCCTGTGTGCGGGTATGCCCCACAAAGGCCACTTTTAAAAGGCCGGACGGAATTGTACAGCAGGACATGCACCGCTGCATAGGATGCAGGTTCTGCATGGCAGCATGTCCTTTCGGCGCAAGGAGCTTTAACTTTGTCGATCCCAGGCCTTTTATCCCGAAGAGGGACCCGGAGTATCCGACGAGGACCATGGGTGTTGTAGAGAAATGTACATTCTGTTTCGAGAGGCTTGAAAAGGGACTTCAACCCGCTTGTGTCGAGGCTTCCAATGGGGCCATGGTCTTCGGCAATCTTAATGATCCGGATTCGGAGGTGCGAAAGATATTGAAAACTAATTTTTCATTGCAACGCAAACCTGAGCTTGGGACCATGCCCAGTGTGTTTTATGTGATAGGAGGTGAAGAATATGCTGGATAGGGCGCTGAAAGGCAGTACAAAGTATTGGACCCTTGTAATCATACTGGCTGCTATGGGTGGAGTGGGTGTTCTTACATATCTCCAACAGCTTAAATACGGACTAGGTATTACAGGCATGAGCAGGGACGTATCGTGGGGGTTTTATATTTCACAGTTCACGTTTCTTGTCGGCGTTGCAGCATCCGCCGTTATGCTGGTAATACCTTATTATCTCCATCATTTTAAACAATTCAGCAAGATAGTGATATTGGGTGAGTTTCTGGCCGTTGCCGCAGTCACTATGTGCATGCTGTTTATCTTTGTTGATATGGGGCAGCCGATGAGGATAATGAATGTCTTTCTTTATCCAACGCCGAATTCCATCCTTTTCTGGGATGCAACGGTCTTAAGCGGTTATCTCCTGCTTAACATCACAATCGGATGGGCCACGCTGCATGCGGAGAAGAAAGGGACAAAACCTGCATCGTGGGTGAAGCCTCTTATTTATCTGTCAATTCCCTGGGCAGTCAGCATTCATACGGTAACGGCGTTTCTGTACGCTGGACTTCCCGGCAGGCACTTCTGGCTGACCGCGATCATGGCTGCCCGCTTCCTGGCTTCTGCCTTTGCAGGAGGACCGGCGCTGCTCATTATCCTGTCGCTTATTGTCAGAAAGAACTCTCAATTTGATCCAGGCAAGGAGCCGATTCAGGCAGTCGCCAAGATCGTGACTTATGCCATGATAGCAAATGTGTTCTTTATCGCCCTTGAGCTTTTTACCGCGTTCTACAGCAACATACCTGGACATATGCATGCGTTTGAATACCTCTTTGTAGGTATTGAAGGTCACAGCAAGCTTGTGCCGCTGATGTGGACCTCCGCCATTTGCGCGGTGACATCCCTCATCCTGCTTATTCCACCGAAATTCAGGGAGAATGAGTCGTTGCTTATCATTGCATGCATAACAGTGTTTATTTCCCTCTGGATTGATAAGGGCTTCGGCTTGGTAATCGGCGGATTTGTCCCCAATCATTTCGGGACAGTTACCGAATACTGGCCTACTCTGCGCGAGACATTGATCACAATGGGTATATGGTCGATAGGATTCCTGGTGCTTACTATTCTTTATAAAGTGGCCATATCAGTGAGGGAAGAGCTGGGGACCGCAAAGTCGGAGTATTAGTATTTATTAAATCAGATTAAACGAAGAGGCAGCAGGCATAAGCTTGCTGCCTTTTTTTATTAAAAGAGTGCCCGTACTGCCTCTATAAATCCCTCATCTCAATAAGCAGCTTAACCCCTTCTATCAATTGCTTGATTCGTAATGGCGACAGGGTCCCTATTTTTTCAACAAGGTCTGATTTATCCACGGTGAGGATCTGTGATATGTTTACAACGCTGTCCTTTTTAAGATCTCCTTCGCCTTTCTTCAGCAGCACATTTCCCGGCGCATTAGCCCGTTTGAGGTTGGACGTTAGGGCGCATACTACAACTGTATTGATCTTGCTTTGATTGAATACATTATTTTGAACGACAACATGAGGATGTTTGTATCCGGGAGCCGAGCCTTTTGGTATGCCTAAGTCTATCCAGAAGATATCACCCTGTTTGATATTCAATATGATTCTTTCAGGATTTTGCGGGAGTAATATTTCTTGCTTTTCTGCCTTAAAGTCTTTTCATCTGTGGATTCCGGCTCTGAATATGCCTCATTGATTGCGTTTAGAAGCTTTCCGGACTTTATCTTTTCCAGATAGTCTTTGACCGCAAGGGTAAATAGTTCGCTGCGTGAATAATTATACTCTTTGGCCGCCTTATCTACTTCTTTAAATATGTCGTCCGGGATGGATATTGCTGTTTTCATGCATTAAGTATGTACTAGAGTTATACCAAAGTCAATACCCTTGCGACTTTTTGTAATACAGTTGCCGCATCAGTGAGACCTGCTATTCTGTGATTGTCTGTCACTTGCCAATAAAACAGGAACTCTGCGGTTACCGCATAAAAATATTCCTCCCCTCTTTATGACAGCTTTTGTATAATAAAGCAATTCCTCCGATCTGCAATAGGTAAGGGAGCAGGGAATTGAAGCCATACAAGGACTTAGTCTGTTAAAAGAAAAAAGAATGATTGAAATGGAGCTAACTTGTTAAAATCGAAGGGCAAGAAATAAGAGGGCACAATGAACACCATAACCGTCAACCTTGATGGAATTCCAACTGAAATCAAACGCTTAAAAATTCCTCTCAAAAGTCTTATCCTCGATATAGAAAATCCCCGTATACAATATTTTCTTGATACCCGATTGAATGACAATATCACACAAGAGAAAATTAAGTTTTCTCTTGCTGAGGGCAATGATCAATATGTAAAGTTGATGGAGCATATTGAAAGTAATAAAGGAATTTATGACCCGATATGGGTTGTGCCTAAAGATGATTACTTTACTGTTATAGAAGGAAATACAAGAGCTTTTATTTATGAAGAACTTTCAGAAAAATATGTAAATGATAATAACTGGAGATCTATTGATGCATATATTCTTCCCCATAAGGTAAATAGAAACGCGATTAATTTTATTCGCTTAGAAAAGCATCTTTTTGGTCAAACTCCATGGGCTGCTTATGAAAAAGCAAGAGAGTTATATCGTCTTAATACCGAGGAGGACTATTCCTTAAAACGTCTTGAACAGCTTACAAAACTTAAGGCTTCAGAAATTAGGAATAATATTCAGGCTTTTATGGATATGGAGAAACAATATCTCCCGAAATACAATAAGCCTGCGGAAAGACTCAAGTTCAGTTATTTTGTTGAATTCAGGAAAAATAAAGAACTGAAACGGCTGGTCAAAGAGGGAAAAGTTTCACTTATGGATTTTTGCGATTGGGTTGGCGAAGGGAAGTTTAGACGCGGTGAAGATATACGTAAACTTCCATTAGTGCTTAAAGATGAACAATCAAGACAAGCGCTTATTGACGATAATTTTCAGGCTGCACTTGATCAGTTGGAACAAAAGAACCCGGCGGTGAAATCAAAACTTTTTGAGAAGATCGAGGAATGTAGTTGAAGGACTCGAAGGTCTTCCCTTTGGTGAGTTGGACGAGATTAAAAGAGGACAACAACCGGCTAAGGTTGATTCTCTAAAAAGGCTTTATTATGTGGCAAAAAATCTTTTGGAAGATATAGGCACTTTTACTAGATAGTGGCTGGTAACAGACATCAATTTATCCTTGGTTTAGTTGTGAAGAAAATGCGGGAAGAAGGGGCGGAGCTTTATGGCATTGATGGTAATTATCCAGGACTCTTCGGCGATAAAGTGCCATTGCCGCCTCAAATATTAAGGCACCGACCTGATGCGATAGGAATAAAAAGCGATGGGCAATTATGCATAGGGGAAGCAAAAACAGAGGGGGATATTCTTAATACAAGGACATATGAGCAGTTGCAAGACTTCACCAGTGTTGAAATAAGCGGTTCAAAGTGCGAGGTATTTGTTGGTGTGCCGCAATCCGCTGAAAATATTTTTGGAAAAAGTCTGGAGAAAACCGGATTGAAAGAATGCGACAATCTTCATGTTTTGTATATTCCTGACGAAATAATCAATGATTAAAGAAAAACAGCGGTTTGAACCAAAGACACAAGCTCTTCCACATCAGATAGAAGCTACTAATTATATTAACAGTCACCAGGAGGTAGCTTTATTTGATGAGCAGGGATTGGGAAAAACAAAGATCGTCATTGATTCATTATGCTGTTCAATGAAGAACAGTGAAATTGAAGGTGTGCTTGTAGTATGTCCCATGTCGCTTATATACAATTGGGAGCAGGAGGTACAAAAACATTCTTTTCTTATTCCGGTTGTGCTTAAGGGCACTGATAGAGAAAAAAGATATAAATTTATGACTGGCGCAAATTTCTATATCACTAATTATGAAGCTGTTGTTGCTGAGACCAACAGAATAAAACGGTTTTGTAAGAGCCGTAAGGTTGCAATTGTTCTCGACGAATCTGCCCGCATAAAAGACCCTGCTACAAAAACCGCACTAGCGCTATTTCAGTTGAGACCATTTTCAACAAAGAGAATAATTATTACCGGAACACCAGTTGCGAATAAGCCGATTGATCTGTGGTCACAGTTTTATTTTCTTGACGGCGGAAATCTTTTCAATGATGATTTTAATGATTTCAAGACAAAGTTCAATGAGCGACATCCTTTATATAATGATAATCTCGCTGAATTAAAAACCATCAATTCCGGTCACTCTCTCCGTCGTTGCAAGGACAATGTTCTTGAACTTCCGGATAAAAGATTCTTCAATGTCTATGTCCATCTTAAAGAGAAACAGCTTGAACTCTATAATCAACTCCGTGAGGAACTGAGAATCGAAGTGCAGGATATGGAGGGGAACGTTTTTATTGATGAGGCTGAAAATATTCTAAAAAAATTACTCAGATTAACACAGATTGCAAGCAATCCTCTTTTGATTGATAAAGGGTACAACGAGACCCCTTCCAAATTTCTTATGCTTGATGATTTGCTCACGGATATTGTAGCAAGAAAGGAAAAGGCTATAATTTGGACAGGCTTTGTTGAAAATATAATTATTTTAAAAAACAGGTTCAAACAATATAAGCCGTTAATCATTTATGGTGATATTCCGGTTAAGGAGCGTTCAGAGGCGGTCAAGGTCTTTCAGGAGTCAGAGAACAATATGATAATGATTGCAAATCCTTCTGCTGCACGTGAAGGGCTTACACTTACGAAGGCGAATAATGCGATTTACGTAGACAGAAATTTCAATCTTGTAGATTATTTACAATCGCAGGATAGAATACATAGAATATCTCAGACAAAAGAGTGTAATATATTTAAAATTCTTGCAAAAGATACAATTGATGAATATATTGATAGAGTTATTGATGTAAAAAAAGAAATAGCTGGTTATGTTCAGGGTGATTTAAATAGAGTAAAAGTTGAAAGCCTTGATTTTCTTTTAAACAAAGCTGAACTCTTAAGTATTCTTGGGGGGTAATGTGCCTGTAGAAACAATCACCGTATTAGGCAGAGATATAACTTATGAGATAAAAAATGTTGATATACACAACCTTGAATACTATCCGGAAAACCCTCGCATCAACTATATAGTCAGCAGACATCCTCGTGGAAAAGTCACGCAGGATTTCATTGAACAAGAACTCTTAAAGTTAGATTCAACAAAGGAAAGGATAAAAGACCTCGAAGAAAATAAAGGTCTTTTAGATGAAGTCTATGTCGTTGGAAATAAAGTAGTCGAGGGAAATACGCGGCTCTGTGCTTACAGAAGGTTGAGCCGAAAATATCCCGAAGACCCAAGATGGAAACGCATCAAATCCCGCATTCTTAAAGATAAGATCAAAGATGAAGAGCTTTTCTATATACTTGGCACTTTTCATATTAAAGGAAAGACAGAATGGGATGCGTATGAAAAGGCAGCATATATACACAAAATGATCAGGGTCCTCAATAAAAATCCTGAAGACATTGCAAAGCAATTAGGGAAGCAGAAAAAGTCTATAGAAGCCATGCTAAGAGCATATGACATCATGTCGAAAAAATACCTTGCATCCTCTAATGACGCATCACTTGTAAATGGCGCAAGAGATGAACTTAAAAAATACAGTTACTTTGAAGCCTTCTTTCTTCAAAAAGAACTGGTAAAGAAATCAGAAGATACTCCTGATTTCCTCGACCAGTTTGTTGAATGGGTAAAGGAAGATAGGTTCAAGAAAGCTCAGAATGTTCGAGAGTTGCCAAAGATATTAAGTCATAAGAAGGCAACGAAGGCTTTTTATGAAGGAGAGTCTGAGGATGCATTTGAGGAAGCCAAGCATATTCTTTATGAACATAAACCGGAGAAGGTTGATAGATTTTATAAAAAGGTAAGAGAATTTCGGGAGTTGATCCGCGAGGCTGAGTCGTTTAAAATAAGGGATGAAATTGAAAGCAACAAGAATAAGAAAAATGAGTTGAGGGAGTGTTATAAAGATTTAAAGAGGTTTTGTAAGGAAATAGGTTTGGATATTTAATAAACGGTGGAGAGTAAATGAAAGAGAAAATACTTATTGAAGCATCTGCAATAAAAGTTCTACAGCGCACCCCCGATCTTTTTAGTGAGCGAGATTTTCTCAAAGAGTATGATTTTTTCATTTTTTCATTGTCATCAGAAAAGTTGCTTAGAATTGCAAAGTTTTTATCACGAAAAGACTCACCAGTGGGTATTCAAAGAATCCATAAAGAAGATCGAGACAAGGAAATTGGGCAATTTATAACATCTGAACATCCCTTTTTTCCTAATACAGTGATCATAAATATTCCTCTCACATTCAAGGATGAGTATTTTGACAATCCAAGTCAGCGACTCAGGTTTGAGATTGAAGAAGAATCAGCATATGTTATCGATGGCCAACATCGCTTGAAAGCTTTTTCATCGCGATATAGTAAAGGCGTTAAACTGAACCTCGTTGTGGCTGCATATTTCGGCCTTGAACTACCTACCGTTGCCGAGGTATTCACAAGAATCAATTATTATCAGAAGCCTGTAAGTAAGTCACTCGTATATGATTTATTAGACTTTAATGTTGATCCAGAATTTATTAAATATAGAGAAGCACATGAAATTGTTACAACATTAAACAGTACTATTGGTTCACCATTTTATGGGTTAGTGAAGATGTTAGGTATTGGAACCGGGCTCATTAGTCAAGCGGCATTCGTTGAAGCCCTGACTACGAGATATAGAATCCTTGATATATTGAAAAACAAATATTCTAAGGACGACAAGATTCAAATTATTTCAAATTACTTTCATGCGGTTGCAAAGTCCTTCCCCAGCAAGTGGGCGAATGAAAAATCACTTCTCAGTAGGAGCGTTGGATTTAATTCCCTTGTAAAAATATTCAAAATAATTATAGAAGCGAATAGTAGAGAACCTGATTTGCGGCGTATTGATTACCATAAATATACTGAAGTAATGAAAGCGGTTGATGTTGACGCCGATGAAATAAAAGCATTTGGTGGCTTTAAAGGCGTCAATACCCTTGCTGATAAATTTATTGATAACTTTAGAAAAGCACATTTATTATGACCTCTAACGATAAAAAGAGCCAATTTAGAAATTTCTTAATGGCAGAAATTAACAGAATTGGATTCTCTCTATCAACAGGCGAACAGTATGATTTCCTAAAAAATGTTGAAGAATTAGAAGCGAATCGTACCGATTTTGTCTCTAGATACCGTGGAATCCCTGTGGGATGTGAGAGTTTTTTTGTAATCCTAAGAAAGTGGAATTCATATACGCCTAGTTTGCCTGCATCATCTGCAAAAAAAGACATCTTAATGCAGCATAGCATAGGAGGCGGATATTTTCTTTTTATCCAAGGTCCTGAAAATGAAATTACCCCAGGTTATGGCCTTGTTATAGACCCTGGCTATAACTTTATTCATAATTTTGGGTTGGCTGGCTTCTGCTTGGACGATATAGATGGAATCTTAATAACCCACGCCCATAATGATCACACAAATGATTTCGAGTCTTTATTAAGTCTTTTATACCAAAGAAATACTAAATATCAGGGACGTCGTAGGGCTAAAAAGGCTGATCTTTTCTTAAACGTTGGCTCATTTAAAAAGTTTTCAAATTACCTCGACTTAGCCCATAAAGACTCAAAGAATTATATAGGGAAAGTAACAGTTATGAGCCCTGGACAAGTCATCAGGATTCCTAACCGAGATGATCTGGAGTGTGAAATCATCACATTATTTACTAATCACCACGAAATTGTTACAGCCGATTACTCCTTGGGTATTTGTTTTAAGGTGGCAGGAAGAAATGTCTTAATCACAGGTGATACAGGTTGGTCTTATAATACCGCAAGGAAAAATGAAGACCTTCTGAAAGAAAATAACGTTTACACAAGGGAAGAAAACACCGCGAATAATATAGATGTTCTTGTTTCTCATATTGGGACAATTAAGCGCGATGAATTTAATTTGAAAGATAATGGGAAACCATTTGAAGATTATTATTACGATAAACATTTAGGCATTCTTGGAACAATTAGTGTGATTGAACAATGGAAGCCCGATCTTTGCATAATTTCAGAATTTGGTGAGGAACTTACTGAAATAAGAGAAAAGTTAGTTAGAGAAATCGAAATAACAACGAAAAAAATATATTCGAAACTTAGTTGTCTGCCAGGCGATATAGGTCTTTTCATTTTCTTAGATTCAAGAAAATCACTTTGCTATCTAACAGGGAATTTAATCGAATGGAATGACATATCTTACAAAGATGTCACAGATCAGACTTCTCAAAGATCGATTAAGTTCTATTCTGATGTAGAGCTTAATCGATTAGTAGATAAAGCAAACATCTTAAGCAAAATGAAAATTTATGATGGCTTACGAATCTATAAGGACTATTATTTAAAAAATGTAGTCATCCCAGGGTTTGAGCTTCAGGATAAAACACAACTCGATTTAAAGAAGGAACTCTCCGAAATTACTATTGATTATTCCGATCCATTATCTGTGCAAGAGGATGCATTGCAAATTGCTGGAAGATTAATTGCCCTATCTTGCATAGTAACAAATCCTTTTGAGCTTTTAGATCCACTATTGACTGGCAAATCTACATTAGCTGAATTGGCACTCGAAATGCTAAGAACATATCATGTCGATCTTCCAGAATGCTTTGATAAATTTGTATTGCACTGTGTTCAATCTGGATATGATGATCGTAATAAATCAGCAGAAGAACAAATTCTATATGAAAACAATAAACCGAATATTATGGCATTCATTAATGCAGTCAAGACCGGAGACCATCCAAGTGCTGAAAAAAGTTTAGACAAGATGTTGAAGATGACGATTGCTGATATTTGGGATTCTTTACAGGAACTAAGAAAAGTTGACATTCTTGTCGAGCATGGAGGGGTAATAGAGGGAATTGATCTTGATGGGATTAAAACCACATTGTCCATTTATATAAAAAAATATAATATCCGCGTCGATGATCTCAATAGGGAGTGTGAGAGTGTGATGATAACCGATGATATTTGTTGGCAGGGAGCTTATTTACCCAGAACTACTTATGAGCTCAATAAAATCTTAGAAAGTACTCCGTCTCCAAAAATGCGCGAAGAAATACAAAAACTTATTGAGTTATCTAAAGGAATTGACAATATAAAACAGAAAGCTATGAACATCAGGGCAGAGCATTCTGAATTGTTAACTGAACCTGAATATAAAATAATCGAATGCGATGACGAAATGAAGAATTTCTTTTATTTCTTAAATTTCTATCTGGTTAAGTTCGGTGGCGAGTTGCCTGCAGCATTGATAGGACATCTTAAAGAACTCTTTGAATAGATATGCAAAACAAAATCTTATTAATAGAACCAGCGTACAAAAACAAATACCCCCCTCTTGGTCTTATGAAAATAGCTGCATTCCACAAACTGCGCGGTGATGAAGTACGCTTTATGAAGGGACTAAACAAAGAGATTAAGGCACAGATGTGGGACAGAATTTATATAACCACTCTATTTAGTTTTTACTGGCATGAAACTATCAACACTATCAGATACTATGAGTATAGTGTTAAGGACCCTCAAAATCTTTTTATAGGCGGACCGATGGCAACGCTTATTGCTGATGAAATAGAGAAAGAAACAGGATATAAGCCGATAAAGGGATTGCTGAATGAAAAAAGAAAATTGAGGTTGCCAAATGATTATAAAGTCGACAGCACGGTTCCCGACTACAGCATTCTCGAAGAAATAGAATACAAGTATCCGACATCAAACGCCTATTTTGCTCATACAACAAGAGGCTGTATAAGAAAATGCCCATTCTGCGCTGTTCCAATAATTGAACCGTTTTATACGGATTATGTTCCCTTAAAGAAACAGATAAAAATGATTAATGAAAAATATGGAGAAAAGAAAGATCTTCTACTGCTGGATAACAATGTCCTTGCATCTTCACAATTTGACAAAATAATTGACGAAATCAAAGAGGCTGGTTTTTATAGAGGCGCTAAATTAAATAACAGGAACCGGTACGTAGACTTCAATCAGGGGATAGATTTAAGGTTGCTTACAAAGGAGAAAATGAGGCGGTTGGCTGAGCTTTCCATAAAACCTTTGCGAATTGCTTTTGACCACATTAAGCTGGAGAAGGAATACGTTAAAAGAATAGAGTGGGCTTCTGAGTGTGGAATAAATCATTTATCCAATTACATTCTTTATAACTTTCATGATACTCTGGAAGATTTTTATAGGCGCTTAGAAATAAACGTTGAGCTGAATGAAAGCTTAGGCACTAAAATATTTTCTTTTCCAATGAAATATATTCCGGTAACTGCTAAAAATCGAAAAGACTATGTCGGTAGATATTGGAATCCTCGATACTTGAGAGGTATTCAATGCATTTTGCAAGCCACACACGGAGTTGTAAGCCCCAGAAGAGAATTTTTTCATGCGGCATTCGGGAAAAATGTCGAAGAATTTAGGAAGCTTCTTTTAATGCCTGATAACTATATTATTTTTCGTAAAGACCATGAAAATAATGGCGCTGCGGATTGGGCCAAGATATACACTTCTTTATCTAATGAACAACAAAAAGAATTTCACAATATAGTTTTTTGGAATCAATTCAATAATGGATTGCAGTCGAAATATTCAAAGCTAAATACTCTCTTGGCTCACTATAAGTCGCCGAAACAACAAGTTTCTCTAAAAGAGCTATCTTAGTATAACAAGATTTCCTGACTAACAATAATGGGGTCACAACTGGGGTCAGACTCCTAAATTGACATTTAAGAATTGTGATGTTTTTAAGGCAAGATGTGGACAGGCGAATTGAGTAGATCATTCTAAGGTATTGGCAGAAAGAAATATTAAATGAAACTGCTCTCAATAGAATCCAGCATTGACCTCTTACCGCAGCTTAATGAAAAGCAGGCTGATGAGCAAAACTAAAAACTCAAACCCGACCGTGACCTTCTGCTTCCGCGACTGATGAGCAGGGAGATTGCAGTATGAGCGGGAAAGGGATATTATAAGCTATGCTTTTTGACCGGCAAAAAAGACTGCTTACGCTGGTGAATGCTCTCGGTGGCGAGGCAGGCAATCTCGATTTTCAGAAGCTGCTCCTGCTTTATTGCCTTGAAGCAGAGGAGACGCCTGCGTATGAATTTGTACCTTACAAATTCGGAGGGTTTTCCTTCACTTCTTACGCTGATAAACGTCGGTTAATCGAAAAGGGACTGCTTGCTGACGAGGACCGGACATGGAAGTTGACCCTTGACGGCCAAAGGACGGCTTCTGCCTATTCAACGGGGACGCGGTTGAATCAGTTCGTAAAACGATATGAAGGATTACGCGGGGATGCGCTTATAGTTGAGGCATATAAACGGTATCCCTACTATGCGATTCGCAGCGAAATTGTAGAACGTGTGCTTGCCGGTGATGATGATTCGATACAGGCAATTGAAGCGGCACGCCCAAAAATCAGCACACCCGGCCTTTGCACTATCGGCTATGAAGGCCGGACGCTTGAAGGTTATCTTAACTTGCTGATTCGGGAGGGTGTAACACTCCTGTGTGATGTCCGGCGAAATCCATTGAGCCGGAAATATGGTTTTTCAAAGAGCACATTATTGAAAGGCTGTGAGGGAGTGGGCCTTCGATATGAACACCTGCCGGAATTAGGCATTGCCTCCGAGGACAGGCGGGAACTGAAGACCCAGGCAGATTACGATGCATTGTTTGCCATGTATACACAAGAGAGTCTGCCAAAGCAAATTAACGCCTTGACCAAAATCAGGAGCTGGATCGAGAAAGGTGAGAAGGTGGCGCTTACCTGCTATGAAAGTCTGCCGGAGCAGTGCCACCGAACTTGTGTGGCCGAAGCGGTAGAGCAAAGATTTGGTAAGAAGTACAAGCCGAGACATTTGTGATACATGCAAAGAGAACGATTCCTCGTTACAGTCAAGACTTATCCAACACTTTCACGAAAATATGGTGAAACCGTATGCACTGCCGGCGTGCGCGAGGATGGTTCATGGGTGCGCCTTTATCCTGTGCCGTTCAGGCGGTTGGATGAAACAGAACAGTATAAGAAGTTCGACTGGCTTGAATGTGACCTGGTCAAGAACCCCGGTGATCCACGACCTGAATCTTTCCGCCCGGCTGATGTTAAGCAGATGTTCCCTGTCGGGCATATTGATACGGGAGACAATTGGCGCGAACGGCGAAGGATCCTACTGAAGACTGCCAAAGTCTATACACAACTTCAAACACTCATTGATGGGGCAAAGGCCAACACTTTGTCGCTTGCTGTATTTAAGCCTGCTCGAATAATCGACTTCGTATGGGAAGAAGAAGATCGTGTATGGGACCAGGCAAAAGTGGACGAAATGCGAAGTCGTTCAAAACAGGAAGTCCTCTTCGAGGAAGATGCGTGGCGGCAGACTTTTAAATTGATCAACAAATTACCCTACAGCTTTTCCTATCGGTTTGAGGATACTGACGGAAAAGTCAGCACAATGCAGATTTTGGATTGGGAGACAGGCCAGCTATACTGGAACTGTCTGAAGCAATGCAACAATGATGAGACTGCTGCATTAGCCAAGGTCAAAGAGAAGTATTACGGAGAGTTTTTAAAAAAAGACTTGCACTTTTTTCTCGGCACGACTCAGATGTTTCATGCTTGGGCGCCGAATCCGTGGGTCATCATCGGGGTGCTTCCAATACCGCATGAACAGCAGGTAAGACTTTTTTGAAAATATACCGAAAATGCAATATTTTTCTATTTCTTTTTATTAATGTTCACAGGTTTTGACTGAAGAATCAATTCAGCATAATAATTACCGTCTGTTTTTAATATCAGCAACTCCTTGTGACAGACGTCGCAGGATGCGGCATCTCCGGCATTTATCTGGTCATTCAGATTTATATATGTACTGCAAAATGGGCAGACGATACTCCTCTCACTCTGTTTATTGTAATCCTGAAGAATGCTGTCCAGCTTGCCTGCCCTGAAGCAGGAGATAATCGCACTTGCGCATTCAGGGTCAAACTGCTTGCCGGACTCTTTTTCAATTTCATTAATCGCAATCTCAGGGGCCAGGCCTTTGCGGTAGGGTCTGTTGCTTGTCATGGCGTCCATTGTGTCTGCTGCTGACACGATTCGGCCTTCAATCGGGATATCAGACCCTTTTAATCCGAATGGGTACCCCTTGCCGTCATACCGTTCATGATGGTAAAGACAGTACGGGACCAGTGAAGAAAGATGCGGCGAGTCCTGAAGCAGTCTCGCACCTTTTTCAGGATGGATTTTCATCTGGCCGAATTCTTCATCTGTCAGTTTCCCGGGTTTCTGAAGAATGGCGTCAGGCACTGCAATTTTACCCACGTCATGAAGTACTCCCCCCATCTGAACTTCTTTTATCTTTTCCTCCGGCCAGCCCATTTCCCGCGCGATAGCAACAGAAAAATTTGTTACACGCCAGGTGTGACCTACAGTGTAATGGTCCCGCAGTTCAATGGCATTGGCAAGGGCTTTAAGGGTTTCCTGATAACCCTGTTCAACCATATGCAGGTACTGAGCGTTTTTGATTGCAATGGCTGACGGTCCTGCCAATGCAACAAGCAGCTCCAGATCACTGGAAAGAAAGGCATTGGTTGTTCTTCGTGTATCGACATATATTACGCCGAGGCATTCTTTCTGATGGGTTAAAGGAACACACATTACAGATGATATGTGTTGAATAAGAATACTGGCCTTTGCATTAAAACGTGAATCATCCGAAGCATCATAGGTGATAACAGCCTCTCCGTTTTCAAAGGCCCGTTTGACAATTGAAGAGCTGATAGTCACTTCATTGCTCTGTGGTCCTGCTTTTACATATTTAGTAACAAGTTCTGATGTTTTCTCGTCCCTGAGAAGAATCGCACCATTATGAGCGGGAATAAGTGCGAATATCTGATTCATAACACGTTCAAAAAGTTTAGCGAGGTCCTGTTCACTCGTGATGATTTCATTGGCTGAATAGACGGCCTGCAAGCGCTGCTGGGTTTTTCTTAACTGTTCTTCAGTGGCGGAAGCCTTTGGGGCCCCGAAAAAAGTATCATAAATATCAGCTGCATTTGTACCTTCTGTATTGGCTTCTGAGTCTGCCTTAAAACGAATAATACTGCCGGGTTTAATTTTTTCTGCAACTTCATCTGATTCAATTTCAAAACGGAATTTCTGTGATCCTATTTTAATTTCATCACCGTTGGTCAGCTTGTGTTCAGATATTTTTTCATTTCCGATAAATGTGCCGTTAGCGCTGTTTAAATCGCGAAGAATGGTGTATTCAGGCTTTTGCTCAATGACTGCGTGTTTTCTTGAAATCTCCGGATCATGAAACTGAAGTGTATTCTCAGGGTCGCGGCCAATGGTTAATATCCCTTGGATGTCTATTGTCATATCCTGCTTATCACCGGTTAGTATAATGATCTTCTGCTTCTTCATCTGCGCCTCCTTCATGACAGGGGAGACCTGCATTATTCATCTACTAATTTTTTCAGGACTCCGGGATATATTTTTCTTTGCCCTACCGGGGTAGGTTTACTAACTGAGGGCCATTTACTGAACAGGGGTTCGGAGCCCTCCTGCGTAATTAATGATGGTGCGGCATCTATCATTTTTGGATTTTCGGAAAGATTCATGCCTTTTACTCTATAGCAGAATTCAAGCTGAATATTATTGGGGTCAGTAGAAAATATGGAATGAATGAAGCCGTTATCCATAACCTCAGTTACCCAAATGCCTGCCGCTTCAAGCCTGTCTTTGAGCTCCCATAGTTCTTCTTCCCCTGGTAATTCAAAGCATATATGATCAAAAACAAAGGGCCCTTTCACAGGTCTGCCCGCATCTTTATCTTGTACAGGTTCAACATCAGGCCATTCAAAAAATGACATCATAATATTTTCCGAAATCTCGAAGAAGTATTGTCTGATTCCTGATTCTCCCAGTCCTGCAACTAATCTCATGCCAAGAAGGTCTCTCCAGAAGCGAATTGTCTTGTCCATATCGTTTGTTGC
>CAYMUX010000031.1:0-28959 GCA_964393845.1 uncultured Nitrospiraceae bacterium
TGATTCTGATCCCTATTATGAAAAGGCCCTGCAAATGCAGCGCCAGGGCGACTGGGCCGGTTATGGGGAGCAAATCAGAGAACTCGGTCAGATATTGAATAAAATGGCGAAGTAAAAAAGCTGACCGCTGAGTGCTGATCGCTTCTTACGGATTGAACAGCCCTGTGCTTAAATACCTGTCCCCGCGGTCAGGAAAAACAACGACCACTTTTTTACCGGCTCCTAATTTAGCTGCGACTTTCAGAGCCGCCCATGCTGCAGCTCCGGAAGATATTCCGGCAAGGATTCCCTCCTCCCGCGCTAATCTCCGGGACATAGACGCCGCGTCTTCATCGGTAACGGTTATGACCTCATTATATATCCCGGTATTTAATACCCCGGGGTAAAAACCGGCGCCTATCCCTGCAATTTTATGCGGGCCCGGATTGCCGCCGGATAATACAGGTGAAGCGGCAGGCTCAACGGCCGCTATCCATATGTCAGGATATTTCGCTTTTAACACTTCTCCAACCCCGGTAATTGTTCCCCCGGTGCCGACCCCTGCGACAAAGCCGTCAATATTAGTTTCAAAGGCATCAATGATTTCAACAGCGGTCGTCTTTCTGTGAACGTCGGGGTTTGCGGGATTTTCAAACTGCATAGGCATAAAATAGCCCGGATTATTTTTAAATATCAGCTCCGCCTCTTCAACAGAGCCCATCATTCCCTTCGAGCCGGGCGTTAAAACCACTTCAGCACCAAAGGCCTGGAACATCTGCCTTCTTTCAACTGACATGGTTTCCGGCATAGTGAGGATTAATCTATATCCTTTTATCGCGGCAATCAAGGCAAGTCCGATGCCTGTATTTCCACTTGTGGGCTCTATAATTGTGCCACCTGGCTTAAGCTTCCCCTCCAGCTCGGCAGTCTCTATCATTGAAAGGGCAATCCTGTCTTTAACAGAACCTCCGGGATTGCAGCCCTCCAGCTTTGCCCAGATTTGAGCATCTATAGAGCCGGGGATTTTATTAAGCTTCACAAGCGGTGTATTTCCGATGAGCTTTATTATATTGTCATTAAGTTTCACAAGGCACTCCTGATAAAGTTATGGAGAATTATAACATATAAATAATTTCTCCTCTTGAATCTCTAATTTCGGATTGTCTTCCCCTTGATCAGAGTGTGCGGGACCGGGTTTGTCCGCTCCGCTGGGCAAACAAAAAAGGAGTTAACCGACACTGGTTAACTCCTCAATTCTAACTGCAGATAAATCAGAAATGGTAAAGATGCCTTATTGCAACCTATATAGAACCTTTTCAATTAGCGAAGGCATATACCTATTTATTTACATTGTATCGGGATAATTAATCAACTATTAAAACTAATGTAACAAGTGCAATAGAAACCAACAAACATGATTCGATAATTGATACAGATATTCTTGAAATAACTTTTTTCACTTTTAATCTCCTTCTCATTTTCTGAATTTTTCTTATATATATCAAGAAATATGCCAAAAAAAAGAGAAAATTCGCCTAATTAATTATTCTTATTAATCAAATAGTTGAGGTGAAGCGATAAGCTTAGAATAGTTTTTAGGAAGATATGCAGTGTGTCACTATGCCCAAAAAATGTGTCATAGCGCATATCATGGCACAATCCTGCATTATTTTAAATGCATTTTTTGGATTAATATTGAGTTTGATTGAGTGATGGTATTCAGTGGAATTTAATGACATACAGGTACTTTAAGAAAAATGGTGGAACTGATCCCGACTGAAGTCGGGACGACCTCTTGAATAAGTCTTATATACGCTTGAAAAGATACTGAAAAGAAATGGTGGAGCTGATCGGGATCGAACCGACGACCTCTTGAATGCCATTCAAGCGCTCTCCCAACTGAGCTACAGCCCCTTTTAGACTTCAATGCTATATAAAATAACACATTACCTTATCTGATTTCTATTCTAAGGTGGATTCAATTAATTGCGATTGCATTATTATGTTAAAGAAGTGTATTTTCTATGCTATGTCTTCTGAGTTCAGAATCATAAAAACAGACAACAACGCACGTCTCGGTCAAATCATAACCCAACGCGGAATAATAAATACTCCTGCCTTTATGCCGGTTGGCACCAATGCTACTGTCAAGGCCATGAGCCCCGACGAGATGAAAGAGCTCGGTGCCGAGATACTTCTGTCCAATACTTATCACCTCTATCTCAGGCCCGGCCACGAAATAATAAAGGAAGTAGGGGGCCTGCATAAATTCATGAAATGGAGCGGCCCCATTCTGACTGACAGCGGGGGATTCCAGGTATTCAGCCTTTCACCGTTGAGGAAAATCAAAGATGACGGAGTAGAGTTTAGATCTCATATTGACGGTTCATTGCATTTCCTGACCCCGGAACTGGTAATGGAGATACAGGCTGCGCTTGGTTCTGATATTGCTATGGTGTTTGACGAATGCACTCCGTATCCTGCAACAAGGGAGTACGCGCTGAATTCTCTTAAATTGACTACGGCATGGGCGAAAAGGTGTAAAAAGCGCGTAGGGGCGTTGCATGCAACGCCCCTACATTTGTTCGGAATCGTCCAGGGCGGCACATACAAAGACTTAAGAAAGCAGAGCGCAGAGGAATTAATTGAACTGGACTTCGACGGATATGCCCTTGGCGGATTGAGCGTTGGCGAGCCGAAAGAACTAATGTATGAAATGATCAACTATTCAACTCCTCTCTTGCCCGGGGATAAGCCCCATTATCTTATGGGCATAGGAGACCTGCTGGATGTTCTGGAAGCGGTATCAGCAGGTATAGATATGTTCGACTGCGTGATGCCGACAAGGAACGCGCGCAACGGAACTTTGTTTACCAGCCAGGGGAGGATCAGCATTAAACGGGAAGAATTCAAAAAAGATCCGGGACCACTTGACCCGAATTGCGGATGCTGCACCTGCAAAAACTATTCACGAGCATATTTACGCCATTTGTTCATGAGCAGGGAGATCCTCTCAATGAGATTAAATTCTCTCCATAATCTCCATTTTTATCTGGACTTTTTCAGGAAGATGCGCGATGCCATCGGTAACGGCAGATTTAAGCAATTCCGGGAAGAACAGACCCCGATCCTGAAGAATAATTTTCACGGAGGGTGATAGTAGGGGCGAACGGCCGTTCACCCCTACGTCGGAAATCAATTTTAATCCTGCTATAATTATCCCATGAACATCCTCATCACAGGCGGCACAGGATTTATCGGCACACCCTTAACACGTGAGCTCAGAAGCGCCGGACACAGAGTTGTTGTAACAACAAGACGGCAGACGGATTCAAAAGATAAGATCACGTGGAACCCGCCAGAATTAATTCCAGCAGACACAATATCGAAATTTGACGCGGTCATCAATCTTGCAGGTGAGCCGATCGCGCCTCAGAGGTGGTCAAAAGAGAGAAAAAAACGCATCTTGTCGAGCCGCATTGACACAACAAGGGCGCTTGTGGAGTCGATAAAGAATGTAAATGCAAGGCCGAAGGTACTTGTCAGCGCATCCGCAATCGGCTATTACGGTCCCCACGGGGACGAATATGTGACGGAGGATTCCCTGCCAGCTGATGATTTCCTTGCCAGTGTCTGTAAACAATGGGAGGCTGAGGCATATAAGGCGCTCGACCTGGGAATGAGGGTGGTTACTGTAAGGATCGGCGGGGTGCTTGAAGCTGACGGTGGGGCACTGCCGCAAATGGCTCTTCCCTTCAAATTCTTTTTAGGAGGCCCGATAGGCAGCGGAAGGCAGTGGTTTTCCTGGATCCACAGGGATGACATAATCGGAATTATCAAATTCGCGCTCGAAAATGAATCCATATCAGGCCCTTTGAATTTAACGGCGCCGAACCCGGTCACTAATAAGGAATTCAGCAGTGCCCTCGGGAAGGTCCTTCATCGTCCGTCATTTGTTCCAGTGCCGGGTTTTGTCCTTCAATTAACACTTGGAGAGCTTGGGGCTGTGCTTTTGACAGGGCAGCGAGTATTGCCTGAGAAGGTTTTAAAGGCCGGGTATAAATTTAAATATGATAAAGTTGAAAACGCGCTTGAAGCGATATTCAAAAAAAGATAAATAATTTCATCCTTTTCTTCTTGCCAACCATCCTGTGAAAGTGGTTAAATAGTTTCAAAATGGCACATGGCAATTCACAAATAATTCATGAGAATATCCGTGTATAGAAAATTATGCCGCGTATCTTCGACAATATAGAAAAATCTTTACTTCCGGCCTTACAGGAAACCCTTCATGTTTCTAATCGTGCCGACTTCTGTGTCGGATATTTTAATCTTCGAGGGTGGAAACAGCTTGACTCATATATTGAAAGCTGGTCTGGCGGTAAGGGGAATTGTTGCCGGCTTCTTGTCGGCATGCAGAGACTCCCACAGGAAGAGCTCATATCAGCTTTAAGTCTTGTCAAATCCGATAAAGGAATTGATCAGCAAACAGCGCTTCGCATAAAAAAGAAATTAGCGGAAGAATTCCGCAATCAATTAACACTTGGCATCCCTACTAATGAAGATGAGGCCGGGCTGCGCAGACTTGCCGCACAAATTAAAGCTAAGAAGGTCATTGTTAAATTATTTCTCAGACATCAGTTACATGCAAAACTTTATCTGCTTTTTCGGCCTGATCCCATCAATCCAACAATTGGATACCTTGGCAGCAGTAACCTTACATTTGCCGGGCTTTCACATCAGGGAGAGTTGAATATTGATGTCCTTGACCATGATGCCTGCCAAAAACTTGCATTATGGTTTGAAGACCGGTGGAATGATAAATGGTGTCTTGATATTTCAGAAGAATTAGTGAGCATCATTGAAGAGAGCTGGGCACGCGAAGATTTAATCCCGCCATATCATATCTATGTAAAGATAGCATATCATCTTGCAGAAGAAGCGCGCGGGGGGCTCCTGCAATTCCGGATACCGCGCGATTTCGGACAAAGACTCTTTGAATTCCAGGCAGCGGCAGTAAAAATCGCAGCCCACCATCTAAATAAAAGAGGCGGAGTTTTAATCGGGGATGTCGTAGGACTGGGTAAGACTCTTATGGCAACTGCTGTTGCAAGGATTTTTGAAGACGACTTTGGATTGGAGACATTGATAATATGCCCGAAGAACCTTGTTAAGATGTGGGAGGATTATGTTTACAACTATCGTATGAGGGCAAAGGTTCTTTCAACTACCCGTGCTATTAATGAGTTACCGGATTTGCGAAGATACCGGTTAGTTCTCATAGATGAAAGTCATAATCTGAGAAACCGTGAAGGCAAACGTTATCATGCAATTTATGAATACATTCAGAAAAATGATAGTAAGTGTATCTTGCTGTCGGCAACGCCTTATAACAAAACATATCGTGATCTTTCCAACCAGCTCCGTCTTTTTGTCCCTGAGGATAAAGATTTGGGCATCCGGCCTGAAAGATTGCTTCGTGAATTAGGTGAAACTGAATTCATACGCAGACATCAATGCCCGGTCCGCTCACTCGCTGCATTTGAAAAAAGCGATTACGCCGATGACTGGCGCGACCTCATGCGGCTTTACATGGTCAGACGTACGCGAAGTTTTATTCAGGACAATTACGCAATACCAGATACTGCAACAGGCCGTAAATATTTAACTTTTGAAGACGGAAGCCGCTCTTATTTCCCCATTCGCCGGCCTAAAACAATTAAATTTAAAATTGATGACAAAAATCCGGACGATCAATATGCACGACTTTATGCATCAGATATAGTAGATACGGTCAACGGGCTTAATCTGCCCAGGTATGGTCTGGGTAATTATATTGTAGAAACTCCTCATGAGCCGCCAACTCAAAATGAAGCCAAAATTCTTCAGGACCTTTCACGCGCCGGAAAACGGCTCATGGGCTTCTGCCGTACAAATATCTTTAAACGTCTTGAAAGCGGCGGGAAGGCATTCATGCAATCTCTTGAAAGACATATATTGCGAAATTATATATTTCTTCATGCTATCGAAAATGGGAAGCCCATTCCTGTCGGTACGCAGGACTCTGAAATGCTTGATTCCCGTATTTACGATGAAGATGCTGATGATATAAGCGTAATCCCGGATATATTTGATGATGAGGTAGGGGCAGGTTTTAAACCTGCCCAGGATACAGGGCAGCCACAAGGGTTGCCCCTACAGTCAGAAGATGAATTTAAAAAACGGGCTGCGGAAGTCTATAAGGACTATGAAACACAATATAAAAAGCGATTCAGATGGTTGAGGTCGAGTCTTTTTCTAAAAGACCTGGCTGCTGATCTTAATAAGGACGTTAAATCACTGTTGAGAATATTCCATAAATGCGGAAACTGGGAGCCGGAAAAGGATACAAAATTGGATGCCCTTTATAATCTCGTTGCAAAGAAACATCCAACAGACAAAATAATTGTTTTCAGCCAGTTTGCAGACACTGTTCGCTACCTTGAAGCTGAACTGAAGAAAAGACTTGTAGGGGTGGACTGCTGTTCACCCTCTCAAATCGCAGGAGTGACTGGTGATTCAGATGATCCTACAGAAATAGCGTGGCGGTTCAGCCCGGAAAGCAATGAAAAAAGAGATAAGATAAAACCTGAAGATGAATTGCGTGTTCTCATTGCAACAGATGTCCTTAGCGAAGGCCAGAACCTTCAGGACTGCTCCATAATTGTAAATTTTGATCTGCCCTGGGCCATTATCAGATTAATTCAAAGGGCTGGACGTGTAGACCGCATAGGACAGAAGGCAGAAAATATTATCTGTTACTCCTTCCTTCCTGCGGACGGGGTAGAACGCATTATAAGGCTGCGCGCAAGAGTACGTATACGCCTGCAGGAGAACGCAGAGGTTATAGGAACCGATGAGGCATTTTTTGAAGATGATCGTAATGACCAAATCATACTTGACCTTTATAATGAGAATTCAGGAATCCTTGACGGTGATATTGATGGGGAGGTAGACCTTTCATCCTATGCATACCAGATATGGAAAAATGCTATAACAGCAACTCCTGAATTACAAAAGATCATCCCTGCTTTGCCTCAGGTTGTTTATTCAACAAAATCTGTAGGGGCAATTCATGAATTGCCCCTACAACATAAACATCCCGAAGGCGTGCTCATTTACTTAAAGACAGCAGAAGGCAATGATGCATTAGCCTGGATTAATAAAGAAGGTAGGAGTGTTACTGAGTCTCAATATGAGATTTTAAAGACTGCGGAATGTTTGCCTGAAACTCCTGCAATTGCCCGTGCAGAAAACCATCATGAACTTGTGCAAAAAGGGGTTGAGTTAATAATAGAAGAGGAAAAATCTGTCGGCGGACAATTAGGAAGGCCGTCAGGGGCAAGATTCCGAACATATGAAAGACTTAAGCGTTATGTCGAAGAAGTCAAAGGCACCTTGTTCGAACATCAAGTACCATTTCAGGAACTCCTGAAAGCTATTGATGAAATCTACCGGTATCCTCTCAGACAATCAGCAATTGATACACTCAACCGTCAGTTAAGAAGCGGTATTTCTGACGAGACTCTTGCGCAGATAGTCATTACTTTGCGTAACGAAGGACGACTCTGTGTAATCCATGAAGAGGAACAAATACAGGAGCCGAGGATCATCTGTTCAATGGGCTTGTTAAAGAAATCGCCTTGAACGTTACATATAAAAACTATTGAATAAACCGATATACAAACAGCTTATTAAAAGATAAGGTGTTATTTTTTAATTAACATTGCCTAATTAAAGAAATTTTAATAATGAACCTTGACATCACAAGAGTCCGTAATCTTCTGCAGGAATTCGATTTTAAATCAATCTTCATAGAAGAGTTGGGCTGGTCACAGCCTGTAGGGGCACGGCGCGCCGTGCCCCTACAAGACGACGGTAATGAATATGATATCCAGCAGGTGGCTCAACTGTCCGGGGTTATTGTTTTCGAGATTAAGCCGAAAGACGGCAGAATTCCTGATGCAAAGAAAAGAGCTGCCATCCACAAGGAAATATCAAAGCATCATCATGAAAATCTCCTGATCTTTGTAGACGGTGTGCGAACTCAAAGCCTCTGGTACTGGGTAAAGCGCGAGAACAAAAAAATCTTTCCCCGCGATCATCTGTATGTTAAAGGCCAGCCCGGAGATCTCTTCATGAGCAAGCTCGGCTCTATGGTCGTTGATATCAGCGAGCTTGATGAAGCTGGAAATATTCCGGTCACGGAAGTGGCAGGCCGCCTTAAGGATGCCCTTGATATTGAGCGCGTTACAAAGAAGTTCTATCGTGAATATGCTGATGAGCGCATCCATTTTACTGAACTTATCAAGGGCATAGACGATGACCATGACCGCCGCTGGTATGCTTCGATCCTTCTCAACCGTCTCATGTTCATCTACTTCCTCCAGCAAAAATATTTCCTCGACAATGGAAATATCAACTATCTTCAGAACAAGCTCTCTGATACAAAACAGAAACATGGCAATAACAAATATTACGATGTCTTCCTGAAAGCCCTCTTCTTTGAAGGATTCGCCAAGCCCGAAAAGGAGCGCAGCCCTGAGGCAAGGGAGCTGTTGGGTGAGATCAAGTACCTGAACGGCGGGCTCTTCCTGCCGCATAGGATTGAAAGCGATTACAAAAATATTCGTATGCCTGATAAAGCCTTTGAGAACATATTTCAACTCTTTGGCCGCTACTCGTGGAACCTGAATGACATCCCCGGCGGAAGGGACGATGAAATCAACCCTGATGTCCTCGGCTACATCTTTGAGAAATACATCAACCAGAAGGCCTTCGGCGCATACTATACCCGGCCTGAGATTACGGAATATCTCTGTGAGCACACAGTTTACAAGCTGATACTGGACAAGATAAATACTCCCGGCATCCCCGGAGTTCTTAAGCCCTGCAATTTTGATTCAATCGCTGAGCTTCTTCTTAACCTTGATGCTGCACTCTGCCGTGAACTATTGATGGACATTCTGCCTTCACTTAGCCTTCTTGATCCAGCCTGCGGTTCAGGGGCTTTCCTCGTTGCGGCAATGAAGACACTCATAAACCTCTACTCTGCGATTATCGGGAAGATAGAGTTCGTAAATGACCGAAATCTGACAGACTGGCTGAAAAAGGCAAAAGTCGAGCATAAATCCATCTCATATTTCATAAAGAAGACCATCATCACAGATAATCTGTTTGGCGTTGATATTATGGAAGAGGCGGCGGAGATCGCGAAGCTCCGCCTTTTTCTTGCGCTTGTCGCCTCAGCCCGAAGTGTGGACGAGCTGGAGCCACTGCCGAATATTGATTTCAATATCCTCGTGGGCAATTCACTGATCGGACTCATGTACGTCAATGACGCAGACTATGAAGACCGCACAAAGCAGGGCAATCTCTTTCGCAAGAGTTACAAGGAAGTGCTTGCCGAGAAGAACCGCCTGATTGATAACTACCGGCATACAGCCTCGTACGCGACAGACCTGAGAAGCCTGCGGGACAATATTGATGAGAAGAAAGCCGAAGCGCGGGATACGCTGAATGATATATTGCTTGCTGAATTTAAAAACCTCGGCATCAAGTTTGAAGAAGCAACGTGGGACACCGCGAAGAATAAAGAGGGTAAATCAAAGAAACGTCCTCTTGCAATCAAAGACATTGAAATCCTTACCCCTTTTCATTGGGGATATGAATTTGACGAGATAATCAACAAGCGCGGCGGCTTCGACGCGATCATAACCAATCCACCATGGGAAATCTTCAAGCCACAGGCAAAGGAGTTCTTTTCCGAACATTCCGATTTAGTTACAAAGAATAAGATGACAATCAAGGAGTTTGAAAAAGAACAAACAAAGTTAATGAAGAATGCTGAAATCCGTGATGCATGGATCGAGTACCAGAGCCGCTTCCCTCATGTGAGCCAGTATTTCCGAAGCTCACAGCAATACAAAAATCAGATAGCCGTCATCAACGGCAAGAAGGCAGGCACGGATATAAATCTCTACAAGCTCTTCGTTGAGCAGTGTTTTAATCTCTTGCGTTCAGGCGGTGAATGCGGCATCGTGATACCGAGCGGAATTTATACGGATTTGGGGACCAAGCAGTTGCGCGAGATGTTTTTTAACGAAACAGAGGTCACCGGACTGTTCTGTTTTGAAAACCGGAAAGATATCTTTGAAGGGGTTGATTGCCGTTTCAAGTTCGTTGTCCTCACTTACAAAAAAGGCGGCAGGACAGAGAAGTTCCCGGCAGCCTTTATGCGGCATGAGGTGTCGGAGCTTGAGAGGTTTCCAAAAGAAGGGGCAATAGATATTCCGATTGATTTGATCCGGCGGACATCGCCTGATTCACTGTCGGTGATGGAGTTGAAAAACGATATGGACATCGCAATCGTCGAAAAGATACTGAAGTTTCCTTTACTCAGAGAAAAGATTGATGGCGTATGGAACCTTGTCCTCTGCAATGAGTTTCATATGACCAATGACAGCCATTTGTTCAAGATAGAGAAGGGCAATGGAAGGCTGCCGCTTTATGAAGGAAAAATGATACATCAATTTTCGCATGTTTGGGGTGACGCGAAATATTGGGTCAATGAGAAAGAAGCACGTAAAGAGCTTCTTGGAAAAAACAACAAGGACATAGGGCAACTTCTTGAATATCAAAAGTATCGTTTGGCTTTTCGAGAAATTGCATCAAACACTAATGAAAGAGGAATGATATCGGCAATATTACCGAAGAACGTATTCGCTAATCACAAATTGATGCTTAGCAGTTCAAAAACTGATATCTCCAATACTTGCCTTTTGTATGTTTGTGCTGCCCTGAACAGCTTTACTTTTGACTTTGTAGTGAGGCAGAGAACAACGACAACAATTTCAATGTTCACCTTTTACCAGTTGGCACTTCCCCGTCTCACCGAAAAAGACCCGGCCTTCAAACCGATTGTAGAACGCGCCGCCCGTCTCATCTGCACCACGCCTGAATTCGATGACCTTGCAAAGGAGGTAGGGGCACGGCGCGCCGTGCCCCTACAAGACGCTGACCGCGCTCGTCTCCGCGCAGAACTGGATGGCATCATTGCCCATCTGTACGGCTTGACGGAGGAGGAGTTTGCGTATATTCTAACAACATTCCCTATTGTCCCGGCGGCAACAAAAGAAGCTGCGTTGCAGGCGTATAAGGACGTGGGGAAAGGTGCGATAAAATGAATGAGACATCAAATACTGCATGGGGCGGGACAGTGAGGGGGAAGGTTGAAATATAAAATTGAGTTTAAACTGAGCGCTGTAAAAGACTTGAAGTCTATTGCTCCTGATGAGCACAGAAGAATTATTGAAAAAATTGAGGCAATGCAGAATGACCTGACAGGTGATATCAAACGGTTAACCAATTATACCCCTGAATACCGGTTGCGAGTTGGGAACTACAGGGTGTTATTTGAAGTTGAAGGGGGAAACGTGGTAGTTTATCGTATAAAGCATAGAAAGGACGCTTACAAATGAAAGGAGAAAGCAATGCTGACACTTCATCCTGAATTTTTAACTAAAGAAGGCAAAAAGGAATTTGTTGTTTTGCCATATGAAGAATTTCTTGTCTTGCAGGAATTAATTGAAGATGCTGAAGACGTTCTTGATCTTCGTGCAGCCAAACATGAAGAAAAGGACAAGCCTTCAGTGTCTCTTGATGATGTAAAAAAAGAACTCGGATTAACATAGTGCCGGAGATTATCAGGCTTGATAAATGTTCCGACAATTATTCCACAATACTATCACAATTTTTATGGAAAAAAGCGCCTAACACACTCACTGTTATTGGTAATTCCGACTTCAGCTCTTCAAAATGCCCCGGCGGCATTATTCTAAAAACTTATGACTTGGTGAAACAAAGCCGGGAAACCGGTGTTACAGTTAACAGCGGCTTCCATTCTGCTTTAGAGCGCCTCAGTCCACCCATTTCAATTGCCTTACAAAATCCCTGTTCTCAATGAACCACTTGACCGTTTTCTCAATACCCTCTTCAAGCGGCATCGTAGGTTTCCATCCCAGTACTTTTTTGGCCTTATCTATATTTGCCCATGTTGCGGTAACATCGGCAGGGTGCAGTTTGTATCTCTTGATCTTTGCCTTCTTGCCGAGAAATTTCTCCAGCAGGCCTATTACATAGTTTAGTTTAACGGGATGATCACCACCGAGGTTGAATATCTCAAAGCCGGCAGGCTGTAACGATCTTATAGTGCCGTCGGCGATGTCATCGATATAAGTAAAATCCCTTGTTTGACTTCCGTCGCCATATAGCGGAATCGGCTTGCCCGTATCCATGCTCCTGAGAAATTTGAAAATGCTCATGTCCGGTCTGCCGGCAGGACCGTAGACGGTAAAGTATCTAAGTATGCTTATGTCGGTTTTGTACAGATAGTGGTAAGCGTGACATATTGCTTCAGCGCCTTTCTTGGTTGCAGAGTATGGGGCCAAAGGGGTGTCTGTTATCGAGGTTTCTTTAAATGGCATGTCCAGTGAGGCATAAAGACTTGACGTGGAGGCAAGAACGAATTTCTTTACCTTGTGGTCCTTGCAGCATTCAAGCAGGTTCAGTGTCCCTTTTGTGTTCGTATCGAGATAAACCCATGGATCTTGCACTGATGCCCTTACGCCGGCCCGTGCAGCCAGATTGATGACTGCATCGATTTTTTCTCCCTGAAAAACTTTTTTCAGTCTCTTAAAGTTACCTATATCAACCTTATAAAAACTGAAGCCGGGGTATGCCTTTAATGATTTCAGCCTCCACCTTTTCAGAGATGGGTCATAATAATTGTTAATATTGTCGATGCCGACTACGTTTTTATTCATTTCAAGCAGTTGCTGCGATACCTTCCAGCCGATAAATCCGGCGCAACCGGTCACAAGGATGGTTTTTCCATGGAAATTATTTTTTGATGATTTATGTTTCATTTAAGACCCCTTTTTGATAAAAGATATAGTTTGATATAATACAGCAAAAAAACAGTCAAAGACAACAATAGGGAGGGAAACTTCTCATCTTCTGCCCCTCTATGTTCTCTGAGATTAACTTAGGTATACTATAACGATGCAAATTATCAGAAGGATAATCAGTATTACGAAACCCTACTGGCGGAGAGTTGCCGGAGGCATATTTCTTAGCCTCCTGGTCTCCGGGACAACCGCGGCCATTGCGTGGTTTGTCAAACCCGCGCTTGATGAAGTATTTGTTAAGGGGAAATACGAATACATGAAGTTTATCCCGGCCGGTATTGTCCTGATGTTCACTCTCAGAGGTATCCTGAATTTCGGACAGGCATATTTAATGAAGTCTTCGGGCATGAAGCTTGTGAGGGAGACAAGGAACAGGCTGTACAATCATATTGTTTGTCTGCCGCTTGCTTTTTTCCATAAGGAATCTTCAGGTGTGATTATATCCAGGACAATCAATGATGTGGAAAGACTGGAAGGTATATTTTCGGACGTTATCGCAGCCGTGATTGTTGAAACCCCTACTGTTGTCTTCCTGCTGGGGGTCGCATTTTACAGGAGATGGGATTTAACGCTCTTGATCCTGGCGCTGCTGCCCCTCCTCGGTTACAGTGCGAAAAAATTCGGCAAAAAGGTGAAGGCGAAGCGAAAAGAGGCGCAGAAAAAACTTTCATTACTGACGCATAAGATCGGCGAGACAATCCTCGGCGCCAGGGTAATCAAGGTCTTTAACCGTGAAAATATGGTAAGCGAAAGGTTTAAAAAGGAGAGTGAAAGATACTACCGGGAGATATTGAGATTGATCAGGATCAAGGAATTTACAAAATTAATCATTGATATCACAACGGGAGTCGGCATAGCAATCGCGGTATTATACGGGGCCCACCTGATTGCCGGAAATATTATCACCCCCGGAGACCTTGCCTCCATTATTGTTGCTGTTTACATGATATTCTCACCCGTGAAAAAGATCGGAGAGGCTTACAACGCATTGCAGGAGACCAGGGCGTCGCTGGAAAGGATTGATACATTATTTGACGCGGCAGAGGAGAAGTCAGGGACCACTAAAATAGACGGGTTCAGAAAGGCTGTCTCATTTAAAAATGTGTCCTTTGCATATCCGGGCAGTGATTCATTGGTGTTAAAAAATATAAACCTTAATATAAACAACGGCGAGATTATAGCCGTCGTGGGAAGGAGCGGTGTCGGGAAATCAACCCTGGTTGATTTGATTCCGGGATTCATCAAACCTTCAAGCGGTACACTTACTATTGACGGGTTGAATATGAATGAGCTGGAGCTGCAGTCACTCAGAGAGCTGATAGGCATCGTAAGCCAGGACGTTATCCTCTTTAATGACACGATCAAAGAAAATATAGCCTTCGGGAGAAAAGGGGCGACCGAAAGCGAGATCGTTGAAGCCGCGAAACTTGCATATGCGGATGAATTCATAACGGGACTGCCGGAGAAGTACGAAACCGAGTTGGGTGAAAGAGGGCTTAATCTGTCAGGGGGACAAAGGCAGAGAATAGCTATTGCAAGGGCAATACTGAAGAATCCGCCGATATTGATCCTTGATGAAGCGACCTCTTCGCTTGATTCCGTCTCTGAGGCGATAGTGCAAAAGGCGCTCGAAAAATTAATGAAAGGAAGAACTACTATTGTAATTGCGCACAGACTTTCGACAATTAAGAATGCAGACAGGATAGTGATTCTTGATAAAGGCGGTATAACCGGTATCGGCACTCATGACCAGCTTATTTTAGAAAATGATACTTATATGAAGCTTTATAATGCATTTTCGTTCACGTAACCCCAAATAATGCAGACATTTGTTTAAGAATTTCGTAAATGCTTTTTTACTGAAAAATAATTGGGAGGCTTAAATGGCGTTAAGGGAGGAGTTTGTAAAATCAGGGAATTGGCTTTTTAGATTGCGAAGTTATTTCCCTCTGATTATTATTCCGCTTCTGCTGATCGCACTGAGGGATTCAAAATATCTGGAGCGGGAGGTAGGAATGACCTATGGCTGTCTTTGGGAGGGATTTTGCGCAGTATTGTCTTTTACAGGATTATTAATCCGTTGTATGGTGATTGGATATGCGCCTAAAAGAACGTCCGGAAGAAATACGGAACATCAGAAGGCCGAAACGCTGAATACAACAGGATTGTATTCAGTTGTAAGGCATCCGCTCTACCTCGGGAATTTTTTTATCTTTTTGGGAATGGTCTGGTTTGTCCAGGTGGTCTGGTTTGCCATATTCGCGGTCCTGTCTTTCTGGCTGTACTATGAAAGGATAATGTTTGCTGAAGAAGAGTTTTTGAGAGGAAAATTCGACGGGGCATTTTTGGAGTGGTCGGAGAAAACACCGGCCTTTTGGCCGAGATTCAGGAACTGGCAGCAGCCGGCCTTAACCTTTTCATTTAAAAATATCCTTAAAAGAGAATACACAGGTTTTTTTCTGATAATCGCTTCATTTACCCTGTTGGATATGGCTGGAGATATATTTACAAAGGGCAGGCTGAAGCTGGATCCGGTATGGTCGATTTTATTTATAATCGGTCTTACCGTATATGTGGTACTAAGGACGTTAAGAACGAAAACGAAGATATTACATGTTGAAGGCAGATGAAAAAAAAGAATACCGGTATCCCTGTGTTGATGTACCATCATGTAAATCCTGAAGGAAACTTTATTAATGTGATGCCCCATTTGTTTGAAGCACAGATAAAGTATCTGAAAGAAGGCGGATATACTGCGCTCAATACAACTGATTTGCTGGAGATATTCAATGGAACACGTATTCCGCCTGAGAAACCTGTAGTTATAACTTTTGATGACGGGTGGCTTGACAACTGGCTCTTTGCCTATCCGATACTTAAAAAGTACGGCATGAAGGCGGTGATTTTTGTTGTAACATCTCTGATTCATGAAAAAGGCAGGAGAATACGTTCCGATGAAGGGCATGTAATCGGGCTGCCTTTACATGAGGAATGTCAGCAACTAGTTGATTCCGGCTCTGTGCAGGAAGTAATGCTTTCATGGGAAGAGATCGGGGAAATGGAAAATGAGGGTCTGATAGATATACAATCACATACACATACGCACCGGAGATGGGACAACTTATACCCTGATCATAAAGAGAGAATGACAGCGCTTAACGGGGAGCTGAAGATATCAAAAGAAGCAATAGAAAATAAATTAAAGAAACAATGCCATGCGCTATGCTGGCCATGGGGGGAATATAATAAGGAGTATGCAGATGCTGCCTTATCTTCAGGATATAAACTCCTCTTTACCACTGAAAAAGGCACAAATACGTATGCAACGGAACCATGGAGAATCAAACGCGTGGTTGTCGGGAATATAGGTATTTTTTCATTTAGAAAAAAACTCATTATATATTCGAAGGACTGGTTAAGCAAGGCCTACCTGACGTATTTCAATTAAATGCGAATTCTTCATACAGAATGGTCTGACGGATTAGGAGGGCAGGAGAAAAGGGTGCTGGCTGAAGCCGGCGGCCTGGCTCAACGGGGGCATTACACTGCCATTGTCTGCAGAGATCATGCGAGAATAAAAGATGAAGCGGTGAAGCTTGGAATTGATGTCCATACACTTCCCCTGAGAAAAACCTTCGACATCGGGAGTATTGTCTCTTTAGTTAAGGTGCTGAAAAAAAATAGGTTTGATATTGTCAATACTCACAGCGGCATTGACTCGTGGATTGGAGGAATTGCGGCCAAGATTGCAAAAGCACCGCTGCTGGTAAGGACAAGACATCTGAATATTCCATTAAAAAGAAGCCTGATTAACTTTATCCACTATTTGCCTGACGTCTACATAACCTGCGGGGAGAATATGCGAAATAATCTCGTGACCGGATGCGGCTTCCCTGCGAACAGGGTCGTCAGCATCCCCACAGGCGTAAATCCGGATTTCTTTAATGTGAAAAAAAATAATGAAGCAAGGGCCAGGTATGGACTTGATATTAACGGTACTGTAATAACGTATGTCGGTATTTTAAGAAGTGTTAAAGGACATGAAGTGACATTTAATGCGGTAAAGACAGTGGTTGACTCTTTCCCTGACGCCAAATTTCTGATAGTGGGAGACGGGCCGAGGGAAGAGGCGCTTGAAAAAGTAGTAAATGATCTGGGCATATCGGGCCATGTTGTTTTTACCGGGTTTGTGCAGGATATACCGGAGATATATTCGATTTCAGACCTGGCTGTACTCAGCTCCTGGTCAGAGGGGCTTCCCCAGAGCCTGCTTCAGGCTATGGCTGCCGGCGTTCCGGTTGTAGCAACAAGAGTAGGAGGCGTGCCGGAAGTTGTGATCCATGAAAAGACGGGCCTTCTTGTTGAGCCGGGAGACCATGAGGCCCTTGCAAAAGGTATAATACGGCTTCTCGAAAATCGGGATTTTTCTTTGCAGCTTGCGGAAAGGGCAAAGGATAACGTAAAGAATAAACACTCGGTCACTCATATGATTGAAAAAACGGAAAGCCTGTATAAGAATTTATTGAAGCAAAAGGGAGCATGGACAATACTTATTTAACTTTAAAATACAATTCAAAGGAGCGGTGGCTGAGTTACTGGTACCAGATTTCGGAGACACTTGAAGTTTCACCGCGCAATGTCCTCGTGATCGGCAAAGGAAGCGGCGTCGTGGAAAACTCAATAAGACAGCTTTCGAATAATCAAGTGGATATAATAACGCTGGATATTAATAATGCCGTTAACTCGGATATTGTTGGGGAGGTGACCGGGCTGCCTTTTGGAAACGATTCTTTTGATGCAGTCTTGTGCTGTCAGGTACTGGAGCATATTCCCTTTGACAGGCTGCCTGCCGCTCTCAGCGAGATGCGCAGGGTCGCCCGAAAGCGCGTAGTTATATCACTGCCCCATGGCAGAAAGCATATAAAGATCGCGATTGACGCGCCCTTTTTGGGAGCCAGCCAGTTAATACTGAAAAATCCTCTGACAACAAGGCATTGCAGCAGCAAACAGCATTACTGGGAAATCGGAAGAGGGGTAGCGCGTAAAGATGTAATCAGGCAGATGTGCAGGTTTTTTGAAATTGAAAAAGAATATCTGAATGAAGTAAGCTGTGACCACAGGTTTTTTATATTAAGGAGGAAAAAACTGATATGAAATTTCTAATTACCGGAGGGGCTGGTTTTATAGGCTCCCATCTTGCTGAGGGGCTTCTCGCCGAAGGGCATGAAGTCTGTGTTATCGATGATCTTTCCACCGGGAGCATTGAAAACATAGAACATCTGAAAGGACGCAAAGGCTTTTCATACGTCATTGATACCATAATGAATTCTCCTTTACTTGCAGAACTCATAGATAAATGTGACGTTGTATTTCATCTTGCCGCCGCTGTAGGAGTAATGCTGATAGTCGAGAGTCCCGTCCGTACAATAGAGACCAACGTAAAAGGTACGGAAGAGGTCCTGAAACATGCAAACAAAAAGAAGAAGAAAGTAATAATTGCATCTACGTCCGAGGTCTATGGAAAGAGCGCCGAAAAATTGTTTAATGAGGACGGGGACCTTGTCTTCGGGCCGACTACTAAAGGCAGATGGAGCTATGCATGCTCCAAGGCCATAGATGAGTTTCTGGGACTGGCATACTGGAAGGAAAAAAGTCTCCCCGTAGTCATAGTGAGGTTTTTTAATATCGTGGGCCCGAGACAGACCGGCAGGTATGGAATGGTAATTCCGAGATTTGTAAAGCAGGCCCTGCAGAACAAACCTGTTACCGTTTTTGGAGACGGCAGGCAGTCGAGGTGTTTTGCCCATGTCAGGGACGCGGTCAGGGGACTTATAAAAATAAGTCAAACGGATGGAATGGTTGGAGAAATCATCAATCTCGGGAATAATGAAGAAATCAGCATTGAAGATCTTGCCAAAAAGATCAAGGCAGCGACGGCAAGCAATTCCGAGATTAAATACATATCATACGATGAAGCTTATGAAGAGGGTTTTGAGGACATGCAGAGACGCGTACCCGACCTTTCCAAAATAAATAAATTGATTGGATATAAGCCCGAATATTCTCTTGATGATATAATCAATGACGTCGTAAGCTACTTCAAGAATGGATAATGTGCCGGCAAAAGCAACGGATTAATTTAATATGGTAATCCTTCAGACAGAGACTCTTAAGGGGTGGGGAGGACAGCAGAACAGGGTATTAGCAGAGTCAGTCGGCCTTGATAAAAGAGGCCATAAGGTCATAATCGTGTGTCGTGCAGGAAGCGTTCTTTCACAGAAGGCGAAGCAGGCAGGAATAAAGGTCTACGAGATGGATATGGTTAAAGGGGCATATCTGTCAAATATTCCAAAGCTCATAAACATTATTAAAAAAGAGGGGGTCGACCTGCTTTCTACCCACAGCTCGGTTGACAGCTGGGCAGGTGGATTGGCCGCAAAATTTTCAGGCAGGCGTCTTATAAGATTACGGCAGAACCTTTACCCTGTCGGCAGGGGCCCGCTTGCAAGGTTTATTTATTCAATACCTGACAGGATCATAGTCAGCAGCAATGCCTGCAGAAATGTGCTTACTCAGTGCGGGGTAAATGGAGAAAAGATAATAATCATCCCCGATGTTGTTGATATACATAGATTTGATCCGGCAATTCCCGAGATTGAAGATCTAAGGGCAGAACTTGGCATATCGCCTGCAACGCTTATCATCGGCAACACTTCCACCTTTACAGAAGTGAAAGGGCAGATATATCTCCTTCAGGCGTTTAACATTATAAATAAAAAATTCCCCTGCATCCTGATGTTTGCGGGAGATCTGAAGGAACCCTTCAGAAGCCGGCATCTGTCTTATGTAAATGAGGAGTTCAGAGATAAAGTTATTTTTCTCGGGCACAGGGAAGATATCCCGAGGGTTTTAAAGACAATAGATGTATATGTTTTCCCGTCATACCTGGAAGGCCTTGGGACTGCGCTTCTTGAGGCTATGGCCATGGAAAGGCCGGTGGCAGTATCGGACATCCCCACCTTTCGCGAATTCATAGAAGACAAAGTAAACGGGATATTTTTTAAAGTCAAAAATTCAGAAGACCTCGCTGAAAAAGTTGTTTCCCTGTTAAATGATAATGAGCTGAGAGAGAAGCTGGGGAAAAACGCAAGGGTCACTATACATAATAACTTTTCACTTGAAAGGATGCTGGACCTTACGGAAGCCCTGTATAAAGAGGTCATTCATGCTGCATAATTCTATCCCTGTTGTAATGTATCATCATGTGTCTCCTGCTGACAGGGAACTGAATGTCTACCCTGAACTCTTTGAAGATCATTTGCGGACGTTATCAAGGAAGGGATGGAAGACTCTTTCAGGAGAGGAGTTTCTTTTTTATATTGAAAACCCGGAAGAAAGACCGAAGAAATGTGTCCTGCTGACCTTTGATGACGGTTTTGCCGACAATTACGTTTATGCCTATCCCCTTTTAAAAAAATATAATATGAAGGCAATGCTTTTCATTGCAACGGATTTTATAGAAGATGCTGATGTGAATAGAGACTCCTTTGTCCCGCTTTCTCATAATGACGCCTGGGAGCTGGCCTTCACGGAAAGGCGTTCCGAGGCGATGTGTACATGGAGGGAGATTGAGGAAATGGACAAAAGCGGCGCCTTTGATATCCAGTCTCACGGACTGTCGCATAATACCCCGTATTACATGACCGAAAAACAATATGAGGTATTAAAAGAAGACCTGGCAGGCGGCAAGAGGGTGCTGGAAGAAAGGCTTTCCAAAAAGATATTTCACTTTGCCTGGCCCAGAGGCCATTATGACAAAGAAGGAGTGAGGATAGCAGGAGAACTGGGTTACAGGGCGTTATATACGACAGATCGCGGACCCAATACATCGGCAAATATGAACATGATCAAGCGATTGCCGGTAAAATGTAAAAACGGTAAATGGCTCTGCGGAAAACTCCCGATCTATTCGTCAACGTTATTAAGTAAACTGTATCTTGCCTTAAGAACAGGGATATGAAGCGTCTTGAAAATGAAACAGCAGTCTTTAACTATAGCGGAGAGGTGATGCATTCCTCTATTGAGAAATTATCAGCGCTGATAAGAAACAGCCCCGCTGTCCTTGAACCCGCCAGAAATATGAATGACAATATGAAGGACCTCTTCTCGTCAGCAGGGTTTAAGCTTTATCCTACAGTGAAAAAAACAACGCTCTTTTATGACCCAGATACGGACTGCTTTTTTAAAATGCTTCATCCGTTGAGTTTCAAGAACAGGATACTTTTCCTGTTTACGGACAAGGCCGGGGCCATTTATAATCTTTCGGAATATTTATGGTCAAAGGGGGCCAGAGTACAGAGAGTGACGGCTTACGGGTTGCTTAAAGAAGGAAGGAGACCTTTTTTTGCTGTTAAGAGGGCTGAAGGAGAATCGCTTTATGATCTGATGATTAGAGGCGGGAAAAAGCTTCCTATGGATATGCTTCGAAAAGTCCTGGACGAGACGGCAAAATTTCACAGGCTGGGCTACTGGCTGGGAGACGCCCATCTTTCTCATATCTTTATAACTGATGAAGGCGTCTCGGGGTTTATAGACATAGACAGCATCAGAAAGAACATTCCTTACATGCTTAAGAATCCTGCAAAGGACATAGCGGGACTTAATCACCCTGAGCTCCCCCTGACAAAAGATGAAAAAAAATCGCTGCTTGCTTACTATTTAAATATAGCTGGGATAAAAGATGAGAATAAATTTTTAAAGATGCTGAAGTATTATACGGAGAGAAGATGGAAAGACTGAGTATCATAATCCCGGTTTTTAACAAGATTGAAACAACACGGAAGTGCATTGATTCCATCAGGGGACAAAATGAGAGCGATGCATACGAGATCATTATAGTTGATAATGGCTCAACGGATGAGACGCAGAAGTATTTTTCAGGGGGGAACACACCCCTAACCCCTCTTGATAGAGGGGAAGAAAGTCCCCCTTTGGAAAAGGGGGATGTAGGGGGATTTTCAGATGTAACAAGTATCACCTATATCCGTAACACGGAAAACCTCGGAGTAGCAAAGGCCCTGAACATCGGCGCCGGCGCTGCCAAATATGACATGTTATGTTTTATGCACAATGATGTCTTTGTGTTGAGGGAAAATTGGACAGCTGCGATCAGTAAATTTATCACTGAGACAAAGAACGCGGGAGTAGTCGGGCTATATGGGGCAAAGGTCATGCGCAAGGACGGGAGTTTCAGGGGCAAGTCAATCGTGCACGCAAAAAAGGACAGTCCCTCCATCAGGAAGCCGTTTGAAAGAGTGGCTGTTGTTGACGGCCTGCTCATGGCCGTGCATAAGCAGGCATTTGAAAAGATGAGGGGCTTTTGTGACGGCTTCATTATGCATTTTTATGATAAAGATTTTTCCATGAGGGCATATAGAGATGGTCTTTTGAATTATGTCCTGAATATCCCCTTTGAACATGCTGCCTCAACGACGCGAAGTCAGCTCGTACAGGACGACGCCATACGCGGCGAAGCGCAGGAAAATTTTATGGAAGTATGGAGTTTTTATTTGCCTTTGGATGTGAGTACATGGCAGGACAGGATTTCTTATGCGGTGAAGAGAAAATAAATCGTAATCTTCAGTTATTAACTTTGGATACAGAATCCTTTTATTTGGATTTTACAAACAGTTCTCGTAACCCTTAAGTTCAGGAAAATATTTTCTGAAGATGCCTCTGTCTCTTGTTATTATTGCGCTGCACTTTGTTAATGCAAAACCCCCTATGTAGAAATCCGACAAAAAGTGTTCTTTTGTATCCAGGCTATGACCACACTGAGGACATATAATCTTTGACCTTCTTTTTAAATATTTCATCCATCTATGTCCTGCTTCTTTAGCGGATTCCGTATCCAATGGCTCAATCCTGATTTTGTGTTCATATAAAAAAGATTTTAACAGGTTGATATCTCCCTTAAATTGGGGCATCAGCTCGGCAAACACGATGACTGGAGCGACAAGTTCCTCACCATTTTCAAGCGCAGAATAAAATTTTTCCTGATAATCCGGGAATTCATTCTTTAAGATATCAATCAGCACGGTGGTATCTACGCATATCTTCAATTTATCTTGCCCCTGATCTCATTCATATAGTCATCGGTCGTTTTCTCATTTCTAAATCTGCCACGCCATTTTTTCTTTAATTCGATGACAGGGTTTACAATGAGGACATATTTGTCCTTTTTCTTAGTTATATCTACTTCGCTTCCCGGGACAATACCAAGCTCTTTTCTGACTTTCAATGGTATAGTTATTTGATATTTTGCAGTGACCTTGGACATATCTCAAAACCTCCGTTGGTATACTATAAACTAAAAAATAGCATACCATTTCAGGTATATCAGGTCAACTCGTGGATTCAGTCTTCGTGTCCGTTGACCGTGTCCGGTTTATTTGCCTTTCACGGTCACGTTAACCGGTCACGGCTCACGTTCCTTTCCCGTTTCAGTTCCTACCGATAGGAATGTCCTTTCAGACCCAAAAATTTCAAAGGTTGAGGAATCTTGCACAGTTTCAGTTCCTACCGATAGGAATGTCCTTTCAGACTCTTCCATTATAACACGTTGTTTTCAAAGAGCAAATAAGCCGAAAATTCAGAACCCCCCGGCATTTTGAAAGAATTAACAGGTTATCCACAGGGGTTCTGAATGTCTGAACTATGATTACACTGATTAATTGATTGACTATAATTGAATTATTATTAATCATGGCCATCATTTAATCATGTGAATCATAGTTCAGACTATCTTTAATCATAGTTCAGACATCCCAAATATAAAACGTCAGCGGTTTGTTTTCAAGCGCATAATTTTTAAAAACGGTTGTCTGGACATAGATGTTTTCCTTGAGCGAAAGTGTATTCACCGATGTCTTTCTCTCCATCTCGGCCTCGAACTGGTTGAGAAACTTTTTGACTGCGTCCTTTTTAAGGTAAAAGCCTTTTTCGGTTTCACTAAAGTCATCCTTTGTAATGACCTTGAGATTGATCAGCCGGATAATAAACCTGTCGATCCTCGGTCTGAACAGCTCTTCGATATCGCAGACAAATGATTCGTAATTGTCTTCAGGACTGTGCAGGAACCCGAGGTAGGGGTTCAGGCCGAGCGCCCTTACCGTTGCGTTGATGCGTGAGAAGAGCAGGTAGTATCCGAAATTCAGCATGGAGTTTATACGGTCGGGCTTCTTCCTGTTTCTTTCCCTGATGTGAAAGGTATCGTCATCCATAAACACGTTCAGTCTCTGGTACATCTTTTTTGCGGTTGAGCCTTCAAAGCCGCGCACCTGATGGATATCACCGGCCTGATGGATGCGCTGTATCACCCTTTCGAGCTCGCCGATAAAGAGATTCTGCTCCTTTACATACCTCTGTTTTAACAACGCTATATAATTGCCGATCTTCCCGGCTGCAAACTCCTTGGCGATGCATAACACTTCGGTATCGGTGAGTGAATAATATTTCCGGGCATGCCCTGATGAGATGTCGTAATATTTTTTTGAATCGGGCTTTACAGTGGTGATGTAATATCCTGTGTTCAGCGTAATAGTGAACGGGATATTGTTCACGGTGCATCTGCTGAGGAGGGCCGTTGAAAAGACGGTATTCTGCATAACCATGATCTCGCTTATCCTTCTGAGGGGGATGGTCTCTATAATGGCCCTGTCCTTTTTGATGTCGACTGCGTCTCCGTTTAAAGACAGAAACAGGTACGGCTCGGTAATGTAGAGAGGCTTTTTAAAACGTTTCAACTCATCTTCCGGCTCAACCCGCACCTCGGACTTTTCAAACCGCATTCCCAGGAACTGAAATCCATCCTTGATATGTTTGACCGCGGTCTTTTCCTTTTTGATCTTAAGTCCAAGCTCCGACAGGAACGCCTCTGTTTTGGACAAGACGCTTTCCGCCTCTTCTTTGGTCTTTGTCAGTATGATAAAGTCATCGGCATACCTTATCATCTTTACGTCCCATTTCTTGATCTGCTCGTCAAAGGAATCGAGGTAGAGATTTGCGAGGATAGGGGAAAGGGGGCTGCCCTGCGCCAGGCCTTTTACCCTGCCGTGCAGAGCGCCGTTCAGGACATACCCGTTTCTAATTGACTTCCGAAGGACATGCTTAAGCGCTACGTCGTTTTGTGGAATATAGAGATCGAGGAGACACTCCAATTTCTCAAGCTCAACAGAGGGGAAGAAATCCTCGATATCCGATTCGATGACATATTGACAGCCTTCGTCAATTGCGGTCTTCACCATATCAATGGGCTTCTGCCGCGATATCCCCTTTCTGAACCCTATTGACCCCTCTTCAAACATCCGCTCAAACGGCCCGGAGATCGTCTTGAGAAGATATTGCTGGATTATCAAATCCCTGAAGCCCGGCTGTTCCACCAGCCGTTCCGCCCCGCCCTTGATAATCGACTGGAATACGGTAACAGGATGGGCGGACAGAGCGTATATTCAGCAGAGTTGCGGACAGACGACGCCATTGGAGGGTTTGAAAGGGGTGAGTGGATATGAGTTCGGATGACATTAATTACTTAAACACTTTTGCCAGGTATTGCTTTTTCAATGTCAGCCAATACCTTTTTAAGAGTCATAGGAATGGAGCCGACAATCTTGTCATTAGTCAGGTGAAGATGGTAAGGGAATGTGTCTATTTTTTTGTAATGTTCAACATTGTCCCATCGTTTAACCAGGTTCCCATCCGCAGTTTGCCAATGGAAACTATATGTTTCAATATGTATCTTGCTCTTACTGATCTTGAGGTACTCAGCAAATTCGAGAATATCGCCATTTGAGAGCGTACATTTAATACGAATATATCCGTCTTCTTCTCCAACTTCTTTTTTCAATAGCTTGAAAGAAGTAACAACAGGACTTACAAAAAGTTCCTGTATTACGCTGTCAAGATAGCTTTCAAGCATCTACTTCGAACCCTCAAGTTCAAGTTTCTTCTCAAGCAGATTATTGCGCATCTGATAAAGAGAAGACCATTCTATAAAATCCATATTGTCGCCCATCCTGCCTTCCTTAAACTCTTTAAAAAAAACAGATGTTTCTTTCTTGTAAGCCCGCTCAAATTTTTTCAAGTCTTTATCCAGTCTTTTTATTTCCTCATTGTATTTATGTATTTTATAATCCACCATCTTGGAAATTGTCTGAGATAAAAAGATATCATCTCCATGCTTCTGAATGAACTTCTCCAGATTCTTTACCTTTAAAAGGGTCTGCTGCATTTATCTCACCTCCTGATTAAAAACTTCTTCGTGATCATTGTTAACTGTCTTCAATTCAATTCCAGTCCGTATTATTTCCCTTGCGAAAAGGTCGTCTTCGTTGAAATCTTCAGGTCTGAAAGGATGCAGCTCTATACGGGAATCTACCTTGAGCAGGAAGGGGGTGAGCATTTTTGCATCATTAAACCGGATGCCTGAAAAATCTGGGGAGACGAGGGCAACATCTATGTCGCTCCATTCATGTGCTTTACCTGTTGCATATGAGCCGAACAGGATGGCCCTTTCGATTCGTATATTGGCGTCCTTTATAAGCTTGAAGAATCTTTCAAGCACTCCTATTGCTTCATCTGCGACAACAGCCATGAATATATCTCCTTATGCTGCTTCTTATCCATAGGCTTATTATAATGCCTCCTTACGGTTTTGTCCTTATAAATTTGTAGTTGCTTTTTCAGTTTCTACCGATAGGAATGTCCTTTCAGACTGACTCTTACCATCAATCAATGGCAGCTATTAATTCTTGAGTTCCTCCAAACCTGAGCAGAAACTCACCGTAGCTCGATTTAAAAAGGTCCCGGAGCATGTCATCTAATTCCATGGGTTTGTCACCCTGCGGATCATCTAATGAAAAGCGCACCTTCTTTTGTTTAAGGATTGAATACAGAAATAAAGTATGAAAATAAACCTGTGAGATATATTTGTTATTTGCTATCTGTAACACCTCATCTCCGTCTAACTTGGATTTGTAAGTTCGTAAGAGACTGCTGTCCATGTTGATGAAGATTGTATCAAGCTCATCCTTATCATCGGTCAAAGTCGCCATGATTTCTACGTCGTCAAATGGAATGCCTAAGCCCTCGACATCACTCCATGTTTTAACTCCCTCCCTTTCATCTTTATAAACGAGAACCATTTGGGGCAATCCGATTTGAGGGACATTTGGCTCCTCCGGCTTAGGCTCCTTCTCTTTCAACTCTTCAATTTTCACATAGAAGATTGTTTCGAGTGCCCCTTCAGGTGGCACGACAGATGTCAGATCAGCTCGAATTTGAAGCTCATCTCCTACCTTTAAATTTTCTTTTGGCTGCATATTGACTCTTATAGTCCCCTCCTGGGGGCTTGATTTTACTACTTGGAAGTATTTATCTCACCACCGAGGAATACCTTTAATAACTTTCCCAATAGAAGTACAGTAATACACAATCACTTTTATTCTTTTTGTCCACTTATGCGTTAAGCGCATTTATTGCCTTAACAATCTCTTCCATTTGCTGTCTCGTCAGCAACGGCACCTGAGCAAATGTTAACCCACTTTCTTCAGGCAATCTTGCAACAAGATGTCCTTTGCCAAGAAGCTGCTCAGCTCCTCTTTCCCCTAAAGCCATTTCTGAATCGGCCTCAGAGGAGACACGCAATATTAACCTGTTGTCCAAGTTGGATCTCAACTGAGCTGTCATCACTCTTGCCTCTGGTCTCTGAGCTGCAAAGATCAAGAATATACCCGCTGCGCGAGCCATCATCCCTAACTGTTGAACAATGTTCGATACAAGGTCTTTATAGTTGTCATCAATCATCCATGCTGCAAATTCATCATGTATGACCCATATTATTGGGATTTGATCGACTTCACTTACGAGCTTATTGTATTCGATAATATTTGGTGCCTTTCCAGCTATTAATGCCATACGTCCTCGCATTACCTCGACAAGACTTTGAAGTAAATTAGCAGCTATGGCTTGATCAGTAACGACTCCATTTATAAGATGAGGCAGATTTTGAAATACCGAGTAATCAAGCCCAAGCTTTGGGTCAATCAAATAGATCAGAGCCTGTTTTGGGGTATTCGTGCAGGCGATGTCGAGAATAAGATTCTGTACAAGTACGGATTTGCCACTACCCGTTGTTCCCGCTATTAAAGTGTGAGGAGCATCTTTTATGGCAGGCTCAAGGTAAAGTATTTCGCCATTGAACTCCTTTGATCCAATTACAAGCTTAAGGTTCGTCTGTCCTGGACTTCCAGTAAGAGTTCTGTTCTTCCATAACTGTAAAAGTGAAATCGTTTGACGTTCAGGGCGGGCTACCGTCACTATCAGTCTCCCCGGCACCGGGATTACATTCTTTACATCTAAGGAGTGAACCGTTAGCAACTTGCTACGCACTGCTGTAACACTGGTCGCAGTCAAAAGGTCAGATCCCTTGAAAAAAGCTAGCGCGGCGTTAGGTGTAAGGCGCTTATCAATAAGATTGGCCTGCATACCGTAGCCTATGAGGGCATTGCGAAGTGATGTTACGGTGCGTTCAAGCCACTCATCATCGTCTTGAAGAGGCTTGACTTGAAAGGAGAGATTTGAAATTGTTGCCCGCAAGGACTCTTTAGCCCAACTGTATTGAGTGACTAATTCACTGTCCTCAGAGGTAACCTTTTCTGATGTGGATATCGTATTTACAACAGGACTTATCTTTCTATCGTCTTTAACAGGAGTCCTTTCGCCTGTTGCAATGAATTCTGGTGATTTAGAGGAGGCAGTCTCAACTTCCTCATTAACCTTAGTAGCATAATTTGCCCACTTAGCGCTTTCAGAGGGTTGCTTTGGCAAACCTTCGAGCCAGGGTTCAGTTCCTCCTATCCCTTTTCTATAGTAACGGCATTAAATTAAAATACATCTTAAGCATTTAATTAGCTGT
>CAYMUX010000032.1:0-28580 GCA_964393845.1 uncultured Nitrospiraceae bacterium
TGGCTTTTCACGTGGAGGTGTATTGCCGGTCATGACAGTCCCCAGATCTTTAATAGGTACCTTATCCCACCCCTTCGGATTCGTCACCGGATCGCCGAACATGTCGAGGAAGACCGAGCGGAGGAATTCTTCGGTCAGGCGGATGGACTCCTGCCGCTTCTGCCGGATGGCGTCAGCTTTGTCTATGATAGCTGCGATGCGGCGCTGTTCGTCGAGAGGGGGGAGGGGGAATTCAACTTCATCCATAAATCTGCGTGAAATGCCGCCGACAGTTGCTCCACGAAAATCTTGCAGAATCTGTCTCTGTCCCTTTTTGCTTTGCAAATGCCAAAAAACATACTTAGGGAATGCTCTCTTTTCATCAAGTCTCAAACTAAATACATGTTCATTTATTGAAGCTTCTTTGTAAGGGAAATCTTCTCCAACAAAACTCACCTTACCGGTTGTTGCTCCGTCCTTAACAATCAATATGTCACCCTTTTGGATGATTCCCTTAGTCATTGATGAAAAATAACTTCTTGGAATAAGCTTGAGCTTCAAAAAATTAAAATCACCGTCACTGTCTAAATGCTCGGCTCCAAGGCTGGGAATATCACCGACCCCGTCAACGATACCGCCCTTCGGTCGGCTACCACTTTCAAGTAAAGAATATACTTCAGATAATGAAACCTTTGTCACCCCAGCATCTCCTCTAACTCCGACATATCCGTCATGATCTCACCCTCCAGCCCCTTGAGCCTTTCTAAGATAATCTTGGGATGCTCATACTTCACTTCTTCATAGACCGTCTTTTTGTAGCGGTTGAGAGAGAGATCATAGTTCTTATCCCGTATCTCATCAGCAGGGACAAAAAAAGCCTTGTTGGTTCTGTCGGTGTCCTTCTGTGGATCACGTGCTTTCCACCGGGACAGGCAAACCGGCAGGTCACCTGCAAATGTGCTGTCATAAAGCTGTGTACGTTTATCATCGAGAGAGAAGCCGTCATCCTGAACATCGTAGAAAAAGACATTCTCCGTCTTACCTCCCTTTGTAAATATCAGGATACCGGTGGAGACACCGGCGTAAGGCTTGAAGACTCCGGACGGCAGGGAGATGACTGCCTCAAGTTGATTATTGTCCACCAGTGCTTGCCGAAGGGCAACATGAGCTTTAGAGGAGCCAAACAGTACGCCATCAGGCACGATTGTGGCGGAGCGGCCGCCGTTCTTTAGCATACGGAGAATAAGAGCTACAAAGAGCAGCTCCGTCTTTTTGGTCTTTACCTGAGCAAGAAGCGCGGACTGAACATCCTCGAAGTCGAGGCTTCCCTTAAATGGCGGGTTTGCAAATATAAGGTCAAAAAAGTTCAGCGAATGCTTGGGGAAGTGGTCAGGGAAGTTGCTGCTCAGTGTATCCTGATAATGGATATCCGGCGCGTCTATGCCATGCAAAAGCAGATTCATTGCTGCAATGCGAAGCATGGTCACATCAAAGTCAAAGCCATGAAGAAGGTTGGTCTGTATGTGTTTCCTGTATGGCTCCAGCAGGTCGCCGCTGTAGACCTTCTCCCCGTCATGTTCAATGATCCCTTCAGGTGATGTATATTTCCTCATCATGTAGTGCATAACCTCAACCAAAAAACCTGCTGTACCGCAGGTTGGATCACCGATTACCTCGCTATGCTCCAGACTTGGGTCGAGCATCTCTACCATCAGACGGATGACGTGGCGCGGGGTGCGGAACTGGCCGTTGATGCCCGCCGTAGTCAGCTTGCTCAGAAGATATTCATAAAGATCGCCCTTTGTGTCTCCTTCTGTAAGGGGAAGTTCATCAATCATGATCACAGCTGAAACAAGCAGGCTCGCTTTGTTTATCATTAATTGAGCATCTTTCATGTATTCGCCAAACTTGGCCCCTTCTACCGCCACGCTCTTGAAATGAGGGAATACCTTGTCCCGTACAAGCGGGAGCATTACTTCAGCAGGCTGATTTTTGAACCGGCTCCATCGGTAACTCTGCTCTGTTTCGGAGAAGAGCTTTTTGTAGGGTATATTTCGTAGTGCCTTTTTCTCATTGCGGGTTTCATTAATATCAAGAAGCCGCGCAAACATGAGGAAGGAAATCTGCTCTATGACCGTCAGGGGATTCGTAATACCTCCGGTCCAGAATTCTTCCCAGAGCTTATCCACTCGGCTTTTCAGGTCTCTATTAATCATTCAGATGTCATCTCCTTATTTAAAGGTAATTGAAATGTATTAATTATTTTCAAAAGATCATTCACCTGCTGTTCATCGGTGAACGCTCCATCCAGCCCGTTGCTGTTGATGGAAGTGAAAGGGGGCTCGTAGAGTCTTTCAAGTTCTATTGACCCGTACTTTGCGATATGGTTTTGCAGCAGGTTGAGAAACAGCGTCTGGTCGGCCGTGAGCTTAGGATACCGCTGAACGAAACCAGCAAACTGTTTTTTGACAAGCCCTGTGTCCATTCCTATAAGGGAGCGTATTAATCTCTCAACTGGCACATCATAAAACTCTCTCAGAAGCTCAAGGTCTACTCCCGGATGCTGGGTGAGCACGAGTGAGCAAAGAGTGCTCAAATCGCCCTCTGTCACCGGCTGCCCTGCGCGGATTTTCTGCAAAGTGGAGTTGGATTGAAAAAGACTGCGGAGGGCTTCTTCCACCTGTTTTTTGTAGACCGATGCATCGATCTCCCGAAGGTTGGATGTCCTGTGAACAAATTCTATGTCACCGTCAGTCACATCAACCACCTTGGGCGGAAATGAATGTGTTGTATCCTTCTGACGATGATGCATGATACCGCGCAACTCTTTCCGTACCTCTTCAAGCTTTGTTATGCTGACATTATCCCAGAAGTCGGTTGCTTTGACCGCTTTTAGAGTAGCAGCCCGCTCCCTGACTGGATTGAGATGGAGAATAAGCTCGCTCATCCAGTTAAGAAACCGGTCCTTCAGGTCTGCAAACCTACCGCTTCCGCGCAGAAGCTCTGTCTGCATCCGGGCAATCAAAAGGTCGAATCCATAAGCGTCAGCAGGCCCGGCAAGATTCACCCACTGCATGAGTGGAGCCATGTCATTACGCAGAACCACTACAGTTGCGGGCGCAAATTGTTCAAGAACTTCAGGCCGGGATACGCTTCGCTTTTCTTTCCATCTCTCACGCACAGCAATGGTCTTCTCCGGCAGACTGTTTAAATCCTGACCTATCAATAAAACAGTCTGCTTATGAACATCCATTTCATGTTTTGTCAGCGCTAATTCCGCCAGGTCAATACGAGCCTCAAAAAGTCTCTGCATGAGAGACTTGGTTACGGTCGGCTCTGCCTCCGGTCTGTTCTCTTCGAAATATTCAAAATTCCCCCAATGGTCGAAGATTCGGAACTTGGTCTTGTCCTTGCCAGGACCGAAGAGGTCTTTACAAAGTCGGGTGCCGCGTCCGATCATCTGCCAGAATTTGACGCGGGACTTTACCGGCTTGGCAAAGACAAGATTCACGATCTCAGGGATGTCGATGCCGGTATCGAGCATGTCCACTGATATGGCTATAGTCAGGTCCTTGTTGTTCCCATGGCCCTTGAAGTCGTCTATAAGCTGCTCAGCTCTGGAATCGTAATTATCAATCACCTGGCAAAAAGAACCGCCATACTGCGGATACATCTCGTCAAAGAGTTCGGCAAGAAGTATGGCGTGTTTATGATTTCGCGCAAAGATAATGCTTTTGCCCGGATGCTGGCCGGTTGCTTCACGCAAACCGTTTTCCATGAGGTTGCGAAGAATAGCCCTGTTAGTGTCCTTATTGAATATCTGCCGGTCAATCTCCGGCGCTTCGTAATCAAAAGACTCCGGCTCTTCGCCGTCCTCCTCTAATTGCTGCCTCTGCTCGTCGGAAAGCTGTGAGTACTTTATCCCGCTGCGGAGAAAGTTCGTAGTGTGTGTGAACACCTCATAAGGAACCAGATGCTCTTCTTCCACTGCTCGCTCCAGTGAATAATAGGCGGTCGGAAGTCTGTCTTCACAATCGAAAAGCCGATAGGTATTCCTGGCGACATATTGAACCGGTGTAGCGGTCAGGCCGATCTGGAGGCAATCAAAATAGACAAAGAGGTCGCGATACCGGTTATAGATACTACGATGAGATTCATCGGCAATTATAAGGTCAAAGAAGCCGACGTCAAAGGTCTCAAATATCCTCATCATAGCCGGATAGGTTGCCAGATAAATCCGCTTGGTGCGGTCTTTGGCTGTACCAGCCCGAACGATAGTAAGAGGCTCGTTGATGTAATCATTAAAAACATTCTTCGCCTGTTTGCGAAGCTCCTTGCGGTCGCAGAGGAAAAGTATCCTTTTTACCCATCCAGCGCGGATGAGAAGGTCAGTAAGCGCGATAGCCACCCGGGTCTTGCCTGTGCCGGATGCCTGCACAAGAAGCGCCTTACGATATCCATTGCCAAATCGTTCACAAACACGTTTGACAGCCTCAAGCTGATAGAGGCGGTCAACGATTTCCAACCTTGGTGAGAGAGTATCGAGAAGCACTTTAGTTCTTCTTTGCTGGACAAGATATTGAAGGCTATCCTTAGAGTAAAAGCCCTGTATCTGTCGCGGCGGATAATTCTGTGAATCATCCCATATCCAATGCTCAAATCCATTCGTATAAAAAATAACCGGCCGTTGGGCATATTTTTTCTCAAGTCCGTCAGCATATAGTTGAGCTTGTTTGCGTCCTATATTAGGATCAACGGCAGTCCTTTTTGCCTCGATTACCGCCAAAGGCTTACCGTTGTCGTCCGTCAGTTCATAGTCAGCATACCCGATTCCTGATTGAGTGGGCTGATAGGGAACTTCATCCTCCCTAACGATTCCGGCCTTTTTCCAATCTGCTGTGGAATCCCAACCGGCATCTGCCAGCATACTATCAATAAGCCGCTTCCTTGTCGTTTCCTCGTTAAAGGACAAAACATCGGCAGCCTGCTTTCCGGCAGTAGTAAGAGCCAGCAGGTCTTCAGGTTTCTGCGCAGCTATCTTAATAGCTGCCTGCTTGACTTCCAGCTCCTGGAGAAGTTCTTGAAGCCGGGCCTCTTGAGATGCAAGCTTTTCCAGAAGGTCTCTGCGCGAAGTTGTTGCAGGTTTATCTGTGCCTTCTGTTTCTGGAAGCGCTATCTCCTGATAAGCGGGACAATCATTCTTGCTTCCATTTTCGATAACGATGTAGAACCAGCATGCAAGATCGAAAGCCTCCTTAAGAAGCCAGAGCGACTTTTCTTTAGTCTGCGGATCACCATGAGCTGCCTTATTGCCATGAATGCGGATACTATGGAACTTGTCGAGTACGACAGGAGGGACCATCGCACGGAATGAGTCATTTCTAATAAGGTCCAGAAGATTCGGCTGGTATAGTCTCGGAAGGCCTGCTTTTGTATAGATACGTGTGACCATCCTCTCGATGAACGAGCGAAGCTTGACCAAACAGCTTGAAGGGTCCTGATAGACGTACTGCTCTGCAAAGCCGGCGAGGTCAGCAAGCTCGGATGCGCTATTCCGCAGAATCTCGAAATTGGTGGATATCATATTAATCGTTCCCACAATAGCAGATGAATTGCAAACATTATGCCACTACTCCTCAACTCCATATTTCTTCATCCAGTTTGTAAAAGTCTGGTAATTCGGCAGTCCGACAAGTTTTGCAGCTTTTGTTTTATTACCACGCGCTTCTTCAAGCGCCCTCTTGATGTAATGTTGCGCTGTAGTTGCAATAACTTCCTGAATATTAAAGCCTTCTCCAATGGGTAAATGCAATATCTTGTCTTTCTTTACAGGCAATGGTAAAAGAGCTTCACGAATATCTTCTTCGTTTATGACCGTGCTGTCTGCCCAGATCGCAGCCCTGCGAAGTGCGTTGAGGATCTCTCTTACATTCCCCGGCCATGGGTAAGAAATCAGAAGATTTCTTGCAGAAGCAGAAAGTTTCTTATGTTTATAACCTGGTTCTGTTTCACTTTCCTTATTAATTTGGTCCATCAGTTTATCTATTAAAAGGCTGATGTCCCCTGATCGCTCTCTAACAGGAGGAAGCTTCAAGATTGCCACTGCTAATCTATAGTACAGATCAGACCTGAACCGTTCAGCGGCGACCTCCTCTATAAGAGTCCGATTAGTAGCTGCAATAATTCTTACATCAATCTTAATGGCTTGCGTTCCGCCAATTCTTGTTATCTCTCCTGTCTGCAAGGCCCTCAATAATTTTACCTGAGCAGTCAATGGAAGTTCGCCAATTTCATCAAGGAAGAAAGACCCTCCATTTGCAGCCTCAAAGTATCCTATTTTCTTGGCGGAGGCTCCTGTGAAAGCCCCTTTTTCATGTCCGAAAAGTTCAGATTCAACAAGGTTTGACGGCAATGCCCCACAGTTAACGGCAACAAAGGGTTTCTCTTTACGAGGGCTTGCCATATGAATGGCACGAGCAATCAGTTCCTTGCCTGTTCCGGATTCGCCTTCAATAAGAACCGGCACAGAACGCGGAGCTATCTTGTTTGCCTTCTCAATGATTCGTTTCATAACCTTACTTCTATAAATAATATCATCAAATTCAGGTGACTCAGGAGCTGCCCCTTCACTTAAATCCTTCAACTTTTTATCAGAATACCTGAGGAGATCAGGAATGAAATCAGCCGATATATCAAATGGTACGGAAACAGTTTTTACTCCATGTTCTTTTGATGACTCAATGAGTTCTGCCGGGAATCTCGTCTTTGCAACTATAATCCATACTGCTGCCATTGAGGGAGTACCTGGACTTATATGATAGGTAGACAGAATCTCATTGGAGCCGAACTTCTTCTTTACATCATTAATTGAGGAGACAACCGCTTCATAAATTTCCTGATAATTTGTCGGGCTGCTTAATTCATAATGTCTATTATGTATAGGCGCAGAGGTCTTTGTCTTGAGCCAATTAATAAAGTGCTTCTCCTCTTCTTTTTTATAATTGCAAAGCAGAACGATTTGGTCAAAGCTACGTTCTGTGATAGCTTGCCCAATCGGCCCTAATTCATTACCGAGTTTCCCCTCTGAGGCATTCAAATCGGTTTTACCTATCCATGCAAAGAGAACATTAAGAGCCATAGCGTTTATTATACAAATTAATTTGTGATTTACAAGATAAATTATTATTTATGTTTTATCCTAATCAGCATCTCCATAAATCTTCAAAGACAACTTAAATCTTAAAAAACTGCTTATACGTCGATAAGTTTCTCGTTTGGACTTCTGACGTTCCCATTAATTTCAGAACTGGCACGGGCCTTGCTCTATGTGTTTGCATGATAAACAGCATAAGAAGAAAGGAGGTGAATCGAAATGGCAAGATGTATAAGAACAAGGGATCTGGATGTTCATCACAAAAGAAAAGACGGAGGCAATGGGTTGGATAATGCCGAAGTCTTGTGCCAGCCCTGTCACAAGGCAACTTCGTCATTCGGGGTACCGAGTAAGCCGGCAATCCCCTTTGATGAGGAAACGAAACAAAAAGCTTTGAGAGGAGCTGGTAATCAGTGCGAATGTACAAGAACAGGGGGCTGCCACTAAGAATAAGTTGCTTCGCTTTCGTGTGCAAAGAGCAATCTGTTTTCGTCTGCGAAGGGGGGTGCGACAAGCGTCCCCCGGAGCACAATGTGATTAAAATCCTACCTTACAATAAGCCCGGCATAGCCGACTACATAATCATAATCACCGCTTACTTCTCCTGATGTCATGTACTTTACAAGAGTGGCTTGTGAAGCGCCAAGTTTATTAGCGGCAAAAAGCATTGTAGTCACAGGAATTACACCGCACATACTGATATCTTCTTCCTTAACGGTCTTATAAAGCCCCACAGGATCCAGCGCTGTTATTCTGTCAATCGCCTTCTTGTCTTTTTTCCTCGCTGCTGAATCTGATACATAATGGCTCATGTCAGAACTCGCTATAATTGTTACGGTGTAATCCGAATCATTCACTACAGACGCCAAGGCTTCTCCAACCGCTCTGCATATGTCCAGGGAGACCGGCATCATTGTAATGGGGACTATAGTAACATCAGAAGAAAAACGGAGAATAAACGGAAGCTGTACCTCAAGAGAATGTTCCATCTGATGGGCAAGACTATCATCTGTGATAACTGCGGAATGAGTTGTCAGCTTCCCGGCAAGATCTTCATTAATCTTTAATTTTCCGGTTGGCATTTGCCAGACACCGGACGACATGATTGAGACGGGACTGCCAAAACCGGTATGGTTGGGACCTATCAATATAAAAGTGCGGGGGATTTTAATTCTTGAATACACGGCGCCGGCAACTCTGCCGGAATACATCAGACCTGCATGAGGGGAGACTAAGCCTATTGCATGTTCTTTTTTAACATCGGCTTCAATATAATCGTCTACTTGACTGGTGAGTTTTGAAGGAGAAGCTTCATAGAATTGTCCGGCTACGGCAGGTTGTCGTATCATATTATCACCCTGCAAATACATTTAAATTATCCATGATTCGGCAATCCAATTCACAGATAATGTTTAACTATTATCAATACTCATGATACTCATTATCGGCAAGATTTTTAAACTTCGTAAATTTTTCCATAAATGCAAGTTCAACTACCTTTGTCGGTCCGTTCCTCTGCTTTGCTATATCCAGTTCAGCAATCCCTTTCTTCTGTGAATCCTGTTTTTTATAATATTCATCCCTGTAAAGAAATAATATTGTATCAGCATCCTGCTCTATTGCGCCTGACTCTCTTAAGTCGGCAATCATCGGGTTCTTTTTTTCACCCCTCATTTCACAACTCCTGTTAAGCTGACTGATAACAATAACGGGTACAGACAAGTCTTTTGCAAGGGCTTTCAATGAACGCGAAATATCAGAAATGACCTGTTCTCTGGCAATATTTGAATTAGATCCGCTCATAAGCTGTAAATAATCGATTACGATCAGGTTTAACCCATGTTCCGCCTTCAGCCTTCTTGACTTTGCCCTGATATCAAGTATTGAATTAAATGAATCGTCTATATATATCTTTGCCTCAGAAAGCTTGCCTGCTGCGTTAACGAGTTTTCTGTAATCTTCCTTGCTGTGATATCCTGAACGCACGGCCTTTGAATCAACTTCCGCCTCAGCGCACAACATCCTCAAGACAAGCTGCTCTTTCGTCATTTCAAGGCTGAAAACAGCTATCGTATCTTTCTCTTCAATAGCAGCATGTGCGACAATATTCAGGCAGAAAGCGGTCTTCCCCATTCCGGGCCTCGCTCCAATTACTACTAAATCTCCGGGATGAAAGCCTGTTGTGGCCTCATCAAGTTCGTCAAAGCCTGTTGCCAGACCTGTTATACGCTCCTTCTTGTCAAAAAGCCTGTCAACAAGCTCAATAGTATCTTTTACTACGCTCTTTATGTGGACATATGTCTGCCTGACCGCCTTTTCCGAAATATTAAAAATCTTAGTTTCTGCCAGGTCCAGAAGTTCATGTACATCCCGATTGGTGTCATAACTTATTGTTACAATTTCCGTAGCAGTAGAAATGAGATTTCTCAAAATGGCCTTTTCTTTAACTATTTTGGCATGGTATTTTACATTTGCAGATGTCGGCACCAGATTTACAATTGAGCTTAAATAAGAGGCCCCCCCCACTTCTTCAATCTGCTCTTTCCGGTTCAACAGCTCCGTAAGTGTGATTAAGTCAATCGGCTCGTTCTTTTCATAAAGTTCAAGCATCGCAATAAATATCTTTTTATGGGCATCTTTATAAAAGTCGCCCGGCGTCAGATGCTCTATCGCAGATGCAATTGCTTCGTTTTCAAGCAGCACAGCACCGAGGACCGATTGCTCAGCTTCAATATTCTGGGGCGGCAGACGATCAAGGCTGGTCAGCGGTTTGAATGAACCGCCTTCCATCCCCTTCTTATTCCGGAGGGATTCTATCATTGAATATCTTCCTAAGCTTCTGCTGAAATGGCTTTCTTAACTTCAACTTTTACAGAAGCTGTCACATCATGAAATACTTTAACAGTTACTTCATATGTCCCGAGACGTTTTATCGGCTCTTCAAGAAGTATCTTGCGTTTGTCTATTTCGACTCCCTGTTTGGCAATTGCTTCAGCTATGTCTTTTGAGGTCACGGAACCGAACAGTTTATCTTCTTCCCCTGCCTGGGCCTCTATACTGAGAGTCATCCCGGACAGTTGTCCCGCCAGATCCTCCGCTGATTGTTTGACCTTTTTGGCTTTTACAAGGATAATTCTTTTCTCGTGTTCAAACTGTTTTATGTTTTTCAGGTTTGCTTCTACTGCAAGATTCCTCGGTATAAGATAATTTCTCCCGTATCCTTTCTTCACGTTTACGATGGCGCCTATTTCACCGAGATCTTTTACGTCTTCTTTTAATATAATTTTCATTTTTACACGCTCCTATATTTTTTAATATTTTATTCTGAATATTTCTGGACCGAATTAATCAGATATTGTAGCTCAACCACCGTGAAAATTCAAAGTTAAAAAAAATATTTTTGTTTGCTGAATAATTATTGTTGATTATTAATGTCTTATCAACGTAACAGGCATTATTCAATTATCAATCAGGCGGGAATATCTTTCCGGGATTGAGTATTCCTTTCGGGTCAAAGACATTCTTGATTTTTTTCATAATCTCAATACTCACGTCTGACAGCTCCATGCCCACAAACTGTTTTTTTGTAAGCCCGACACCATGTTCACCGGAGATGGTCCCATTCAATTTAAGTGTAGCTTCAAAAATATCCTTAACAGAATCTTTGGCCCTTCCATACTCCTCAACGTCATTTTTATCTGTCATAATATTCACATGAATATTTCCATCACCGGCATGGCCGAAGTTTGCTATTATCAGTTTGTTTTTTTCAGCAATTTCTCTTAACGCCCGAAGCATTTCAGGGATCCTCCCGCGGGGAACGACAATGTCTTCGTTTATCTTTGTCGGCCTTATATGGTAAAGGGCCGGCGATATCGCCCTCCTCGCCTCCCATATACGCTGTTTTGAAAACATGTCTTCGGCAATGCTTACATTTCCGTTAAAAGAATTACAAATGGATGCGATTTTTTCAGCTTCTTCCGATACTGCGGCGTGCGGTCCGTCAACCTCAATCAACAGTAGAGCTTCAGCATTGACGGGGAGCCCGAAAGATTTGTAATTTTCTACGGCAAGAATCGATTCATGGTCCATGAATTCAAGGGTTCTGGGAATTATTGAAGAAGAGGTGATTTTACTGACGGTCTGCGCGGCATCGTCGAGATGAGAAAATGTACATAATAAGGTGACCGTCGCTTCAGGCATCGGCAGTACCTTTAGAAATATCTTTGTTATGATCCCAAGTGTCCCTTCAGAACCTACAAGAAGCCTCGTCAGGTCATACCCGACAACGCCCTTAAATGTTCTTCCTCCTGTCATTAAAACTCTGCCGTCCGGTAAAACTGTTTCAAGGCCAAGCACATAGTCTTTTGTCACTCCATACTTTATGGCCCTGGGACCTCCGGCATTTTCAGCAACGTTCCCGCCTAATGTACAAAATTTCATACTTGCAGGGTCGGGCGGATAAAAAAGGTCCACATCCTCCAGTCTTTCCTGTAAATGAGAATTAATTACTCCGGGCTCAACAATTGCAACCATATTTTTTGCATCGATATCAATGATCCTGTTCATTCCCTCAAGAGAAAGAATTACAGCGCCCTTTAAAGGCACAGCGCCGCCCGTCATTCCGGTGCCCGCGCCTCTCGGGACAATTGGAGTATCATTATTAAAGGCAAATGCCGCCACTTCTGAAACTTCTTCAGTATTGACAGGTCTTACGACTGCTGACGGAGCGCCTTCGGTAGAGGAGGCATCAAACCCGTAACAAAAGAGTTCCTCTTTGTCTGTTGATACTCTTCCCGGAAGAATGTTTTCTGGTTTCTTTTTAAAAAATCTAAATGCCATTATGGTTTAATTATAACAAAACTTCGTTTTAACAATCAGAAGCGCCTCATCTCAGTGCCCTTCTGAATAATTTATTGGAATTAATTTATAATTTATACCCTATCATCCTCAAAAACTCTTTTCTTTGCCCTTTATCAGAATCAGTTTCCACCCCTTTCGGAGAAAAGCCGTCTATTACCCCGAGTATCCCCTTCCCCAGTTCTGTCTCTGCAACAACTACCTCTACAGGATTTGCCGTTGCACAATAAATACCGCAAACTTCCTGACAGTTCTTTATGGCATTGAGCACATTAATTGGAAAGCCGCCTTTCATGATAATCAGGAATACATGACCTGCGCCGATTCTCTCAAGATTCATAACACAGGCGTCGACTAACGCAGGTTCATTCCCTTCATGCCTTATCAGACAGGGGCCCGAAGCTTCCGTAAATGCTATGCCGAATTTAGCCTGGGGAATATTGGTGGCAAGAATTTCATATAAGTCTTCTACCGTTTTTATAAAGTGTGTTTGGCCCAGTATAATGTTACACCCATCGGGTATTTCAATTTTTACAGTCTTAAGCTCCATGATCCCTCCTTTCAAAGCCTATAGCTTATAGTTAACAGCTTACAGCTAATACTATGTTATAATCAAAATTAATTTTTTATATATTGTCAAAAAGCAAATGAAAAAACAACTTATTATCCTCATCTCAGTCATAAGTTTTTTCTTTACTGCCCCGTACGCAGCTGCTGTAACCCCCCGGATTATGGGGCCTGAAATGGAAATCATAAATAATAATATTATTGTTAATCTTTACATCGACAACATCACAGAACTTGAGACGCATATAAAATCGGGGATTGAAAAAGAGATTATATTCACTGTAGAACTTCTGAGAGTCTGGAGGTTCTGGCCGGATGAGTTTGTAGTATCAAAAAGGATCGCAAAGGTTATAAGGTATGACAATCTAAGGGAACAATACCGGGCTACATATTACGACGGGGTCATCCGCAGCGAAAAACATTTCAAGGATTACAATTCAATGAAAGACTGGATTTTTACCGCCGGCAGCATAAATCTCGCTAATGTAAAAGAACTTGAACCCGGCAATTATTACATTAGAATAGTTGTTGAATCAAAAAGTCTGGAACAATTACCGTTATTAGGGTTTTTAATGCATTTTATTCCCGAAGTTGAGATGACTCTGGCAAAAGAATCCGTACCGTTTATCATAGGGGACAGGCAATGAGAAATCTCAGGGCGCTTCTCGGCCTCTTCATTATCAGCATTATAGCAATCATAATCACCGGGGTCGTATTAAATTATCTCGGGATTGAACATGGCCCCCTTCTGATAAAAATAGGCTTCATTTTTATAATTGTAAATCTTGTGTTATACGTACTGCTGCTGATTTTTTTCGTAGGTCGAAATCTTGTTCATCTGTATACGGAGAAGAAACGTAAGGCAATAGGCTCCAAATTCAGGACAAAACTTGTTGTTTCCTTTCTCGGTCTTGTTCTCATACCGTCAGCCTTTCTTTTCTTCCTTTCTAACCAATTGATAAACAATTCCATTGATACATGGTTTTCACTGGAAGTCCAAAAGCCCATATACGAATCTATGGACATAGCCAGGGCCCTGTATTTTAAGGAACGTCAAAACGCCAAAAGTTATGCAAAGCTCCTTGCATCAAATAAAAGTCTGTTGAATGGCAGCGAGCATACGGAAACCGTGCCGAAAAATTATAACAGTTATCTGCTCAAACGATCTGACGGTTCCCGCTTAGTTGATGACGCCTTTAATGACAGCGCCGGTACGGACATCGAAGAGACAGACAAAGGAGATATTATAAAAGCCGCCTCGCCGGTTAAGGAAAGCGGCAGGATTACAGGGGTTGTAGTTGTTGAAACAATCATTCCGCGAGATGTTGTAGTGAAAATGGAATCAATTCAAAATGCATTTAATGAATACGTACAGATCAAGGCGCAGCAAAATCCGATTAGATTTATATACTTCTCAGTGCTTACGGTAGCCGCCTTACTGATTATCTTTCTCGCATTGTGGGTATCACTGCGTATTGCCAGGGGGATAACCGTTCCCATTCAAACTCTTGCAGAGGCAACTAAAACCGTTGCGCACGGCGATCTGGATTTCAGAATTAACCTCAAAAGAGATGATGAAATAGGTTTATTGATCGATTCATTCAACAAAATGCTTGACGATTTACAGGAAAGCAATCAGTCCCTGGAAAAAGCCTATAAAGAATCCGACCGCAGAAGACTCAGCATGGAATCAATCCTCGAAAGCATCAATACCGGAGTTATCTTTTTCGACCGTACAGGGAGGATAATCACACTGAATAACGCGGCCTGTTCCCTGTTAAACATTGAACGAAGCGCCTTAGAGGGCCTGAGCTACAAAGAACTATTAGAGAAGCTCAATTCCGATGAGCTCAGTTCGATGGTCAGGCATCTCAGCGATAAAGGATTTGGAGCAGTGGAAAAAGAAATCCATATATACTTAAACGGCAGACCGACGGACCTGAGAGTTTATACGACTATTATCAAAGACTCTTCAAATAAATTTGTCGGCACCCTTACGGTTTTTGATAATCTCACTGAAGTCATAATGGCGCAGAGAGCGCTCGCATGGCAGGAAGTTGCAAAAAGGATCGCTCATGAAATTAAAAATCCTCTGACTCCGATAAGACTCTCCGCTGAAAGGCTTTTGAAAAAATGGAATGAAAAGTCCCCGGATTTTGAAGACGTCCTGAACAGGTCAACCAGGACAATAGTGCAGGAAGTCAACAGCCTCAGGTCCCTTGTGGATGAATTTTCAAGGTTTGGCAAGATGCCTAAAATCACCCTGGAGCCTACCAATATCAGATCAATTATAGAAGAAGTCGTTGAGCTTTACAGTAATTTAAAAGAAGTTGAGATAATCCCTTCTCTGAGTCCGGATATACCTGAAATCGAGATCGATAAAAAACAAATAAAAATGGCTTTAATAAATCTCATAGACAATGCTGTACAGGCCAAAACCGATAAGATACGCTTGAATGCCCTCTATGATCCTGCCATGGACCTTATAAGAATAGAAGTTATAGATGAAGGCACCGGGATAAAAGAAGAAGATAAAGACAAACTCTTTTTCCCCTATTTTTCAACCAGGAAGGAAGGCACAGGCCTTGGACTTGCAATAGTGAACAGCATAATATCAAAGCATAGAGGATATATAAGAGTGCGGGATAACGAGCCTAAAGGGACACAGTTCATTATTGAGCTGCCTGTGGGCTAGTATTTAAAAACGGACAAACCATAAAATCTATTACATAGGGTATAATTTCAGAAGAGTAAATTAATTATGGCTAAAATATCAAAAGCAACGATAATGGTGGTTGATGACGAGGAAAGTATACTTGATACGTTATCAGGCATTCTTGAGGACGAAGGACATCAGGTAATCACGGCATCATCCGGCGAAAGCGCGCTGGTCAAATGCTCTGAAACTCCTCCGGATATTATACTTCTTGATGTGTGGATGCCGGGTATGGACGGCATAGAAACTCTGAAGAAACTTCGAAAAAACAATGCGGATGTCTGCGTAATAATGATTTCCGGCCACAGCAACATAGATACAGCCGTTCATGCCATCAAACTCGGAGCGTATGACTTTCTCGAAAAACCCTTGTCCCTTGACAGGGTCTTGATTATTACCAGAAGGGCCCTTGAGAAGCAGCGTCTCGAGAAAGAAAATATTGTATTAAAAAGCAGCATATCTCAACAATTTGAAATTATCGGAGATAACCATAAAATAGTTGAGCTCAAGGACAGGATATCAAAAGCGGCCGCATCTCAAGGCAGGGTCCTGATTTTTGGTGAAAGCGGATCAGGCAAGGAACTCGTTGCAAGGGCGCTGCATGATGGAAGTGACAGGAAAAATAACAGTTTCATAGAAGTAAATTGCGCGGCGATTCCTCATGAGCTTATTGAGAGTGAGCTCTTCGGTCATGAAAAGGGTTCTTTTACCGGGGCCTTTGAAAGTAAAAAAGGAAAGTTTGAACTCGCGCACGAAGGAACTTTATTCCTTGATGAAATTGGTGATATGTCACTTGTGACTCAGGCAAAGGTGCTGAGAATAATCGAGACGCAGGAGTTTCAGAGGGTCGGGGGCAGCAGAAAAATAAAGGTGGATGTAAGGATAATCGCTGCTACAAACAAAGACCTCGATGAAGAGATACAAAACGGAAATTTCAGGGAAGACCTGTATTTCAGATTAAATGTTATTCCAATTAATGTCCCTCCGCTCAGGGAAAGAAAAAGCGATATCCCATTTCTTGTTGAATACTTCCTTGAAAACCTTGCCCGGCAATACGGACAGAAGAAAAAAAGAGTAAGCAAAACAACATTACATACTTTAATGGAATATAACTGGCCCGGAAATGTCAGGGAGCTTAAGAATACTATTGAACGCCTTGTAATCATGAACCCTTCGGAAATCATCGACGTAAAAGAAGTCCAGCCCGTCAGGGTAACAAGAACTGATTATGCCTCTTACAAAACATTAAGAGAGGCGCGTGAGCATTTTGAGAAAGAGTTCATTCTGAAAAAGCTTCAGGAAAATAACCTGAATATTTCAAAGACAGCTGAAGAGCTGGAAATCGAGAGAAGCAACCTCCACAGAAAAATCAAGTCGCTGGGGATAGAAATATCATAAAATTTATATCTTAAAACGCCCTGTTATATCTTCCATTAATCTACTATACTCTTGCAGCTTTCCATATATAATCTGAGCAACCTCTTCTTTATAGGTATGTGATGTCATATTCCTGTCATCAGTCATTTCAAGAAGTTTAATAGTCTCATCTTCATTGATCATGCCTACAGTAAATACTTCTCTGAAACAGGACTTTGGTGAATTAGATATTATTCCCTCTTTAATCCTCAAGTATTCTTTGATAAATTTCCAGAATGACTCAAAGGTGTATTCAAATCGTTGTATGGCTGCATCCCTGACAATGGTGGAAAATGATTCCTGCAGTATGTCATTTAATGTCCCGATCGCCCTTTTCGCATCCTCATATCTGATTTCTAATCTTTCCATACCACTGCCTCCTTCAAAGCCATTTGTTTAAACTCCTCTGACACCATAGAGAAGTCTACAATTTCCACCTTGTATGGAATATTCAGTTCCTCTATATATTCACGCAATAGAATTATTTTTTTTCTGTCAACCGACTCCCCTATGATTATGCCGACATCGATATCCGAAGTGCTTACAAAATCCCCTCTTGCCCGGGAACCGAACAGCACAACCTTTACATCCTCGCCTTTAAGAAAGCTCAATAAAACTTCTTTGAGTTTTTTAAGAGAGTTTAACTCATTGTTAATATTGTCGAGCATTATCTTCTATTCACACTTAATGCATTCAAAATGTCAATTCCAGGACCTGCCATTACAACTTTATGAGCCTAAACCTGTAAACACTTTTGTGACTAGTATGCATAAAGATCATTGCTGCTCCACCCCATGTTCCATATCTTCAATGCCTGCGGGCATTTCCGGGGGCTCAATGTTTTTCTCAGCCGGGGGTGGTATAACTCTCTCTGGTCTCGTTCTGGGAGGCACAGGCCTCGGGCGGCGCTGGACCGGTATGCTATTTTCAACCTGGGGCTGGATCTGTGGATTATTTATTACCTGGCGCGGGACCGCTGGAGCCGGCCTGACTCCCGGCCTTACTGCCGGCCTGTTTGCCGGCGTGATGCCTTTAGCATCTCTTAACCTTACTTCAATATTATTTCCGTCTACTGAAAGTACGACCTTGTCTACAAGTATTTCCAAAACCTTATAGCCGGCAATGACATCATTTATACGATAAATCTTTGTCGTCTTTGTATCAGGGTCCTCAAGGATTGCCGTTTTCTTTTCATTTAAGATAATGGTCCCAAAGAGCTTTGGCGGACTTTTCGGCGGGGCATTATCTTCTTTTTTATTCTCTTTATCGAACTCTGATCTTGACGGCCTGAATATATCCAGCTTTGATATTGGATCAAACTCACCCTCGCTTACAGTTTTGTCTTTGTGAATAACATCAATATCATCTTTCCGGACCTCCCTGACGCTGACTTCCGAAGGTATCTCCACTGAATAGGTAATGACTTTGTATAGTTTTAAGCCAAGAGCGCCTATGATCGCAATGAGAAGGAGATTTATTAAAAAATAATTACGTATCACTCTTTGCCTCTTTCTTGTCAGCTGCCTTTTCTGAAGGCTTTTTAATAAAGCCTGTTACAACCAGGGTCGTATATATCTCATCAGGCTTGCTTATATTTGTGACCCTTACTTTAATCTCGGATATAGTAAGCAGAAAAGGTGATTTGCGAAGTTGAACAAGGAGTTCTTTCAATTCCTTTGTAGTAGATGTAAACCCTATTTCAACGGGAATGCTGAGATAAAATTGACCATCAACCAAATTCAGGGTCCGTTCAAGTTTAACGTCTATATTCAAAGAAGATGCCGTGTCCTTAAGAATTTTTTGCAGAGCGGCAGCCGCAACCGGCGGTGTATTTCCAAGCAGCAGCATCTTTTCCTGCCTCTCAATTTCCTGTTCAACCGACTTTAATCGTTTTTGTAAATAATCTTTTTCGGCTATCTTGTTTATCTGCTTTTGCAGCATAATAAGCCTGGCATCTGAAAATTCCTTTACAGTTTTTTTAATATCAGCGTACCAGGAGAAGAGATGAAATGCTATTATCAGCATTACAGCAATTCCACCGATCAGGAGGACTCTCTTTTCTCTTTCATTTATCTTAAACGGCAGGTTCATTTAGTCTCACTTTCCTGGCTTGAAGGCCTGACAATTTTTGCGCTGAGCTTAAACTGCTCCTTGTCCTTTGTCTTTTGAATTGGGCCCACAAATTCAACTTTTTCAAAAAAAGGAGAATTTTCCAGAAGCGGTATTAAATTGGACGACGAATCGGCAAAACCATTGATAATCAATTCCCCGCCCGTCTTCTTTTTATCGTTCACATCTGTCCCTTTATAATTAAGATTTGTTACCCATGTATCTTTCGGCATGATCCCGGCAAGTTCAGTAAGAATTTCGAGAGTAATTTCGTTCTTTTTATAATCATAAAGCAAATCGCTTTGTTCCTTAAGCAATTTAATATCTGATAACATCTTTTCCAGCGCTTTGACTTCAGGTTCGTTAGTCTTTAAGGTTTCTTCTATTTTTCCCAGATACTTCTTCTGTTTAACAGCATCGGTTGTGAATATCCCAGCAAGGAGAATAAATATCAATATGAGAAATATCTTTGCCGTCAAAGGCGCAATTCTCCTGTTGGCATAATCTTTTTTATGTGGCATCAAATTAATACTGTATGTTCCTATTCCCAGTCCGGTAAAACAGGCGCCGATTGAAGGGGACAGGCTGTTAAGCTCTGCTCCTTTAAGTCTGCCCGAAATAATTTTTACCTGATTGACAGTAATAACATTCAGCTTGATCTGTTTATCCAGCTCATCTCTCAATGCCTCTATGGATGATGACTCACCGGACAGTAACAGCTTATTAAAAGACTCTAACGACAGCGAAGACTGAATTTCGGCCAGATATTGCAGAATCTCGGGTAAAATTACCTCCGGTGTCCGGTATATATCAAATGTAAAAGATCTCATATACGTACAGAAACCATCCCTGGTAATTACAACACTCGCTTGTGTTTTGTTGATATAAATAGATATATTGGTCTCGTCCTTTTTCCCTAAAACATCCGACCTCCTCACAATCCCTATAATATCCCGCCATCCTCCAACTGAACCATTACTTAACTCAATAGAGTTTAGAACTGCATAAGACGATATCGTGACGGCATGGGGCTGAATGGACAGTTTTGCAAGATAATCCTTTATTAAATCAATCTTCTCCTTCTGAACAGCTACAAAAACTACCGAACTCCTCTTGTCCTTTCTGTCAATAGCCTTAAAATCATATACAACTTCTTCAATATTAAACGGGATATGACGCTCTATTTCAAACTTCATAAAATTAGCAAGCGCCCCCTTCCCTTTTCCTCTCATCGAAGGGACATCAATAAACTTCGTAATTGCCCATTTATCAGGAAGGCTCACAAACACCTTATTTACATCTATTCCATGGCGGCTGATATATTCACTGACTTCATCAGAGACATTTTCCGAATACTTGACTGGAAAAGTCGAAGATGACAGCAGAGTCATACCGGAGAAAGCATTCTTCAGATATGTAATAACAATAGAATCTTCCTGAAACTCTATGCCGAGATATTTTCCGAACAGTTTATTAAATAATGTTGTCATTCCAGTACAGTGTCTCCAAATCTTTATCTTTTTTCAGGACTACCATTTTAACAGACCTTTTAATTGTACCATCTGCATTAGTCCCTGTTGAGATGACAGTAAAGATTTCAGATGATACCTTCCCATTTTGAACAGGCGACAATATTGGTCCTGTTTCCCTTTGACTCTTTATATTACCTGCCATATCAACACCGAACACTGCTTCGAGCGCTAAATTTGAAGCAGTGTTAATATTTATCTTACCTGAACCATAAACAGTCAGGTGCTTTTCAACACCTTCGTAAACATTCCCTTCATCTTCATCTGCTTCTTCTTTTGAACCATATAGATATTCTTCTTTCATCCCTTTCACAAGCAAAAGCTCTTCTATAGAACCAAAGGGGCCGTCTTTGCAGCTGTAGGATTTTTCCAAAGACTGGTAATAATCTTCCTCCGCCCCATTTAACATGTGAAGATCATTTGGATCACGCCAGTCGATAATGGAATCTACAATTGTATCAACTTCCGCGCTGTCAATATCTGTTTCAAGAAAGATGTATTTCAATCTTTCGAGTGACTCAATATTAATATTTATTTTTCCATCCTCATCGGTGATAACATATTTAAAGCTGCCATTACCCAGATTGTCGTTTCTTGCAGGCTGTTCTTCATCTTCTTTTTCATTTTTTCCAAAAACCAGAACATTATCTTTATTAAGATAGACAATTTCATTAGTCTTTACAGACAGGATCTCAAACTTTGCCTGTTCAATTCCGGCAAGGGCCAGCTGATATGCCTCTTCTTCTTCTTTAAAATTCCTCGCGATATTGATCTCTGTTCTCATTGAATAAGAGAATTCTCCGGCAATGGCTATAAGAACAACCATAATCCAGACTACAAGAATAAGCGCTACCCCGCCCGTTTCATTTTTTGAAACATTTCTGAAAAAGATACTTATATTAAATATCTTAACGGATCTAACTTGCACTCTTTTCCTCTTCTTTCGCTAAACCCATAGGTATAGTAATTAGAAACGGCTCAAAATAAGATATCTTGACCCTGACAGCTCCGGGGAGTGTCTTGCCGTAATCCCAGGAATCTTTCCACTCTCCTTCTTCAGGTGAATAAAATGAAAATTTAATCTCTTCTATTTCCGTATCAACAATCTCTTCGTTACCGGAAATCTTTTCAATTAATTCCTTATCAGGCAGCAGGCCTTCTTTAAGTAATAGAGTTCTGTCCTTATGAGAATACCTTACCCATTTAAATCCGCCATAAGATGAATCAGTTAATGTAGTTACAAACATTATAGAATCCGCTTTCCCCTGGAATACAACAACCTTCTCTTCATCAATCTCCATTTCATATGGATAAGCTGATTTAATCTGCTGCGACAGCAAGCCCGACAATACCCTGAATCTCTGGGTCCAGAGCGTTTCATTTTCACCTTTTTCCCAGGCATTCATACCGAGTCGAAAGCCGTTGCCGATAATCATAATAACCATAGTCAAAATAGTAAGCGCTATTATAAGCTCAAGAAGCGTAAACCCCGAAGATGAAGCCGGCCTTTCTTTTTTCATAGTTTCTCTTCACCCTGCTCTATTTTCAAACTTACCAGTCCAATTGATTTCTGTCCTTTAAGCGCTTCGGGCCATAAAATGTTTACTTTTAACTTCTTTAATTTATAACTTGATTCTTCAAGTTCTTTATAATCCTGTATCTCCGTCTCCCATCTAAAGCCGTCTTCAAATTGACCGCTGTCATTAACCAGAGACTCAGATAATTCTTCCATTTTATCTTTCGCATGGACAATCGCTATTGTGTAATCACAGGATGCCTTGGCAGATTTCAATCCGGCTGAAAAAAGCTGCATGACCAGGACAAGGCTTATACCTAAAATGGCCATGGCCACAATTATCTCAAGGAGAGTGAATCCTGAGGATGAAGGATACTTCATTGTTCTGTCTCCACATCCACCTTTCCGGTTATTCTATTTATGTTCAGGAAATAGGTCTTGCCATTTTCGTGCATAATTTTAATAACGCCTCCGGTGGAATTCCCCCTTGGGAAAAATTCTATATGGGAAGATTCCTCATCACTATCCTGCAAAGTCATTTGCATTACTTCCGGAATAGGCTTGTCCATTACGATCTTTATGTTCTTGTAATCCGTATCCTCAACGTACAATCTGTATTTTTGCTCTTCTTTATCAATTACTAAACAGTAAATCTTCTTTTCAGACACTGCACGAGTTCTGGCGTGTCTGAGGACCGCCGACAGTTCTTTAGTAAATTTCCTTATCTCAAGATTGCCTGATCCCCTGTTTATCCAGATACCGACAAGTCCGGATGCAATCCCTATGATCATAAGTACAATAACAATCTCAACGAGAGTGAATCCAAACTGCTTCTTAACTTCTATTCTCATCCTTCACTTCACTTCCAGCTGACGATGTCCGCGTTTTCTCCTTCGCCGCCTTCCGCCTTATCGGCGCCATATGAATAAATATCATAATCACCGTACTTGCCCGGCGACTCATAAATATATGGATTATTCCACGGATCCAGGGGGATCTCTATCTTTTTCAGATATGGCCCATTCCACTGATCAGTACCGGAAGCTTGAGTAAGGAGCGCTGACAATCCCTCAGCGGTTGTGGGATAACGTCCTACATCAAGACGAAAAGAATCAAGCGCTGTCCCTAAAAGCTCTATTTGTGAACGAGCAGCATTTTGCTTTGCCTGCCCGACCCTCCCGAACATCCTGGGTACAACAAGCGCTGCCAGAAGTCCGAGGATTATCATAACCACCATGAGTTCGATTAATGTAAACCCCTTCCGGCTCCTTAATAAATTCACTACTTTTTTATTACCCATAAATCCTCCCTTTAAAACGGCAGCTCATTAATGCTGAATATTGCCAGAAGCATTGATACTACGATAAATCCAACCACAAGTCCCATAATGAGAATCAATACAGGTTCAAGCAGAGAAAGCAGACGTTTCACGGTTGTTCTTACTTCTATATCAAAGCGGTCGGCAATCTTGATCAACATTTCATCGAGTCTTCCTGTTTCCTCACCTACAGTAATCATATGAACGGCAATGGGTGGGAAAATATCACTGTTTTTTAACGGCTCGGATATTCCCTTGCCCTTTCTTGCAGATTCTCTGACAGAAGAAATAATATCGGATATTTTATCACTCCCCAATGTCCCTTTAACTATTTGAAACGCATTAAGTATTGGAACGCCGCTTGAGAGAAGCGTGCCGAGAGTTCTGGCAAAACGTGAGACAGCGGCCTCTTTGTACAGCTTGCCAAAGACTGGAAGCCTGAATCTCAACCTGTCCCAGGCGCGCCTTCCTTTATCACTTCTGAGATACCGCCTTGCCGAAAAAAAGACTGCCGCGGAAAAAAGCAAATAAATCCACCAGTAGTTTAGTAACGAATTACTTACGGTGAGCAATATTACAGTCGGCAAAGGAAGAGCTTCCCCCATATCAGAGAATATCTTTGTAAACTGGGGAACCACAAATGTAAGCAGCAAGACAATAGCTGCTCCGCCTACTACGCAGAGGAGGAGAGGATAAATAAGCGCTGAGCGCACGTCTTCTTTCAAACCCTGAGCGTTTTCAAGATAGACAGCCATTTTTGAGATTGAATCTTCGATAAATCCGCCTGCTTCTCCTGCCTTTATCATGTTTACATAGAACAGGGGAAAGATATTCGGGACCTTTGACAGGGCCTCTGAAAAAGACTTGCCGCTTCTAACCTGCGCAAGAAGCTCTTTTAAAAGTTCTCTAAGTTTTTTTTTCTCTGTAAGATCGGAAAGGATTGACAGTGACTTGTCAAGAGTAAATCCTGCATCAAGAAGCACGCCAAGCTGATAAGTAAAAGACATGACGTCCTTATCTTTTATCCCGCCTTGCAGAGATAATAGAAAGCGGCTGACAATATTCTTACGATCAATCTCTCTTATTATCTTTAAAGGGAAATACCCCATGTCCTGGAGCCGATCAACAGCGGAATGCTCGTTTACCACCTCAATACTGCCCGTCACAATTTTACCTTCTCTTGTCGTTGCCTCGTAATGGTAAGTTTCCATATAATTATCTTGCCGCAGACTTATTTTCTTATTACATCCCTTCCTGTGAAACTCTTAACACTTCTTCAATCGTTGTCACACCCTCTTTGACCTTTTCCCAGCCGCTGTCCCTTAACACCTGCATTCCCTTTTCAACTGCCTTCTGCCTGATAATATCTGCGTTTGCCCTTTCAATGATCAGGCTTCTCATTTCTCCATCCAATATCATTAATTCAAAAATTCCTGTTCTGCCCCGATATCCCGTGCCCCGGCACTCCTCACATCCTGTCCCACGGTATGCTGTAAAGTTGTCAGGCAGAGATTCTATTTTATCAACAATACTCTGTTGCGGTGTATAAGGCGCTTTGCATGCGCGGCATATAACTCGTACAAGCCTCTGCGCCAGGACGCCCATTATCGATGACGATACTAAAAACCCCTCAATGCCCATATCAAGCAGCCGTGTTATCGCACCAGGGGCGTCATTGGTATGGAGAGTGCTGAATACTAAATGTCCGGTAAGCGCTGAATGGATAGAGATTTCAGCCGTTTCAATGTCCCTGATCTCACCAACCATAATAATGTCCGGATCCTGTCGAACAATGTGCCTGAGGCCATTGGCAAAAGTAAGTCCTATCTGCGGTTTGACCTGTATCTGGTTTATGCCATCAATCTGATATTCAATAGGGTCTTCAACAGTAATAATTTTTTTCTCATCTGAATTAATATTATTCAGCGATGCATAAAGTGTTGTGGTTTTACCGCTGCCTGTAGGCCCCGTTACCAGAATCATTCCGTATGGAGTTGTAATCAGCTTTTTATATTTCTCAAGTGTCTTATCAGGAAAGCCAAGATATTCGAGAACAACAAGAGTTGTACCCCTGTCAAGGATTCTCATAACAATGCTTTCCCCATAAATGGTCGGTATCGTAGAAACTCTCAGGTCTATGTCTCTGCCGGACACTCTTAATTTGATCCTTCCATCCTGAGGGAGTCTCCTTTCAGCAATATTAAGCCTTGACATTATCTTTACCCTTGAAATAACCGCAGGCTGAAGGCGCTTGGGCAGAGATTCGATCTGGGTCAGCGAACCATCTATCCTGTATCTGACCTTGACGCTATTTTCAAAAGGCTCTATATGTATATCACTGGCCCTGCTCTCGACTGCTCTGGTGATAAGCATATTAACAAGCTTGACGACCGGCGCCTCAAAAGCCATGTCCCTGAGATGATGCACGTCCTCCTGAAGATCGATCTCATCTGTATCTGTTTCCTCCTCCCGCATCCCCTCCATTATGCTTGTCATCTGGACATTGCTGCCGAAATATTGCTCGATGGCTTCCATTATATCCTTCTCGCTGCTCAGGAATATCTCCAGCGATTTATCTGAAAAAAAATGCAGGGTGTCCATAACATATTCATTAAGCGGATCGGAGACTGCAATTTTTAATACGCCGTCTTCCAGGCCGATAGGGACAAATTTGTACTGCTTCATGAACTTAACTGTCGGATAATGACCGCTTGGCACTGTCTTGGGGAATTCGGAAAAGCTGAGAGATTTTAAATCAAGCTGGGAGCTGAGGGCCCGGAGCATATCCTCTTCCGAGATAAAACCCAGATTTACCAGTATATCTCCCAGACGGCGGTGACCGGTTTTGTTTAAAGAAGCCTGTTCCTTTAATGCAATTTCAAGTTTCTCGGGGGTGATCAGTTTGAGGTCAAGCAGGATGCTGCCCAGAAGTCCTGATTTGTTTATTTTTTTTACTGCTTCATGGCTCATTGGTTTTGGACGGGTTTGTCCCCTCCGTCTTAGAAGGAGGGGAAAGGATTAACCCTGGTTTGGTATATATCATCTCTTTTTCAGTAAGATATTTCTTCACCTCTTTCAATTTACCGAGGAATTCATTCGTGGAAGTTTCCCCTTCAGCCTTGGTGGTTACTACCGTCGGGGTAATAATTATAACCAGCTCCTTTTTTGTTATAGAGTCGGTCTGATAGCGGAAGAGATGGCCGAGTATAGGGATTGAACTCAAAAGAGGGATGCCGCTATAATTCTTTTTCTTTTCTTCCTGCATTATGCCGCCGATGACTATTCCCTGTCTATCAGGGACGACAATGGAAGTTTTCGCCTTTGTTGTATTAAATGATGGGTATGTGTTTCCTTTTTGGCCTACTGTTATATTTTCTCCCTGTGAAGATACCTCCTGTTCGATATCAAGGACCACTGTTTTATCCTCACTGATAGTAGGTTTTATTTTAAGTTTTATACCAACTGTTTTATATTGAATATTCTGAGTCAATTGGTCTGTTGTACTACTTGAAGTCGTCGTGCTTGTAGCTGTCGGTATCTCAGAACCTACTTCAATGGTTGCCTCCTCCTGGTCCCTAACAAGAAGCCGGGGGCTCGATAGTATATTAACTTTCCCGCTGGATGTCATGGCATTAATCAGGGCAGTGAACTTCCCAGGCTGAAACGCAATATACGATATTCCTGCCGCACCTGCGCCTAATGTAGCCTTGGTTGCATCTGTGATAAGTCCGCCGGCAGTAGTGCTTCCAATAATTTCGGTAACTTTGGTAGTTGGATCCGTAGGATCACTTTTGAAATATCTGTTGTCTCTATATTGGCTATTGAGGACCGACCATTGAATACCATGCTCGTCAGAATCGGAAAGGGTCACCTGCGCGACAACGGCCTCGATAAGCACTTCCCTCGGATAAGTATCTATTTTCTTTATAGTCTTTACAATCTCCCTGTATATTCCGGGAGGAGCAAAAATAATAAGTGAATTTGTAGGCTCAAAAGTAATGATCTCAACCCTGCTGCTGCCGTCTGATGTCTGCGGTGGCCTCGGAGCACCCGAAGGCTTTTGCGGTGCGGCGGCTTTTGCATCTGTTTTTTGAGCAGTGACTTTCGGTTTGCCCCCGTCCCCTGCTTCATAAAGCGTCTTTAAAATATCCGCTATCTTCTCAGCCTTGACATTTTGCACCGGGTACACAAAAATATTCTGCCCTGTCACAACCTCTTCATCAAGTTTCATGAGCCATCCCTCAACAGTCTTAAGAAGAATCGGACTTGCTGAAAACACTACAAGGCTGTTGATTCTTTCAATCGGCACCAGCGCAATGCCTTCACGTGTCAGGTTCAACGCATTGAGAACTTCAGTCAGTTCATTTGAAAGGGTCTGCACATCTGAATATTTAGGTTTAAAAAAAGACATTCTTGTGTTCTTAAAGGCATTAACATCAATTTCTTTCAGAACTTTCAGGAGACGGATAATGTTGGATGAAAGCTCATTAATAATAAGAAGGTTATTCCTCGGGTTCGGGATAATGCTGCCAAACTGGGAGAGCATCGGGCTAAGTATGGTACTGACTTCAGTCGCAGGGACAAACTGCACCGGAACAATTTGCGTTACAGGCCTGTCCACGTACGGGATACTTTCCGCCTGATTGCCCATTCTGACTTCAATAGGTTTTTGTTTGGCCGTAGTTCCTGAAACTATCTTGAGGAATTCTCCTGATCTCACAACAGACATTCCATTAGCTTCAAGCACAGATTCAAATACATTCATCACCTCACTGACCGGAATCTTCTTGGCAGAGTGAATAGTTACACGCGCATCTAACCCTGGACTTAAGATGAAATTTTCGTTGGTAATTGAACCTACAGTATTAATTACATCCTTTAAATCTGCATTGTCAAAATTCAGGATTATGTAATTCTCTTCCTGGGGTTTAGAGAAAAAAGATTTTATTTGTTCAGGAGTAACAGGACCCGAAGGGACATTTACCGGCATATCAGGCACAACATTCTCAACAGCTTCCTGTGGTATGTTTTCTAAAGCTTCCTGCGGTATGTCTTTATTTTGATTATCAGCAGGCTGTTGCGCTGTAGACGGAAGTTGCGTAACAGGCACTGGGGCCTTCTGCCCTTCATCAGCAAATACATTAGTAAAACACCACAATAAACAGGTTATAATTATCAGAACATGCTTCATTTGTTATTGTCTCTTTTTAAAAAAATCCCAGTAACTCTCTTTTATTAATAAATTTGGGGAGTTAATTTCTATCTTCTTTGTGTTGACCTTTTGGCCGGTGCATTTCATACTATTGTTGATTTTCCAGCAAAGTATAACAAATTAAAGGGACTATATCAATCCCAAGAACAGACCCAAATCCCGATATAGGAAATACTTACAACGTGCCGTTAGGCAATTTGGAGGC
>CAYMUX010000033.1:0-28215 GCA_964393845.1 uncultured Nitrospiraceae bacterium
TTATAAAATCCCCCTTCATCCCCCTTTTTCAAAGGGGGAGACAGGAATTAACCCATACTCTTATGCGAAGACCCAACTCATTAGAATATTGACAGACATGGAAAAAAAATATGAGATTATAGATAAAGTAATTGAGATAGAAATTTATCTTTATATTGTTTTTTTATTCGTTACCAAAGGTGAAGGGATAAGGAACATTCTGCTTTTTTCCGGATTTTTTCTCTGGCTGATCACCCTGAAATACAGAAAAAATAAATGGATATTAAAGGAACCGGCATCAATATTATTTTGGGTATTTATGGCGACTATCCTTATATCAACAGCTCTTTCCATAGACCCGTTTTACTCTCTCAAGAGCCTGAAAGATTATCCTTTAAAGTCAGTAATAATTTTTTGCCTTATATCCACAACACTTTCAGATGAAAGGCGATTAAAGGTATTTGTTTTTTTAACTTTTCCAATACTCGTTTTTACTATATCTTCCGGTTATTACAGTTACTTTGCTTATGATCTCCCTCTCATGAAACCCATTACATTTCTCAGACATGCCTGGCACTCGAGGTTTGCCATGGACATAAATACCCTCCTTCCTTTTGTGTTAATTCTATTGTTAACTGCCAGAGATAAAAAATTTAAAATCGTATTGGGTGTCACAATCATTGCCAGTATAATAGCGCTTATACTCAGTACATCACGGGCCGGACTCGCATCTTTTCTAAGCATGGTTATGGTGATGACATTTTATTTTATGAAAAAACACAAATGGAACCTCAAATTGGTGGCGGCAGGCATGATATTGCTGATATCAATTATTGGAACAGCATCGTATTACTCTTATCCGGCAGAAAAAAAGGCAGACTTAATACACGATATCACAACGCTTACAAGAAGGACGGCTATCTGGGGGCCTCTTGTCGATGCAGCGTTCCAGCGGCCTGTCTTCGGATGGGGTTATGGCCCGGATATATTTTCACTCGACAAGCCGTTCGAGAAAACTCCTTACAGGGTAGCGCCCGTTAATCAGGATTCTGCTTTTAGAAACCCCCACAACGCCTTTCTCAGGGTTTTATTTCATCAGGGGGTAGTTGGTCTGGTCCCCTACATAGCACTGCTTATTGTTGCAACAAGGGCTTTCTGGAGAGGATTTTATAATGCAGGCGGGAACCCATTACAAAGATATATTCTTATGGCATGTACATGTCTTATGATAGGCAATTTTTTTGTGAATGCAATAGTAACGAATACGGAATTAATAGACTTGACCTTTATGATGGGGATCGGCCTGGCGGCCTGCAATTCAGGCCGTCAAACGGGGCCTTCTCATAATATAAATTACTCCTCTTAAAACGCCAGCAAATTGCGCTGCTGCCCTGAAAAACAACAAAACAGGGGACAGCGCCCCTGTCATGAAATCGCTTCTGCATGCTCTTAATACAAAAGGAATTGTTGTGATGATAAAACATAGCAGCAATAATAGAGCAAGATATGGAGCGCTGCCGCTCACGAGCGAAAAGATTGCGCTTATGCATATGGCAGGCGGTAAGAGCAGCTGAAATTTCATGATCCCCGGAGTGTGGGAATCTTTGATTGCCTTGTTGGGGTTTTTTTTGACCGCAACTATTCTCCAGAATGCAAACTTATATTTTTTCCTGAGATAATTAATGATGTTATCAGGGTGTGTGTGATATACAACGGCATCCGGATTAAAGACCATTTTATATCCCCTGTTTGATAAGCGGTAAGACAATTCAACGTCTTCGGCGCATGCCACCGGGAAATCGGTATCGTAGCCGTTCATTTCAAGAAAGACTTTTTTCCTGAAACCCGCTGAATATGTATCAATAAAGTCGATATATTCATCTCTCAGCATGTAGCTATATTTATCTTCATACTCCAGTTGAACAAATCGTGCGGTGATTTCCCTCTGCCGTGTTTTATAGGCGCCCTTTACGCCGGCCACTTCCGGATTTTCTTTAAAGGGCCTCAGCATTTCAGAAATCCAGTTTTGCATGGGGCAGCAGTCCGAGTCAGTGAATAGAATGATTTCTCCCCCGGCTTCAGATGCCCCTTTATTTCTTGCAGCCGCCGGGCCGGCATTTTTCTGACTTATGACTTTTACGCTGCTGAATCCGGAGACGATTTGTGGTGTTGAATCATTTGAGCCGTCATCAATAACAATAACTTCAAATTCTTCGGCGCAGTCCTGCTCCATCAGAGATTCCAGACATTTCTTGATGGTTTTCTCGGCATTGTATGCAGGTATGATCACAGTGACCATATTAACAGCCGCAGTCCTTCTTTCCCGGCCCTTTGAGAATATGCTTTGAGAGCGTCAATGCGCCTTTTGAAAGTCTCTTCAGCTCCTGGGGATTTGAGAGGCCCTGAATAATTTTTTTTGCTATATAGGACGGTCTTGTATAGAACTTCTGCCGCGCCTTATCACAAAAAGCGACAAGTTCATGATTTGTCAGCCCGGGCCTTGAGATAACACAATTGTGCATGCCTTCGGGAGAAAGCCATTCCCTGAAATCATCTGTTGTTAAATACCTGTTTTCGGTTGCCCATTGATAGGCTTCGGTACCGGGATAGATCATAATGGGGAAAAATTGCGCGGTATCAGGATTGAGCTGCAGGGCGAACTCAAGAGTTTTTTCAAGGGTGGCCTTTGTCTCATTGGGGTTGCCGACAAGGAAGCATCCGTGAATTAGAATTCCCGCCTTCTTTGCATCCATAAAAAACTGCTTGATTTTTGGTACCGTGATTTTCTTTTTCATGGAATCAAGGACCGCTTGGTCGCCGCTTTCAATGCCTACGCAGAAAAGTCTAGCGCCCGCCTTCCTCAATGCCTGCATTGTCTCCAGATCAATGTCGGCGCGGGAATTGGCAGACCACTTAAATTTTAGGCCCCGTTTAACTATTTCCTCTGCGAATTCCAGGGACCTTTTTTTATTTACAGTAAGGGTATCGTCCTCAAACATTACCTCTTTGAGGTCAGGAAAATTTGTCAGACAATACTCGATCTCATCCACTACATTTTTTATGCTCCGGTATCTCAATTTATGACCGTTGAACGTCTGAGGATACAAGCAGTAAACGCAGCGATGGGGACAGCCCCTGCCTGTAATAAGCGTAACAATCGGATGTCTGCTGTGCGCATAAAAATAGTCCCTGTAATCAAGATGCTTTTTGTAAACTCTGCTGACAAAAGGGAGCGCATCAACGTCTTCGAGAAATTCTCTGTCTTTGTTATGAATAATTTCATCTGCTACCCTGAATGAAAGGCCGTCTATTTTCTTTAATCCTTCTTTGTCGGGCAGTCCCTTTTTTAACAGCAGGGCAAGCTCGAGCGCGGTATACTCGTATTCCCTTCTAGTCACAGCATCAATAGAAGTGTTTATCTTCAATGTTTCTTCAGGCATGGCGGAGGGGTGTGTGCCGACAAGCACGGTAAAGCTTTTTACCAGCTCCTTTACTTTAACGGCCACATCCGCATCATTATAAATACTGGGGGTAGAAGTGTCTATGATTGTAAGCGCTGGGGCGAATTCTTTTGCTGATGCAAGGACCTCATCAAGCCCTATCCGTTTGGCAGGCGCATCAATGATCTTGACTTCAAAGCCGTTTTGTTCAAGAAGCCCTGCCGCATAACAGAGCCACATGGGATAATAAAACGTCCCGCTCTTGGTGACAGCCGGGCTGCGCTGTTCCCTAGAGAATTTCCCGTGACTGCTCATGAAAGGCGGATTTAAAAATAAAACTTTCATAAAGCGTTCTCTATCTGTCTGACAAAGGCCGATACATCGTCAAGCTTGGAAATCACTTCATTACATATGACCTTTGCGTCTATCTGCTCATAGTCGTGGGCAAGAAAGTTTCTAAACCCTGCGATCTTCGCAAAATCATCGGCAAAGGCAGAGTCCAATATCTTATTCTCGCCAAGTATGTCAAATGCCTCTTGATATGACTGCGGGATCCTAAGGTTCTTATGCTTTATAACCATCTCAGCTAGCGCTATGCAGGTGTCCGATAACAGATATAAATAATGAAGCAGGGCCCCTCGGTATACGGGATCGGCCGTAAATTTATTTATGCAATCATCCTGTATTGATTTGATGAAAAAGAGATGTTCCTTGATTCGCCCTATTTTCTGATAAATTCTTTCCATTACACACCGATTATATTAAATCTTTGTTCCTTGAAATCTATTGCTTGATGCAGTATCCTGCACTCAAAACTTTTTCTTAATTCAGTGGCTGTGTCATATATCAACACCCCGTGTCTTATTATCTCATCAAGGAGAACAATATTAGTTGCGGCATTGAGAACTACTATATCAATATCGTTCCTCTTTAACGCCCTGCAAAAATCCGAATATAACGAAAGCTTTATATTAAAGTCCGTTTCTTTTTTCGCGTCTGAAAGAAAAACGGCGATATCTATGTCACTCAACGGATACACTGTATCCCCCGCAGCAGAGCCGAAAAGATACGCGAACACTACCGCGTCTTTGTATTTCCCGAAAACTGATGCAAGAACATCTTTTATACTTTCTATTTCCATTGACGTTTTACCTGCTTAATGATGTAATATTTTCAATTGGTTGATACCTTCATAAACGCCTTCTTCAGATTTCTCCTCAACGCGCCGCTTTTCATCAATTTGTCCTGGACCCAGTCGTTCACATAAATTTTTGCAGCTAACGCGGCCGCAGGGCCGAGCTTGGGAGCGAGCGACGACTTCATGGAATTATACCTGATTTTTTTTCTTACGTCTCTAACCATCCTCAGGGCTTCTTCCCGCTGCTTCTTGTTAAGGTCAGGCGTCTGGAAGACCGGGGTGAAATCCCACTGGGAACAATTATTGAGATAGTCTTCGGAGTCAACCAGGAAATAATCATTCTCTTTTACCCAATCATAAAGCCTGCTCTGGGGGAATGGGATCAGATTGTAAAATCTTGCATCGAATACAGGATACTTGAGCGCAAGATTAATGGAGTCCCTGATATCATCCATTGTTTCCCCGGGAGACCCCACGATAAAGAATAGCGTAACTCTGTATCCTAAATCCAGCGCATCCCGGATCGCTTTTTCAATAGCCTCCATTTTTATGCCCTTGTTAATATTTTTGAGTACCTTGTCATTCCCGCCCTCTACTCCAAAGGCCAGGTATGCGAACCCGGCTTCCTTCATTAATTTCAATAGTTCGTAATCCACCCTGTCTGCCCTTACCCCATTGTTGCAGTTCAGCTCTATACCATGAAGGCTTCCTGTTTTTATACTTTCGCAAATATCAACGACCCTCTGACGGTCAAACGTAAAATTGTCGTCAAGCATACTAAACTGCCTGTAGCCCCTGTCATACCAGTACCGGATTTCACCGACGATGCTCTCAGCGCTGCGCTTGCGCCATTTCCTTCCAATGGCGGCCTTGACCGGACAGTATATGCAGCCATGCGGACATCCCCTGGATGAAGCGATGCCGATTTCCTCTGTCACATATTTATCAAGGGGAAATTTTTCGAACTTTGGGAAAGGTATTGAATCCAGGTTTTCAGAAAAGGCCCGTTCACCGGTAAAAAGGACCTCACCGCCATTTCTGTAAATCAGTCCTTTTATGGATGCAGGCTTCTCTCCATTGCAAAGCTCCAGCATGGCCTGTTCCCCTTCAAGAACGATTCCGTAATCCAGTTCAGGACACTCCTCAAGGACCTTCTCCCTGACAGTCGATATATGCGGACCGCCTGCTGCAATATTTATTGAAGGGTGCGACTGCCTGATGAAACGGATGATTTCGTAAGATCTCCTGTACATGAATGTCATCATGCTTATTCCGATCAAATCTGGCTTGTAGGCCGATATCTTATTATCGAGGTCGGACTGGGAAGCTCCGGCAGCCATGTCAACGACATCATAATCAATACGGTTTGCTTTAAGAGTCTCTGCAATATAACCAAGTCCCGCAGGTGGACGGAGCGCCCCGAAATGGCCGCCCTTGTAGTCCGGGAATACAAGCAGAATCCTGTTATATTTCATTTTGCCGTTCCCTCAAGCACATGGGAATCATTCGCGATGACCCCGGATTTTGACAGGAAACTTTTTAGAGACGCATAAAAGTCATTTACATTCTCCAGGCTGTTCTCATACAGCTCGCCTTTATAGGTCCATTGAAAAGCTTGATTGAGAAAGTATTCAGTTTTCTTAATATCAGGTTTGGAATCTATTGCCGCAGAGATCGCATTTGAAATGTCCGAAATATTATCTACGTCAACGGTGACCCCTTTTCCCCTGTAAAATGTCCTGCCCAGCACTACAACAGGCTTCCCCTGTATTATCGCCTCAACCCCGACTTTTGAATTGACCGTGATTATACAGGCTGCATTTTTGATAATGTCATATGAATTATGTCCCGGATGAATCAGTCTTATATTGCTGTTTTGCAGCGCCTTTTTTAATTTTGGGAGCGAATGGCCGCCAATCGCTGCAGGATGTTCTTTAATGTATAATTTATAACCTTCAGGGACACAGGCCGCTATCCGGCTTACAAGATTTTCCTGATCAAAAAATTCCGGGCACCGGGCCGTAAGCTGAACATCAAGCGGCACATGGCACGGGTAATAAATATATTTTTCTCCTTCAACAGGATTTGTGTAAGAGGAGCTCAGAATTTTTCTCCTGAAGGCCTTTACTACATGCATAGTGATGTACCGCAAAATCCAGTTATACTCTTCCTCCCTGCCGAGTATATATTTGTGATACATCTTTCTGGTCAGCCGCCTGAAATTGTCCGGCGAAAAAAGCCGCTTGAATGTCATGTCCTGGAAGAAGTGCCTGTCTTTTTTGGGAATGACAACGGTCTTCCGTGTCATGTATTCGTTTATTAACTGCTTTAACTCTTCACTCATTGGTACATTCCCATCTCCATAATGCGGGATGTCTGCGTAAAAGTGATTTAGCGTAAACACTACCCTCTTCCTGAACATGGCGGGCTCAATGAATATGTGGTTAATATTGTTTTCCCTGGAAACGTAATAAAGCGTTAATGGCGCAACAAAGCCGCCGAGCTCCTGTATGATACATCCTATATTGTTTGACCGGAAGATATTATTAAATATTGAATAATAATTTGCCGCCTTTGCTGTTAAGTCCTGCCTTTGTCTGCCGGATGTGTGCATCTCATGAAATATCAGGTGCTCAACGCTGACCCCCAATTTCTTTTCAATGTCAGATACACCTATTTTATTAATCTCATTTTCTTTTAATCGCTTTATCTTATGCAGGCTAAAGTAAGTTATGCCTTCCTTATCAAGAATATCGTCTCCTGCCTCATGCAAGGTCAGAAAGGCAATATTCAGCCCCACCTCTTCTTTGAGTCTTTTGGCTATTGGGACAAAGAAGACTACTTCCTGCACTGCCATTATTGAGAAAAGAATATCGATTTTCATGTTAAGGTGTTTATTATGTTCAGATAAAGAACTATTCCTTGCGGCATCCTGTATAGCAACACCATATATAATACTATATGGCGGTAATTTCTTGCAGTTAGCCCAAATAATGCAGACATTGAAAAATAATTTGTTTAACTCGATAAATTTATAATCAAATTATGCATATGGCTTTGAATAAAAGAATTCATCCTAACCTTGATTGAAAATGCGTTTAAGGTATCGAAAAACAAATAATTTTCCAACATCCGCATTATTTTAATTGCGATTTACCTTTTTCCCGCGATATTTTCTTTGATGAACTTGATTGCTCTGAATGCTCTCTGGTGCCCCAATAACAGAAACAGAATAAGCTTGAGGAGTTTCACGGGATTTGCCAGTTGTTGAAACAGATGTTCTTTTTTGAATGCTTCATGGCTTGCCAGGACTTTTTTATAATCGTCTTTTGCACTGAGAAGCTCTTGAGGAATATCTTTGCTCTCTACGGCAAATACTCTTAATGTTTTATCTTCGTAAGTCTTTTTAACAATAAAGCCCGACTGTGCAAGTAGTCTGCGTATTGTTGGAGCCGAGAAATGAAACAGGTGCTCTTTGAGATACCAGTCGTACCAGAACGGCCATCCGGTGGAGTGCGAATGCATGTTTGGAATCTCGAAGAAAACAGCCCCTCCCGGTTCAATTATTTTTCTGACCATATTCATAAACCCCAATGGATCGTGAATATGTTCCAGAACTGCAAAGGATACGATGACATCAAATTTCTCTCCTGGGTTACTGTTACAGAAATTATCGAATGTCATTTGGTGTATTTTAGCTTTTGCCGCGGTCCGGGAGAACTCAGCTGCTCCGCGGTCAGGCTCAATGCCTGATACCTGAGCCTCCGGTAATTGGTTAACGCATGCTGCCAGGAATGTGCCGATGTGCGATCCTATTTCAAGAATCCGGGGGGGACGGTCTTTATAAAGCTTGTACTCAATAATGTTTTCCCGCAGTAAGGATGCCCGCAGATAAAATGCATTATATTGCTTTTTGAACAGGCGGTCGTAATTTCTGTCCTGATTTGCATCTATAAAAGATCCGGTTGAATAATATTCCATGATCTCTTCCCGGCTAGGCATGGGCGATCTTTGTGCAAGTCCGCAGTCCTTGCAAACTTTATTAATTAGGGCAATGTTTCCACGGCCACGGTCTGATAGAAGAATAAGATTTTCGCCCTTGCACAGATAGCACCGTTCGCTCATGACAAGTGTTTCCGTTTCATGAAAAGTTCTCATTTCAAATCTCCCCCTTTAGTAAAGGGGGAATATATGAGCAGTCATTAATAAAATTATTCCTTTTTGAAGCCCCGCCTTGCAGGCGGGGGGCTTCACTTCTTAAATAGTTTCAGGAGTTCTTTTCTGTCGTCCGCATCTATGAGTAACGGAATGGTTGCTATGATGTACAGTATGGTTAATGATATTCCGAGATAGAAGTTTTTTGATAGAATTAAAAATCCGGCGCCTAATAATGCCGAGCCTATTAACGGCTTACCGAGAATGTCCTTTAAAAAAAGTGACAGAGAATAATCAAACAACTTTAACATTCTATGTAAATATCCGGATGCAATTATAACTGTTCCGATCAGGGTCCCGACTAAAACACCTTTAACCCCTATTTCCTTTACCAGTAAAATACTGACCACGAGATTTATTAATGATCCTGTACCTGTGTAAACAATCAGTTCCTTTACCCTGTTAAGCCCTACCATAATAACTGCTCCGCTTGCTGAAAGCGCAACAAACAGGAGGGAAATTATGAACATTTGAGCTAATATGGCTGATGTATCAAAGCCTTCCCCGACCCAGAACAATATTATCGGGGATACGTAAAAGAAAGAAAAAACCAGAAGCGGATACATCAGCACTATTGTGTATTTAGATGATTTATGAAAGAGCAGTTTTAATTTTTCCGTGTTTGCGCCGGCTTCAAGCTCTGATGCTACAGGTACAAGCGCGTAGGATATCAGGTTAATGCCGTAGCTGAGAACTTCATATACTTTGAACGCTATACTGTAGTAAGCAAGGTTGGCCGAAGGCAGAAATATTCCTATAATGATCGTATCTATCCTGTAGGAGAGGAACGCAAATGCCTTTGACAGGATGATCCAGATGCTAAAGCCGAAAAGCTGTCTGAATGATTCCCTGTTGCAGAGGGCGAAGGAGAGCCGGAGATCCGGGTCTTGAACAATGACCTTGAAATACACAACTATAAGGTTAAGGATTCCGGCGGCCAGATAGGCTATCCCGATCCCGGCCAGTCCGTAGCCCATGAATACGGACACAAAAATAAATACCGCCCTGAGAAGCCATTTGATAAGTTCCATGGACCTGGCCAGGGCATATTTCTGCAATCCCTCTGCCACACGTATCAGGCTGACAGACCAGAACTCTGCAAATGAAAGAAGGATCAGCGCCCTGATCATGTTCCTTGCGTCAGTAACAAGCTCCGAAGGTATGGTAAATATCTTTTCAAGGAAGACTTCATTTATCAAGGTAAGGACCGCGCACATTACAATTGCAAGCACAGTAGAAATAGCAAGGTTGGTATTGATTATCTGAAGAAGCCTCTTCCAGTCGCCTTTTGCCTTATACTCCGCGACATATTTTGTGACGGAGAGGCCGAAGCCCGCCTCAAGGATATTGGTATTGGCAACAAGTGCCAGGGCGAGCACGACCACACCGTAAGCGTCTTTGCCGAGGACTTTTATCAGGTATGTGATAATGAATATCTGGAGGGCAAAGGACAAAAGCTTCCCCCCTGAATTTACAGCGGTATTAAGAAATATCTTTTTTCTTAACATGAAGGTATTAAGATTTCTGCCTGTCCTGAAGCAGCATCTCAGCGATCCTGAAGTCCAGAGGCTCGTCAATATCCACGGACCTTTCCCTTGGCATGGGATATATCCGGGTCTTCCTGAGGAAGAGGCCTTTTTCTGTCTTGAAGGTATCCTTCCACCAGACATATATGGAGGCATTCATGTCAAATACCTTCGGGGCTGATTGTCTTGTGGTAAAATGTCCCTCTTTGACAAGTCTTACTTCATTGCCGGCGGTAACTTCAACCATATTGAAGTAGGGGTTTCTGTAGGCGTCGGCAACAGAGAAGACGTTGTCAGCATTTTCTTCTACCAGGAGTTCAATACATTTATCAATATCATCAGTATTCCTGAGTGGAGTAGTTACATGAAGGAGAACCAGAATATTAAACTTGTATTGCGCCTCGCCTTCCATCCATTTAATTGCGTGAAGCAGTACATCCATCATGCTGCTGTTGTCTTCCGCAAGTTCCTTTGGCATCTTAAACGGCACTTCCGCGCTGAACTTTCCGGCGACCTCTGCTATCTGCTCATCTTCTGTAGAGACTATAACGCGGTCAATATATTTTGATCCCTTTGCCTGTTCGATTGTATAGGCAATCAGGGGTTTCCCCGCAAGCTGCTTGATGTTTTTTCCAGGCAGGCCTTTGGACCCGCCCCTGGCAGGTATCACGCACAATATCACATTATCTTTATACATATCGAACCCCGCATATGTTACGCATGCCGGAAGCCCCGGAAATCTGTGTCCCTCTTAAGATAAAGCTTTCGGGCCCGTTCAAGGACCGAGTCCAGCGCGTTGTTATAGTAATTCTTAATGAGTCTTGTATTGGCCTCAAGCAGGGCCTCATGGAATTCTTTATCGCTGAGTTCAGTGAAGTTGATAGCCACAAGGTCTGAATTCAGGTGCTTGTTCTCATAGAAATCCCGGCAGTCCCGGAGCAGCCCTTTTTCAATGGCATGATAATAGAGTGGAGCCCCCGGATAAGGAGTTACCGGCCGTATGGTACGGAACTGTGCCCGGTCGTCGTATTTTAAGAGGAAGTCAACACCCTTTCTGAGGGTCTCGCGGTTGTCCCCGATATTGCCGAAAAGGATGTTCAGCCCCGGGCTTATCCCGACTTCCAGTGTGGCCTCAATGCCTTTTATTATCTGCTTTGTCGTCAGCCCCTTTTTCATGTTCTTCAGGACATTGTCATCCATGGCCTCTATCCCGTAATTTATGAACACGCACCCGGCCTTTTTCATTAACCTGAGAAGATCGGTCCTTGCGAAGTTGAGCCTTCCGTTACAGTCCCATCTGACGTTCAGCCTTGCCTTGATGAAATCCCTGCACAGGCCTTCGGTCCTTTCAAAAGAGGACATGAGGAGTTCGTCTGAAAATGCGATGTATGTGATCCCGTAGTCCTTTTTAAGGAGCTTGATCTCCTCAACGATGCTCTCATTGCTCCTCGGCCTGAACCCCTTGTCCATCCTGTAGCAGAAGGTGCACCTGAAGGTACATCCACGGCCTGAGAGCATCGGTATTACAAAATCGGAATTCCTGACGTGAGGCATTCTCATTAATCTGTAATACTCCATAGGGAAAAGATCGTATGCAGGGAAAGGCAGGGTATTGATATCGCCTATAAGCGGCTGTCTCTCGTTTATAACGACCTTGCCGCCTTCCCGAAAGGCGATCCCCTTTATGCTGCTGAATGATTTTTTCTTCTCAAGGGCCTTAAGCAGTTTAACTGCCGTTATCTCTCCCTCTCCGATAACGACCACATCTGCGCCGGTCTTATCAAGAAAAAATTCAGGTTCAGGGGAAGGGCCATGGCCTCCAATTATATAAAACGGCCTGTGGCGGGATTTATTAATTGCCTCTGAGATACTCAACAGCTTTCTGTACTGGTAATAACCCGCGATAATACTGACGCCTATAATGTCGAACCTGTTCTTGTTCAGATATTGCGTCAGATGGGAATTCGGATAATGATGCTGGTCCTGGCTGTATATCTCGACTTCATGCCCTTCATTTCTCAAGACTGCTGCAATAGACGCCAGCCCCTGCGGAAAGAAATGTATGTAATTGTCCGCATCATATACGACCAATAGGATTTTCATTTATTTGTCCTCAATTAATTTCAATATTGCTATTCCGTCCTGCAGGGTAACGGCCGGTTTTATTCCCTTTTCCACAGCGTCCATAAAATGGTCCAGCTCTTTCCTGTAAGTGCCGTTCAGGTCAAAGAGGCCTGCGTCGTTTATAACAGTTTTGCCGCTCCCGGAAGACACTGTCAGTTTTTTCCCGATAAAATCACAGAACAGAGAGCCTCTGCTGCCCTCGATCCTTATACTGCGTTTTGCATGCTCCTGCAGGCAATCCATATGCACATTGCATATGAAATTGTTTTCGTAAAGGTAAAGGCCCTCGAATATATCTTCAGCATCCATCTCAAGACTTCCTGTCCTTGACCGCATTACCTTCCAACTGACGGGCTCTCCGAAAATATGCCGCATATAGTCTAACTCGTGCGACAGGTCCAGGGCAACGCCGCCGCCGCGTTCACTGCTGGCGCTGTATGAACTCCTGTAATCGGTCCCTTTCCGCCAGAAAGGCAGATACTGGCCGACTTCGATTTTTGCAAAATACAGGTCGCCGAGTAATTTCCCCTCAAGCTGTTCCTTAATGTAATCCATAATGCCGAGGAACCTCATGTTATATCCGACAAAAAGTTTAAGGCCCTTTTTCTCAGATTTTTCCCTTAAAAGATCTACCTTGTCGAGGTTGTGAGACAGGGGTTTTTCAATGAACAGATTAATATCATTATCTGCAAGCTGCAGGGCGGTGTCGATATGTTTACAGGTCTCGTTGGCTATAACAGCAAAATCGGCTTTGACACCGTCAAGAGAGCTGACCACACCCAGTTTACCCTCATCGTCGAGTCCTTTAACGCATTCTTTGTTTTGAGTATATACGATGATTCGATTAACTCTGTCTGATTCGATAAGATTTGAGATGTGCCTGCGTCCGATGGAACCGCAACCGACAACAAGAGCCTTCATTTAAGGTCCCTGCCTGCCTTTACCACGCGGTCCAGCCGCCGTCAACCATTATATTTTCCCCGGTGACATAAGAGGAGGCGTCAGAGGCGAGGTACATAACAGCGCCTACAATTTCATCCGGTTTGCCCATCCGGCCCAGAGGGGTTTTCCGCGAGTATCTTTCCACAAAAGACGCGGGTTGTCCGTCAAAGATACCGCCTGGGGAAACCGCATTGGCCCTGACATTATATTTTCCGTAGTATGTGGCGATATACCTTGTCAGGGCTATTATCCCGCCTTTTATTGCCGCATAGGCTGCGGGCATGGTCATTTCAGTTCCTTCATAAACGAAAAAATCAGGGGCCGTCACACCGTATATGGACGCGAGGTTTATAATGGAGCCGCCCCCCTGTTTTTTCATCTGCTCTGCAGCCGCCCGGCAGATGAGGAAATGACCGCCGAGGTGGTTGTTTACATTTTCTTTCCAGGAACCGAATTTTATATCTTCAAACTTAGCGCCCCAGTCTTTGGTACGGGGGTATGCGCAGTTGACTAAAATGTCTATCCTGCCTTTTTCTCTCACGACTTCAGAAAGGGCCTTATTGATGATGTCTTCCGAAGTAATGTCAAGATGGAGAAATTTAAATTTTTCGTTCAAAAGGCCTTCCGTCTTTTCCTTCGCGAGGTCTGCTGCATATACCTCGGCGCCGAATTCGTAAAGCCCCCCCGCAACCTCTCTGCCGATTAGTCCCGCTCCTCCGGTAACTATAGCCACTTTATTTTCACACGAAAAAAGCCCCTTATAACTCATCCGTACACTCCCCTATTTTTTTCAGGCTTTTCCTGTATTCGTCCCACTGCCCCAGATCAAGCCACCCTCCCCAGTGGGGATAGACCCCGACTCTTTCATTATGCGCCGCCTTTACCTTTGCGATGAACTTGTCCATATCAATGTGTTCGCCGTCGGCTATATAGTCCATGAGGGACGGCTCAAAAATATAAGTCCCGGTATTTATAAAAAGATCGATCTTGGGTTTTTCATCTATTTCAAGGAGCACTCCGTTGTTCATGCTGAGCACGCCATAGGGCACCTCTATCTCTTTATGAGAGCCGATTATGGTAAGGAGGTTATTATGCTCCTTATGCCAGTTAAAGAAGTCCGAGAACTCTCCTTCAAGGATCGTATCGCAGTTCGTTACTATAAAGGTACTGTCTATTTTATTCCTGAGCAATGACAGGCCACCCACTGTTCCGGAGTATTCCTCTTCATCGGCGAACTCTATATTATAGGGCAGTTTGGTGTCGCTGAAATATGACTTAATCATTTCTTTTTTATAATTAACTATCAGGATGAACCTGGAAAACCCGTTAACGAAGAAGCGGTCCATAATATGTTCTATGATCGGCTTGTCCCTGATCGGCACCAGCGGTTTTGGGAGTATCTTTGTAAAGGGGTCCAGCCTTGTTCCCTTTCCCCCGGCCATTATGACTACAACGTTATTCGAGGTCTCCCTCGTTTTCCGCTGCGGAGCTATCTCAAGGTTAAGACAGTCAATCCATGAAATGACATCAGTGATCTTACCGCGCTTGTCCAGGACGGGGATGTGACTGATGAGGTGCTTTTGCATAAGACGTTCGGCCTCTCCGGTTTTATCAGGAGAATCGGCTTTAATAGAAAAGAACTTCGTGTTCATTATCCCGGAAACAGTGTCAGTAAGCTGCATGCCGTTAACAATGCCCCTTCTGATATCTCCGTCCGTCACAGTCCCGGTGAGCGCTTCATCCGGGGTTGTAACGAAGAGTATTTTATGGCCTGTTTCGTTGAGTCTATTTATGGCCTGTTTAATGCTGGAATCGGCTGAAATGAATGATTGTTTAATCTTGTCTTTATCCATATTACCCGGCTGTGTCCTGTTTTATATCATAAAAATGTTTTTTTATCATTCGGCTGAGCGGCGCATTCTTAAGGACCTGAAGTATTTTACCACTTGCAGTTCCGTCACCGTAGGGGTTCTCAAGTCCCTTCAGTGTGTCTCTGAATTCAGGGGACAGGGCCTTTTTTACGGCATCTATTATAATATCTTTGCTGCTTTCGGGAACATCAATAACGTTTTCAGCCCTGATCCTGCCATCCTGCCTGCTGCCCATATTTACAACAGGCAGCTCGAAGGAAGGCGCCTCTATAATACCTGATGATGAATTGCCGACCATAACAGCAGCAGTTTTTAGAAACGACAGGTATCTTAACTGCCCGAGTGAAATGAATACAGATGCACGTCCTTCCCTGTCTTTAACATATGCCTTGATATGTGCGATGATGGTCCTGCTTTCCGTATCGGCATTGGGAAAAGTAAAGACCCAGTGGACTTCAGGGAAATTATCCAGCGTGCTCAGCAATTCTTTTATCTGTCCCTCAGCGCTTCCCTTTTCAAGTGTTACAGGATGGTACGTTACTATTCCCCAGTCCTTGTCGGACGGAAGTCCCAGCTCTGCAACGAGATCATCTTTACGGAGCAGGGGCAGTTTAATAATACAGTCCAGTACAGGGGCCCCGGTGACAAAAATATTTTCAGGCTGTTCTCCCATCTGCCTGATCCTGTCTGCATATGCCTGTGCCGCCGCAAAGTGCAGATGGCTCAGTTTCGTTATTGAATGCCGGAAAAGTTCATCCATTGCCCCTTCTGTGGATTCGCCGCCGGCGATATGTGCCACTGGTATTTTGAAAGGGACTGCCGCGCTTGCCGCAGCATGTATCTCAAAACGGTCTCCCAGCAAAACAATGATGTCAGGTTTAAGCCGTGTATAGGCCTTTGCAAAACCAATCATGCCGAGTCCCATGGAAGTTGAAATGGCCTCATCCGTATCGGACGAAAGCAGCATCTCGACCTTTTCAGCTATGGGGAAGCCGTCCTGCTCGATTGTCTTCACGGTCATTCCGAACTCAGGGGAAAGATGCATCGAGGTTACTACAAGCTGCAACTGAAGCTCCGGGTCCTCATGTATCCCTTTTATAATATGATAAAGGTGGCCGTAATCGGCCCTTGTCCCTGTTATGATCGCTATCTTACGCATCTTTTATATCTTCCCAATTAATGACCGAATCTTTATCTATCTGCCTTGCGGCTATCTTACTAACGACTGCATCTCTGTATTCCGGGGCAATGCCGGTCCCGGGGCGTTTAACCGCAATATCACCGGGTGTAATGACAGCTCCCATATTAATCGTCCTTGCCGCGACCAGGCTTCTCCTTGCGCAGGTCCTCATGGCCTCCTCGTTTTTTGCAGGTCTCTTTATGCCGTCGCCCATGGCACGTTCAACATTTCTTATTGCCATGACCATTTCCCTCATCTCCTGCGGTTCAAGCGATGCCTTGTGGTCAGGGCCCTCCATGGTCCTGTCAAGGGTAAAGTGCTTCTCTATTACCTCCGCCCCCATTGCAACTGCCGCAACCGGGACCTCAATCCCTCTCGTATGGTCAGAGTATCCGACCGGCAGTCCGAAGGCCGTCTTCATGGTTTCCATGGCGCGCAGGTTTACGTCATCAACATCAGCCGGATAATTTGAGACGCAATGAAGCAGCGTCAACGGTGGTTTATTATTCAGATTGACCCAGGACTCGTTAATCCAGGCTACGGCCTTCCCGACTTCTTCAAGATAAGACATCCCTGTTGACAGTATGATCGGTTTTCCCCTGGACGCTATATGTTTAATCAGGGCTTTGTTCGTTATCTCGCCCGAAGGGATCTTGAATACGGTCATCCCCAGACCGTTAAGGTAATTTGTGCAGGCTTCATCAAATGGAGTGGACATGAACATAATATTTTTTTCTTTGCAATACGCAAATAGCTCTCTCAAGCCGGGTTCGGGCAATTCCAGGTTTTTTAACATTATGTACTGGGATTCAGTCGTCCCTGTATTTCTTAATTGGTAGTCGGCTTTTTTTGAGGTCATAGTCACTATTTCCCCGGCCCGGAAGGTCTGGAATTTAACAGCGTCCGCCCCTGCTATTGCCGCGACGTCTATAAGCTCCCTGGCGGTTGCAATGCTGCCGTTATGATTTACCCCGGCTTCAGCGATAATGAACACCTTCATTTTGCAGGCGCCCCTTTTACAACAGCTCCATCCGCTATGTCATTGACTACCACCGACCCTGCACCGATTGTAACGTTTTTGCCTATTATAATTCCATTAACGACAGTGGCGCCCGCGCCGATGAAGGTTTCTTCGCCAACAATACATTCTCCGGATAAAACCGCTGCCGGACACATGTGGACATGTCTGCCGATATTACAGTCATGTTCAACTATGGCCCCTGTGTTGATGATTGTATTTTCTCCGATAAAACTGCACGGCTGGACAACCGCGTTTGCCATTAACTGCGCCCCCTCGGAAATTTTGGAACTCTCTGAGACAACGGCTTTAGGATGAACTAAAAAGGGTACCGAAAATCCGATTTGTTTTACTTTTTCATATAGGGCTTTTCTCCTGGAATTCTCGCGGGTGCTTCCGACGCCTATGCAGGCATTGCTGATCCGGTCCCTGCTGAATATACCGGGCAGCAGATCATCCTTCCCTATTACAGGCACCCCGGAAATCTCAAGGCCCTTTTCAAACCGGGCATCCAATATCCCTGCAATCTCATACCGGCCCTCCAGCCTGATGATCTCTATCAGGACTTTTGCGTGGCCACCACCACCCAATATAATTATTTTCTCCTTATCTGTCGTCATAAGCTTTTAAAATACCCGGTGATATTGTCCGAGACGTATTTAATATCTTCCTCAGAAATATTTACACTGCATGGAAGATTTATGCAGGAAGCATGAGCTTCAAAGGCATTCGATATTTTATATGCCTGGCAGCTTTTATATACCGGAAGCGCGTGCAAGGGCTTCCAGACGGGCCTTACCTGTATGCCTGCGGACATGAGATGCTCCATTAATTTTTTCCTGTGATCAGGCGGTGTCTTTAAGGTAATGTACCAGAAATTGCTTTTTACCCGGTCTTTTTCCCAGAGGATTTCAACTTCTTTTATGTTGGAAAGCATGTCCCGGTACAGTTCCGCGTTTTTTCTCTTGACGGCTATAAATTCATCGATCTGCTCCATCTGGGCCACGCCCATGGCAGCCTGGATATTTGTAAGCCGGTAGTTGTATCCGATTGCGTCATGGTCGTATTCAACGGCGTCACTGCGGGCCTGGGTTGTGAGATGACGGATTTTCTTTGCCAGGGCCTCGTCATCCGTGACAACCATTCCGCCGCCGCCAGTGGTTATCAGTTTGTTGCCGTTAAAGGAAAAACACCCTGCCTTGCCGAATGAACCTGTCTGCCTTCCCATATATTCAGAGCCGAGGCTTTCCGTGGCATCTTCAATAATAATGATGTTGTATGTATCGGCCAGCTCCAGTAAAGAATCCACATCCGAAGGATGTCCGAAGAGATGGACAGGCACCATGGCCCTGATCGGCCTTTTGGTCTCCCTGTTATAAGTAATATCGTTTTCCGTATATGTGTTGTTTTTCAAAAACTCTCTCAATTTGTCCGTATCGATACAAAGGGTGTCTTTATCACAATCCATAAATACAGGTTCAGCATTGCAGTATTTGACGACATTAGCGGTAGCGATAAAGGTCAATGTAGGGACAATTACCTCATCACCGGATTTTATGCCGCTTGCAACCAGGCTCACATGCAGGGCGGAGGTGCCGTTTGTGGTGGCAACGGCATATTTACAGCCCGAGTACCCGGCAACAAGGCCTTCGAATCTATCCACAAAGCTCCCGACAGATGAGACCCAGCCTGTGTCAAGGCATTCCTTTATGTATTTCCATTCATTGCCTTTTATTACGGGGACTGAAAGAGGGATATTATGTGACATGATATGTTCCTAAATATTATAGATGTCGGATTTGTATTTATGTAAAAAGTCGCCCTTCTTAAACCAGTCAACGGTTTTTGCAAGGCCCTGTCTTAAAGAATGCTTCGGCTGCCAGCCAGTCAGTTCTGTGATGAGCGCATTTGAACCGAGCAGTCTTTCCACTTCACTTTTGTCCGGTCTCAACCGATGCTCATCTGAAATGATCTTCGCCTTAGGATTAATAATATCAATCAGGGTCTGCGCAAGCTCGCCTATGGATATCTCTTTACCGTTGCAGATGTTGATCTCTTTTCCGACTGCCTCGCGGCACCGTGCCAGAGCGATAAATCCTTCACATGTATCTTTAACATAATTAAAATCCCTCGTAGGATGCAGGGAGCCGAGCTTCAGTTTCGTCTTACCGGAAAGGAGCTGTGTGATAACAGTTGGTATGATGGCCCGCGCCGACTGTCTCGGGCCGTAAGTATTGAACGGCCTGGCCGTGACTATAGGCATGTCAAAGGACCTGTAGAATGATTCGGTGATCTTGTCCGCGCCTATCTTTGTCGCGGAATAGGGAGACTGTCCCTGCAACGGGTGGTTTTCGTCTATAGGCACATACCGGGCTGTTCCATATACCTCGGACGTTGATGTAACAATGACCTTTTTGATATTAAAATCCCTGCACGCCTGAAGCACGTTCATTGTCCCCTTGATATTCGTATCGACGTACGCATCAGGGGAATGGTATGAAAACGGGATGGCTATGAGCGCCGCAAGATGAAATACTGTATCCATCCCTTTTACTGCGGTCCTGACCCCGTTGGGGTCCCTGATATCCCCGGGGAAGACATCAATCTTTTTTAACAGCGAGGGATTGAAGGTATCAAGCCAGCCCCAGGAATTGAAGGAGTTGTAAAATACAAATGCCCGGACCCGGCATCCCTCCCTGAGCAGTGATTCCACAAGGTGGCTGCCTATGAACCCGTCCGCCCCTGTAACCAGGACTTTTTTGCCCTTCATGTTGATAGAATTTCTCATCGAGATGTCTTTTATAACAGCGGCCTGATCCTGTCTTCCCAGTAACGGATATCCCCGGCCCTGAAATACTTGTCCGTGCGGCCCAGCTTGTCGATTTTTTTGCCCCGGTTTTTGTAAAGCTTCAGATCAAGCAGCCTGTAATCGGGATATATAAAGGCATAGTATAACATATAAGTTTTTATATCTGACCATGAAAAGCTCTTTCCTGCGACCGGCTTTTTTATCAGGAATTTATCCACTTCATCCGCAACACGCAGGCATGCCCCGCCGTCCAGTCCCCCGCACCAGAGGTTGATTATTTCTTCCCGGTGTTTGAGCTTGCCGCTGTCTGTTTTGCCTCCTGCCAGATAATGATCAATTCTCTTACGAAGCTGTTCGTAGCCCGTCACCTCATCGCTTCCACCGGCCATCAATACGGAATGATACCACTCATCGGGATTCAGATGGAGCTCTATGGTGGGCTTGCCCATAAACCAGGCCTCCATGCCGGTCAGGCATGATCTTTCCAGAAGGACATCGGTTGCATTAAGCACGTCCCATATATATTCTGTGAGCACGACGGCCACGCGTCCCTGTCCCTGACCATCATTTACTTTCTTGAGAATATCGTAATAAGGTGTATGGTCTTCCGATGGATGAGGCTTTATTATGAAATTGACTTCAGGGTAATCTTTAACAAGTTTGTAAAAAGCATCATGAAATATCTCTCTGGACTTCAGGTCTCTTATTGCGAGATCATGGTCGTAGCCTATCTGGTCGGACTTCAGCCCCTTAATGTCCTTTTTGAAAAATTCAACGTTCCTGGCGGCGAAACCGGCCAGCGTAAAATTCGTGGTCATTGTTATGACCGGATACCTGCTGTTGAGATTGTATTTTGCAAGAAAATCCTTCCTGTCCATAATGAGAGATGAAAGGGGGTCCCTGTAAATGTCATATCGCGGGACCCCGATGACCTTTATCAGGGATTCGTCGATGGCCTTGCCCTTTCTCATGATATCACCTACTTCATCATTCCATACGAAATACAGGTCCACTATTGAGAGGTCGGACATCTGGCCTGCAAAGAGTTTTTTGACATTTTCCATGACAGGTATATTTTCAGTAGGAAGGACTATTACCTGTAACCCGTTCGGTTTAAATTTTTTTACCAGGTCTACTCTCTTATCTTCGTAAACGTGGTTGAAGATAACGGCGTCGGGCTGCACAACAGGCAATATGAAGCGTTCAAAGCCGTTTCGCGCAAGGGTCACCCTGTAGCCCCTTTTTTCCAGGAGCAGCTTTATGTACACACTGCTTAAGAGATCTCTCCACTTGTGATCAACAAAGAATAGTATATGTTTCCGGCGCATGATCTGAAATTATAAAACTTTCCGTTTAATAAAATCCCTTGAGCTTGTATCTCAGGGGATATGCGGGGATAGTACGGCTGATTTTAGGCGGGTCTTTATCAAGCCACATTTTATAAGGGACGTCGGGGTATTTCTTCAGGATTTCACGGTTGACGAGGAGTTCGCCGTTCCTGTAATGAATAAATATCATGTCATCGGTGATGAAGGTGTCTTTTCCTGCGTGGGAATACCTCTGAAACGTCAACGAAGGCGACTGCTTCCATTCTTCCCTGATGCCTTCGGAGATGGCATATACCCTGTAATTTAGAAATTCATCGTGGGTCTTTGATCTTGCATAAAGCATATTGAGCGGCAGCTCCAGCTCGTAGTATGCCTCAAGGTCTGCGTAGTAGTAAAAAGGATCATCGCCGCGCACATCCATAAGAAACGAGGCTTTTGGTGGTAATGCCGGGAATCGTTTAGTAAATGTCTTCCAGAAATTTTTCTGGTATTCCTGTCCTTTGTGGTAAACATCAAGATTAATATTATTGAAAAAAACGCCTGCTCCAAGGAAGAGAACAATTAATATTGTTGACCATCTGCTGTTTTTGCGGAGAGAGGCATATACGCAGTATAGAAGGCTGCCAAAAGATATGGCATAACCAAAGAGAATAATGGTTGCATGCCTCCCTTCCATGCCGGGGGCAGGTGATCTGCCAGCTAACTCATACATCGAAATTGCCGGGACAATAAGTATTAATCCGAAGATGAATGCAGTTTTTACCTCCTTCCAGTACCATAAAAATTTAACTTTGAAGGACGCGGGCAGAGGGCAGGATTCCTCCGTGGGAGAGAACCCGGGGCTCTTTATCATCAACAATGAAGCGATAACCGTCAGAATGCCGAGACCCGCAGACCATATACTCGCGCTCCCGGAAAGCATTGACAAATTAAACCAGTTGTAAAACATGAAATGCCTGATCACTTTTGCATGGAGTTTGAAGTTAAGAAAGAAGAGGGGATCTATCGGATAGATAGAGCCGTATATCCCATATGGCTTGTTCACGAGTTTGTAAATGAGCAGAGGAATAATAATGGCAATGAAGGGCAGCCATAGCCCCAGGCTCTTTTTTATTAAAGTTTTCCGTCTGTAATCCTTTCCTGAAAGTATGAGCGCTATCAGGAATAACCGTGCCGGCTCAAGTGCAACCGCTGTCTCCATAACGACATAGGATGCAAAAGATGCGAGCAGCATTGCAGCAAGCAGGAGGACCCAGCGCGTTTTTCTTGCCAGCGCCCTTTCTGTGAGATAAAAAGAAAGTATGCAGAATAGCGTTCCCAGTCTGTAATTAATGCTGCTGTAATAGGGTAAAGTATTGTCCAGAAGACACACAATGAAAGTAGCTGCAGCGAGAAATGCGAGCAGTCTGTTTTTTTTGAACGTGTTATTAATGAAAAAATAGAGGGTTAACGCCGACACAACCTGAACAATAAGGTTGATGGAATTCCATATCAGGTATGCATGCTCAGATGATTTATGAAGTGAATGGTAGTAGTACAGGAATGTCCCTAGCGTTTCCCTTCTGAGTTCGATAAACCCGGTTGTCAGAAATTTATCAAGGCTGCCGGTGAAATAATAGGACAAAATCCAGCAATTGTCGTCCCAGATACCATCATTAAAAAACATGATTCTGCCGAAACTCAGAAGTGAGAGCATGACTAAAAACATAGGGAAAAATAAGGAGTTGTTATCTTTTGTTTCAATCATAACGGTCAGGACCTGTCGTGGAATAAGCTCTGTATCCTGCTTTTGATTTCTTTGTACAGCGCAGGGTTGAATTTAATGTCTTCTGCCTGGAGAAAATTTAGTGCCCTTTCACGGTTACCGGCAGGGGATACGGCCCATTTTTCAAAAAGGTATTTCCCTTTATTCAAGTCGCCGGTCAGGTAAAATGCTTTAATAAATGGCATCAGGTTCTGCGGACGAATGGCGCTCAGGTCATATCCTTTTTCCTGAGCTTCATTAAACAAATGTACGATTCCAAGTTGGTCGTTCCTGCCGGAAAGGGCATTGGCCCTCTGGTAATAGTATCGCCAGTCGTGTTCGGGCTCAGGTACTAATATCCATCTATAAGGGAAACCGGAGACATTGTTTTCATATATTATCCGGTCTTCTGACACGCGTGACAGCATGAACCGAACATCAGACCACTCGGAAGATACGGGTTCTGTTATCTCATCATTAATGTATAAATATCCGTCCAGATACGAAGCGGCTATCAGGTTTTTAGGATAAAATTTCGCACGTTCTCTGTATATCTGAAATTCTACCGTGTCCCTGTCAGCAATAGCCCTGTAGTTGGTCTCATCTTTTCTGAAGGCATTAATAAGGGCGAATGCATAATGATTGAATATATCGGCCTTGTCCCTTGACCCCGCATATGCCAGATTAAATGCCGGGGGTAGGACAAAACTGCCGCCGCCCGGAGATTCATCCCAGGGCATATCAATGATCATGAAAGTATTGGGTTTAATATCAGGGGCCCGCCATATCATCTGCCACCATATCGAACGCTGATGTTCCCAGTTGCTTTTTGCATAATCGACGGTCCCGTGTGCGCTGACAAGACCGGCAAAGAAAAGTACTCCGAAGATAAGGGGTAAGGCCCTTTTTATTACTGTATTGTACTGACACGCAAGAAATAACAGTGATACGACAAATATTGGATACCCCACTTTTGCAATAGTCGCGTGTCTGCTGTCAAGTCCATATTCGGGGAATTTGCCCACTGCATTATAAGGTAATATCCCGAAAATCAAAATAACAATTCCGTATAAAACCAGGAAGCGGAGACTTGTCCCGTCAATTTTATCTGTCCATAACATACTGCCGCTTTTTGACTTTCCATATCTTAAAATTGCAATGTAACACCCTATGGCAATCAGGATGAAGAAAATAGATGTAATGGAAAGGTCGTCAATGAATTTCAGTCCTATGGCCCACGATTTAAAGAACATGTGATACAAAGACATGTATAACAATCTTAATGTTTCAAGCATGCCGTTAAGACTGAAAATCTGCAGCTTGTTATAACCGGTGTAGCCTTCTGCCGGGACGAATTTCAATCTTTTAAATATCAGGATGATAGTGACGGCAATAAACGGAGCGCAGTAGATAAAAATATTTTTAAAACTAAAGGTCAGATTCTTTGACCTGCCTTTCTGAAGCAGATACCCTATGAGAAGAGGTCTGGAGAATTCCAGTGCGATAAAAGACTCAAGTCCGGCCATTGACAGGGCCGCAAAAAAAAGAGACAGCAGATAGAAAAAAGGCCTGATTGAACTGCCTGTAAAGGCCAGAACAGTTAACAGTATTGATATGAGATAAAAACATACCAGGAGTTCGTAACTTATCTGGACCATCAGGTACAGGTTATTTACTGCCGGAGACACAAGATAAAGCGCTGCAATACATAAAGCCGGAACGATATTGCAATTATTGCATATGAGTCTTATCAGGTAATAAAGTATCAGGGCATTCAGGGTATGAATCAGAAACATAGTGGAATGCCACATACCAGAGGCTTTAGCTGTAACTGTATCAAGCATCATGACCAGGGCAAAATCAATATATCCGATGATGATGTGGCCCATATTTTTAAAAGGGTTGATAAACTCTGATACAGAGGATGAACCGAAATAATGCCATACCCACGCCCAGTCATCCTGCCACATCCCTTCCATGCCGATTAGCCTGCCCCAGCATAATAGGGAAATGCCGATGATAAGCAGCTCTGACCTGTATCTTCCGTTATTGTCAGTTAATAAGCTTTTCATATGATGGAGAAATGTCTAAAAAGGCATAAGATCAGTTTGAAATTCTTTGAAACCGGATTATACTTATTATGTCCTGCAAACTGACGAATTAACACGGCTGTTTTCAGGCCGTGTTGTCTTGTGCATTTTTTTTTGTGTTTCTGCTGAGCTGCCGGCGTTCCCTGAACATGGAATAAATTTCACGAAATGACGGAGATGATCCCTTCCCCCTGAGAATGTAGAGAAACAATTCGCCGAATTTTACGATTAGTAATCCACCCATAAGCAGAAGCGCGGGAATTTTCCCGATAAATTCCATCAACTCTTCACCGGCGTTGAACCATCCAACGCCTTTGTCCGGGCTGGCAAATATACTTTTTAGTCTGCTGAAATCAAGATAAAATACGAGATAGCTGAGAAGGATATCCATTCTGATCTCATTCGCGGTATTGCCTTCAGGAACATAAGTAAAAGGGATCTTGTTGAAAGGGTTTTCTATAAAAGTGGACACGGAATTGAAGTTTTCATAAAGTCCTTTAACGTTCAGTCTGTTTTCGCTTACGGCGATATCATAGAGTTCAGTGCCGGGATACGGGGTCGCGTTATTGAATCTGACCATGTCCAGGTCCAGTTCATTGCTGAGCCTTATGCAGTCCATCCTGTCACTGTGCGTTTCCCCGGGCAGACTGTATATAAATGTAGCGCTGACATGAAAACCTATTTCCTTTGACATCCTGACCGCCTCTATGCACTCTGCGACGGTCTCGCCTTTTTTTACTGTTATCATCAGCTCCTCGGATGCCGTCTCCAGTCCGAAAAAAATGCTCCTGAACCCTGAGTCATATAAATCCTTGAGCAGCTCGTAATTAACGTTATCTCCCCTGGCCTGGAAGTTGAAAGTCATTTTCTCGTGTAACCCGCGTTTTTTAATCTCGTCCATAAGCGTGTATGTTCTTTTTTTGCTGACAAGGAAGTTATCGTCAATAAAAAGCACATAACGCCTGTCGTATTTGTTATACAGCATCTCCAGCTCATTAACGATTGCTTCAGCTGATCTGTATCTGTATTTCTTGCCCGTAGTGATCCTGTTGCTGCAGAAGATGCAGCGATAGGGACACCCCCTTGAGCTTAATACAAAACCAAGATCGTATTTATTGGATGTGAAAAGATGATAGGGGAATGAAGGATAATTGTCGAGATCTTCTATAATGCTTGACATGTTGTTATGGACAACACGTCCGTCCGCTTTGTATGTGAGGCCGTTAATATGCGTAAAATCTTTGCTTTCTTTGACGCACCTGTAGAATTCAATAAGAGGCCTTTCTCCCTCTCCCCTGATGACTGCATCAATATGGTCGAAGGCGATCACTTCATCCGGAGCTGCCGTAGGGTGAATGCCGCCGAAGAGAATTGTTGAATCAGGGTAACGCCTCTTTAATTCCCTTGACACTGTCAAGGCCTGTTTAAACCCCGCAGTCAAAACGCTGAAACCGAAGACATATGGTTTTTCCATGTCTCTGACATATTCTTCAACGCGGTCCAGGACATTATCCTCAACCTGCTCGTCTATGAACCGGGGTTTAATACCCGCCTGTTCACAGGCAGCTAGGAGGCAGCCCACGCCCACAGGGATAAATATGGGCAGGAAAGGCTGAAATATTTTCAATGCATCTTTTGGGGATGAATTTATTAAGATCACTAAGTCAGACCCGTTTTATACACAGAGATTTACCTGGAAAAAATATTTTACCAATGGAGAATTCATAATTACTACTAACGCAATAAATAATATCATAAATTATCAGAGGCCCCCCTAATTTTATTGTAGGCCTCCCTGAGAGAAAAATCCGTAAAAGGAAGAAAAGCCAGGCCCATCAGAATAACTATGCCTACACCTGCAAAATAATAAACCATAGAAAAAACAAAGGCAGTGTCTTTGGGAACGTCGAACATGCTGAGTGCAAAGATACAGGCAAACTGAAAGTTTCCCAGCATACCGGGCGCCGCAGGAAGGCTTATCCCTATCATCGTGACTACAAGGACAACATAGGCTGCCATCGGTGAAAGCTGAAGATTAAGGAAATGAAACAGTATGTATATCGCAAAACCTGAAATACCCCAGATTAATATTGACAGTAAAAGGGTCCCGATCATTCTTCCCGGACTCGCGATGATCCTGAAACCATCTATGAAACTGTGGATCAGATCCTCTATCTTCTTATGTAATTTACCGGGGAGCATTCTCAGAACAGGACCGAGAATCATGAGGGCGGTTTTTGTCCTGAAATATAGAAAACACATGAAAAGGATCACAATAATAAAAGCAATAAAGGCGCTGTATCCTGACTTAACAAGCCAGGGAGGCAGTGATGAGTTCATCATGATGATAAAAAAAATCCCCAGTAAAGAGACTGTATCAAAGACTCTCTCTACGAATACGGTTGCCAGGGCAGAGCTGAAAGGCGCGAGTTTTTTTGTGCTTATTATCCATGGGCGCATTAATTCGCCGACCCGCATTGGAAGGAGCACTATTGACATGAATCCGACAGAGGCGATAGGGAGAAGTTTTTTTTGTGCAATATGCGTTATAGGTGATAAGATTATGCCCCAGCGAATAGACCGGAGGACTGTCAGCAATACGTATGTTAATACTGCAGGGAGCAAATAAATAAATTGCGCGTCATTCAGGCTTTGTACGATCTTATCATACTGAAGTCCACGGACTGAGAAATAAATAAAGACAATGCTGAGAATAATGCCGATTATAAGTTTTATCATGATATCCTCTTTTTTTCGGGTCTTCGCGTAAGAGTGTGGGTTAATTCCTGTCTCCCCCTTTGAAAAAGGGGG
>CAYMUX010000034.1:0-27860 GCA_964393845.1 uncultured Nitrospiraceae bacterium
TATTGCTATCTGTTTATGTACTCACAATTGCCACCCGTCACTGAATGGTTACAAGATGCATATGATAATCTGTATATAAAACTTGCAAACGACCCTTTTGATCCGTCATTACATACCCATGTCCTTTCAGGTAATCTCAAAGGCAAACATGCTTGTTCTTTAACGTATGACTTGCGTGTCATATTTATAATGACCGATGATTCCATTCATCTCCTCGATGTTGGCACACACGATGAAGTTTATTAAAAACTCTACTTCCCCGTCTTCACCACCGTACTGCTCTCAAAAAACTCCGACGCCGAGGATTTGCTTCCATCCGTCTTTTGTTTGATATCCACCCCTCTTGTCTTTGCCCCAACATCCTTTGCCCTCGTCTTTACCTGATAAACGCTGTCTGCATTCTCAAGGTCTATGTCCCCAAGCTGTGACGTGCTTGCGTACACGGTAACATTCTCTTCACCGAACGGAGGGCTTACCTCAAGGTCAAACCTGTCATTGCCGGAAGGAATTTCATATATCATACCGCCGTTGAAGTAATTGTCCTTCCTGTACGGATTGGGCAGTAATTGAAGAAACCCGCCTTTGGCATCCTTATACAGGACGCGCGCGTAAAACGGCTTGTTGCCTTTTATGTAAATCCTTATCTTATGTCCGCCCGCGTACTCTTTTTTATCCGTCCAGACCTTCACGCTTAAAGGCATAGACGGGTCATCCGCTAATTGCTCCTCTTTACCAATCTTCGCCATTGCCTTTTCATCGGGTATGACCTCTGCCTTTATCGAGACCTTAAAACACTCTCCGGCACGATCATCCTTATACCAGCCGAGCTCCTTTGAGTCCAGTATCTTCACGCTCGCCTGTGAATACGCCTCGACAATGTCCTTTTCAAGCGCCATGTTGTTTATCTTTGTCTCGCTTTTGATGTGGACCACAACCCGCTCAAGCGCCTTTCTCTGAGCATCCGCAAACGCCTCATTCTTCGTCTGCTTCTGCGACTTGTCCTCGCCCATGCAGGAGTAGCCTTCTGCCTCGGTGATGGTGGATTGAGCGGCGTGAAGGGTGGAGGTTAAAAGCAGAATTGCCAGTAATGGAAGAAATATTTTTTTCATGAGTCCTCCTGAATATTTGTCATTCCGTCCCGATATTTCGGGAATGCGGAGTCCGGTTTTTTTTACTGCTGGTTCAATCTGCAAGATTAATCCGGCACAATATATGATAAGTCACCCTGAGCCTGTCGAAGGGCACCCTTCTACCCTTTCACACATTTTCCTATAATTTGACGGACATGAAACGCTGAATTTAAATAATCTGGCTATCTTTCTATACAGGAAGTTTCCTGACGCGATATTCCTTTTCATCCACTGAGACAATCGCTCCGCCGGTCAACTCGCTCTCAATCAGCGGCAAAACAGTTTTGCGGAGAGATATGAATATCTGCTATAAACTTTAAATTCATTTCTTTTATTCGGCGCAAGCGTGCATGGGGTGGTGATAATCTCCGGCAAGCCATGCTGCATATTCAATGACCTGAAGGATGTCTTCTTTATCAAGTTCAGGATATGCCTTCAGAATTTCCTCATGAGTCATATCAGATGCAAGCAATTTAAGCACAAAGGCAACGGTAATGCGCATCCCCCTTATAGTCGGCTGTCCCAGACAGACTTCAGGATTGACAGTTATGCGATTGAATGGTTTTGACATCGTAATCTCCTTCACTTCTTAAGCCTTTAATATTGGTGCCTTTCACAATATTATATACTAAGCAAAAAGGTTAAGCCTTTATTTTCTGCTGCTGGATCAATCTTGCAGATGTCACCACACTTTTTCAATTATGCTTACACATAAATCTCATCCAGCTCCAGTCAATACCATTTTAACTATATGGATCAATCTGCAAGATTGAACCAGCGCAGCGAGGGTATACGCTTTAACCCTGCTACCCTTTCACGCATTTTCCTATAATTTGACGGACATGAAGCGCTGAATATAAATAATCTTTTGCACAAGAAGATCATAGATTATCCATACATTACACGCAATATGATTTATGGTATGCCAGCATACAGCACTTTCACTAATTTTGTTCACAAGTCAGGCAGGCGTGTTTCAGAAAGGAATTTCACTGAAAATATTCAATCAGTTTTTCAGAAGCTGTCACCGTAATTTTTTTAACAGCTTTGTGGACAGCTTCTTTATAAGTCGAATGGCCTGACCTGGCATCATCAGAGACTTCACCAACAGCCGAGCCGGTCAGGGCATCAACGATAGTCAGCGAGACCCGTGCGCGCGCAAACTTCCAGCCGGGGTTATTAAGTTCAACAGGATCTGCTTCAACCTTCCCTGTAATAAGGACATCCGCCTTATTCCTTTTGTCACTTAACACGAAACCGGCCTTGTTTAACGCTTCAGACAATTTATTTTCCATTTCATGTCCGTATTCTCCGGTTACCTCCAAAAAGACAAGCATATCAGCTTTTAGTTGAGGGACCATATTAAATACCCTCTTTATATCGTAAGACCGGGTACCCGTATCACTGAATCCGATGACCCTTAAGCGGCTGACCAAAACCTCTCTCTCTATCCAGTTATTGAGTATTGTCATGAGAGATCCGAATTTCATAAATTTACTGTCAATGGTATCAAGCATCCTGAATTCGCCTTCGATCTTATCGTCTATATCTTTTATTTCGCTTTGCCAGTTTTCTCCGGCCTGATGCCTGTCCAGAACTGCAATGGCATGGTAAATCCCTTTTTCATTATCAAACCATGTACGGTCAATACGCGCTCCTTCCAGTTTGACTGCTGAAATGACCCTGATATTGTCTTCTATGTGGGCCCTGAAGGTCTCGCCGGTTGAGTCAATAATAGCGCTGGTCCTGTCATAAGTATCACTGAGGACCTTGGCCTCGAACCTGCGGGACATCTCTGAAAGAGCCTGATCATGGGCCTCAGACTCAGACTGCCCGGTCCCTTCAGCCGTAAAATATGCCGAATCAGAGGAATCTTTAACAGACGCTGTCCTGGAATTATCCTCAGACTGTGGAGTCCTGGAATAGTCTTTAACACACCCTGTGATAATAAGCAAAGCGGCAAGACATGCATAAATTAATTTTCTCATTTTATTTACCTCTAGATTTCTCCCTCCGGTCGAAATGACAATCGTAAGCTGACCGCTGAAAGCTGATAGCTTACAGCTTTGTTAATACATCGTTTCATACAATACAAATCTGGTCTCCCCGGCCTTCACATTTACAGATTCAACCGCTCTCTTACCGCTATCGCATTGCTTTATAAATATATCATATTTTCCCGCAGGCAAAAACAGGCGAGTAAGATATATCTCGCCCGGAAGTGTACGCCATGTTCTCGTGTCAGCCACTTCAATAAATGTGTTTGCCAGATTCAGGAGTCTGAGAATTGATTCATCTTCCGTAGCTTTCCTGATTGCAGCCTGCTTTGCTGCTGCCCTTACCAATGCCTTTGCAATAACCCTGATCTTTCTGTCTTCCAGATTTTTTACGGCAATCTCATTAATATCTTCTACAAGCGCAGCGCCGGCCTCCACGCGATGTGATCCTGATTCGGCAATTACTTCACTGTTGCGGCAATCGGGGGATTTCACAACATATTTCGGGAAAGCGATCGTGACAGGCCCTTCCTTCGTAGGGATATGGAGCTTAAAATCCTCTTTTACCGGGGCCTTGCCGTTTAAGTGGATAAAGATTATTTTACCGAGTCCCCTTATCTCCTTCTGTTTCGGCCCTTTAACATTACTGAAGTCTTCGTGTAAATACTTAACTTCTTCACTCCTGCCTGTTGCATCTGCAGTCCTGAACAGGTCCTCTAAAAGAGCTTGCGGTACAGGAGTGCCATAGTTTGTTTTATAATCTTCAAAAACCTGATATGCCTTGTAATAGTCAATAAAGGCGTCTTCCGGATTATTATCCGCCTCATACATTATCCCGCTCAGATATCTTGCAAAGGCGTCCTCTTTATAAACATTCTTGTTCTCATATTTATCGTTTATTGCCCTCAGATTTGCATCGAGCCGTCTGATTTCTACAAGCGCCTCATCGTTATGTCCTTGCCTGACATAATTAATGGCTGAGAAAAGATTGATAAGGGACTTCTCGAAATCTTCTCCGGCATAGGGTATAGTGTAGTCGTTAACAAGAAGAGAGGCGGTCTCCCTCGTAAAACTCTTTGTCCACAAATCCTCGGCAAGGTCTTCGGCGAGGTGAAAGTATTTATTACTCTCTTCATAATTGCTGCACTGCATATTGATCATAGCTGCATCCAGAAGAAAAAGGAGCCTCTGGTTTTCACCATAATCTTTTTCATGCGTCCTCACATATTCGGCGGCAAGTGAACATTGATCTGCCTTCATGTGTGAGTCCAGCACATTATAATTTAGTCCGGCACACCCGGCAAGAATAATCAGAATAATTATAGAAATATACTTCAATGCCATATCATATTGTAAATTTCAATGTAGGGGCGGGGTGACCCCGCCCCTACAAAACTTACAGCTTAAGCCGTGCGCGTTCAACAAACTTTTTTATCTTTTTTTCGCCTATCCATGCCTTCTTATGAGTTGCAATATCAATAAGCTCCAGGTTTGTCTGATAAAAGATAACCGCTTTACCTTCAACTTTATCCGTAATGCTGTTTATCGTGCCTTGCAGCATAAAGTCGGCCCCGGTCTCTTCACCTTCCGACTTTGCCGTTTCTTCTGAAGAATGCCCTGCCTGGTCTTTCCGCTCATCCCTTATTTCATCTCTTTCCTGTTTGCTCGCTACAAAGTCCACATCACCTGAATTGATCAGTGCCCTTTCAAGATCTTTGACGAAGGTCTGTACACTGATATGTTCATGACTGCTGTTTTTTACCGTACCCACTATGACAACAGGCAGCTTCCCTTTATGTTCATTGACAAATTTCCTGAGCCAGGGACGGCTTAATACATCCTTGATCATCTCCTCGGATACAAAACGCGAATCCGTATCATTCCATCTTCCGCTGAGGTCAATGACCTCTTCTGTATCCACTCTTTTAACTGAACTGGCGCATCCGGCCGTTATAAATGCGAGACATACAAGAACCAAAATGATATTTTTTCTCATAATTAAATGCCTCCTTTTTCTCATCATTATTACTCCCATTCAATAGTGCTCGGCGGCTTTGAGCTTATGTCGAACACTACCCTGTTAACGCCTTTGACCTCATTGATAATCCTGTTTGAGATCGTGCCGAAAACTTCATAGGGAAGCTTTGCCCAGTCAGCAGTCATGCCGTCAACGCTCTTTACCGCGCGCACTGCAACTACGTTTTCATATGTCCTTTCATCGCCCATAACGCCTACGGTTTTGATGGGAAGAAGTACGGCAAACGCCTGCCAGACTTCATTGTAAAGCCCTGCCCTTTTAATTTCTTCAAGGACAATAGCGTCCGCCTGCCGCAGGATAACAGCCCTCTCTGTGGTAACCGCGCCGATAATCCTGATTGCAAGTCCCGGACCCGGAAATGGATGACGGCTGATGATCTCTTCCGGCATTCCGAGTTCGCGTCCTAAAACGCGTACCTCGTCTTTGAAAAGTTCACGGAGCGGCTCAATCAATTTGAGCTTCATGTTCTTCAAAAGTCCGCCCACGTTATGATGGCTCTTTATCATTGCGGAAGGCCCCTTAAATGAAATGCTTTCAATGACATCGGGATAAAGAGTTCCCTGCGCCAGGTATTCGGCGTCTTTAATCTTCTTCGCCTCTTCCTGAAACACATGGATAAATTCATTGCCGATGATCTTCCGTTTTCTCTCAGGATCCGAGACGTTTTTCAATTTCTTTAAAAACCTCTCCGCAGCGTCCACGCAAATGATGTTCATGCGGAAGTGTTTCTTCAGCATGGACTCCACCTTCACAGCCTCGCCTTTTCTCAATACACCGTTGTCAACAAAGATGCAGGTGAGCTGCCTGCCGATTGCCTTGTTCATCAGCACGGCTGTAACTGCGGAATCAACACCGCCGCTGATGGCGCAGACTACTCTGTTGTTGCCGACTTTTTCCCTGATCTCTTTTGTCGTGGTTTCAATAAAAGACTGCATCGTCCACTTTGGTTTGCATTTGCAGATATTAAATACAAAGTTCCTGAGAATCTTTGTGCCGTTTTCAGTATGCGCTACTTCGGGGTGGAATTGAAGGGCGTAGAACTTCCTCTGCTTGTCCGCCATTGCGGCAACCGGGGAGTTGACTGTGTGTGCTATCGGAATAAAGCCTTTCGGATATTTCTCAATCCTGTCGCTGTGGGACATCCAGACGACAGTAGGGGCACGGCGCGCCGTGCCCCTACGACGTGTCATGCCAATTTTTTGCAGCAAATCTGAATCGTCATTAATGATAAGCTCCGCGCGTCCATATTCCCTCTTTGCCGATTTTGCAACCTTGCCGCCGAGCATATGCGACATAAGCTGCATTCCATAGCATATGCCTAAGACCGGGATTCCGAGATTGAATATCTCTTTATCAGGCAATGGAGCTTCCTTATCATAAACGCTTGAGGGCCCACCGGAGAGTATTATCCCCTTCGGGGCGAATTCTTTTATCCTGTCGATGGTGACGTTATACGGGAGAATTTCTGAGTAAACTTTCTGCTCCCTCACCCGCCTTGCAATAAGCTGGGTGTACTGGGAGCCGAAGTCGAGGACGAGTATTTTTTCTTTGAATTCCATAGACACCCTTTCAAATTAGATACATAAGGCACATTAGTATACTAAGTTTCTAAAAACATTTCATTACCAGTAATTCAATATTCCTTTATTTTGTTCAGAGACATTGAGAGTAAACAACGCAAAGATATTTCTCTATTCCGGGACTTGAAAGAGGATAAGCCACTATTCATCTGACTGTTCAGGTAGTTTATTAAAGGTCTAAAAGCATGCCCGCTATTATTTCAATGCTACAGAATTATCCTGCCACCGCGTATTCAACTGATCGCGGATTTTCCATCCTCCGCGATGCATCAAGTATTTCCATGCCGGTGATATTGCCCTCTTTGTCGAAATCAAGGATTAGGCCGGGCTTTTCCTCATCGCTCTCCTCAATGGGCGCATCGCTGAAAATGATGCGAAGGACATCAACTTCAGGGTCATATGTAATTTTCATGACTCCCTCCAGATATTAAGCTTGTTTTGGTCTCTTCATAATCACAGCAACAGCGCCGTATGTATGGCCATAAAGGCCTTCCAAGGTATTATGTTCTATATCCTCTAATTTCCCCAACTTGCTTGTCCAGCGTCCGTTACCTAACTGCCTTGCGGCATGAGTTGGCAATCCTTCGGAATCAACATATATCGCAACCTTTTCTACCCCTTCTTCATAACTATCGCTCTCACAAAGAGAGTATCCAAAAGATTCATAAACCTTAATGAACACATCCAGGTTTTCTTCTTGCGGGACTTCAGACGGCCAGAAACAATCTTTATTAGGCCACCACCAAGTTTCACTATCGCCCGCAGCCCAGGCAATGCAATTATATTCTTTTGTTGCCGGGCTGGTAATATCATACCCGCCGGATTGCAACTCTGGGAAAATTCCTTCGATCAGTTTCTGCCCCTCAGAACTCACGCAATATAGCCTTTTCCCCTGCCCCACTTAAGCCAATCTTCAGTCATCTGCTTTAATCTTCCTCTGTGATCGGGTAAGACGGGATCTTCACCTGTTATAGACCTTAAAGCCCAAAACCAATGATCCGGCTTTTTTCTCATCTCTGAAAGGATTAAAGGAACAGCGACTTGTCCCATTCCAATAATTTGCTGATAGGCAGGATGCATAACTATTTTAGTCATAGAAGATAGATAAGCAGTCTCAGATTCCCATTCTGCTTTAAGTGCATTAAATTTTGTGACTGGCTCATTTTTCCCTAAAGTAAATTCGCCCAAGTTCTTCCCCTCGCCACTCTTTTGGAAAGTGGGGATAAATCTCTCTCAATCCATACTATAATTCGGCGCCTCTTTAGTAACAGTGACATCGTGAACATGACTCTCTCTTAATCCGGCAGGCGTGATTCTCATAAACCGGGCTTTTTTGCGCAGCTCCTCAATCTTGTTACAACCGCAATAACCCATTCCTGACCGCAGGCCCCCGACAAGCTGATGAACGCTTGAGGCAAGAAGCCCTTTATATGGTACCCTGCCTTCAACACCTTCGGGTACAAGTTTTTTACTCTCTACCTTTTCCTGCGCATACCTGTCCTTGCTGCCTGCTTCCATTGCGCCCAGGGACCCCATGCCCCTGTAAACCTTGTAAGTTCTGCCCTGATAAAGCATCATTTCTCCGGGGCTCTCGTCAGTCCCGGCAAACAGTCCGCCTAGCATTACAGAGCTTGCCCCTGCAGCGATTGCCTTTGTAACGTCCCCTGAGAACTTGATGCCGCCGTCTGCTATGATCGGAATGTTTAAAGCGTCCGCAACCTCCGAGCACTCCTTTATTGCCGTAAGCTGCGGGACCCCGGCGCCGGCAATAATCCTTGTCGTGCATATGGACCCGGGGCCTACTCCTACCTTAACGGCGCTGGCTCCGGCCTCGATCAGATCTCTTGTGGCCTCCCCCGTTGCCACGTTACCTGCTATGATTTCAATGTCGGGGAACTTCCTCCTCAAATCTTTTACCGTGGCAATGACCCTTTTGGAATGGCCATGCGCGGTATCAATAGCGATAACGTCAACTCCCGCCTTGATTAAGGCCGCGGCGCGATTGATTGCATCAGCGCCGACACCGATAGCGCCGCCGACCCTGAGTCTGCCGAAAGAATCCTTACAGGCATGGGGATATTTTTCCCTCTTTTCAATATCCTTTATAGTTATGAGGCCTATCAAAGACATCTTATTGTCCACAATCGGCAATTTTTCAATCTTGTGTTTATGCAGTATTCCTTTGGCCTCATCCAGGGTTATGCCGACACGGGCTGTTATAAGGCCCTTTTTCGTCATAACTTCCGAGGCCTTTTTTTGGAAGTTAGTTTCAAATTTAAGGTCCCTGTTCGTTAGAATTCCTACAAGTTTTTTCCCCTTTGTAATAGGGACCCCTGAAATTCTATACTTTTCCATGATAGCAAGCGCCTTGTAGATCTTTTCCTCCGGCTGTAAGGTAATAGGATCAACAATCATACCGCTTTCAGATTTCTTTACTTTGTCCACTTCCACTACCTGCTCTGCTACGGACATGGCCCGATGAATTATGCCGATCCCGCCTTCACGCGCTATTGCAATGGCAAGCTTGGCTTCAGTAACGGTGTCCATAGCAGCGCTTATAATAGGGACATTTATCCTGATGTTTTTTGTAAGCCGCGTACCGACGTCCACATCCCCCGGAAGGATATCCGACTTGGCGGGCACTAAAAGCACATCATCAAAGGTCAGGCCGATTTTAACATTGTCCTCTAACATAATTTTTACTCCTTATGCAAAGTAGGGGCACAGCGCGCCGTGCCCCTACAATTTTATAATTTTATTTCTATATATGCCTTTTCTCTCAGCCCTGCTATCCACTCACGATATTTTACTTCAAATGACTTTTGCACCAGGGTTTCTTTTATTGTGTCCCTCACCTTGTCTATCCCGCCGCCTTCTGTTTTATCCTCGATCTTGATTATATGAAGACCTGCGGAACTCCAAAAGGGCTTGCTGACTTCACCTTTTTGTAAAACATCAGCGGCATCTTCGATCTCTTTCAGGGCGCTCCCGCGGCTTATATACCCAAGGTCTCCTCCGAATTTTCTGCTGGAATCTTCGGAATACTTGCTTGCAAGCTCCGCGAAATCCTCCCCGCTATTTATCCTTTGAACGAGCTCCTGAGCCAGGGTCTCAAGGGCAGCCTTTTTAGAGCTGTCCTCAGGCAAGGCAAAAAATATCTGACGTATCCTGAATTTTTCCTCTATATTAAACTTGTCTCTGTTATCCTCATAGTACTGCGCTATTTCTTCAGTGGAAATAACGATGTTATTCCTGACCACATAATTAATCACCTTTTGTAAAAGGATCTGATCTGTTAATCTTGCCCTGTAATCTTCAGTTGTGAGCCCTTCAGCCTTTAATGAATTCATAAGGGTTTCCTCTGACAAACCGTATTTGCCCCTGATCTCATTAATAGCGCCGTCTATTTCCGAATCACTCACATCAAGCTCCATCTTTTGGGCCACCTGAAGCTGCAGCTTCATCTCTATCAAATTATTTAAAAAAGGCCTTTCAATTTCCCTGATTTTCTCCTCTCTTGCCTTGCCCGCAGTTCCGCTTAATAAATCCTTCCCGTCAATAAGGATCACATTCATAAGCTCACTCCACGTTATGACCTCCTCATTAACAGTCGCAACAATCCTGTCAAGCAAAACAGCGCTGGAAGCCTTTTGAATGCCCGGGAAATTGATCGAGAGAAATAAAATCATGAAAAGTGTTATGAGTAATGTCTTTTTCATATAAGAGATCAATGGCCGCCCTGTTAGTTTTAGCTGAGTCCTCTAACGGGATGAATTTAAATAAAGGCAATTATGACACGGTTGAAAGCTTTAATTCAAGCAGAATGCACATCCTGAGTAACCCCTCAGTTACATGGAGATATACTCTTTCTTGACAACGGCGAAATACTTAGTCCCCCTTTTCCAAAGAGGGGAATTACACAAGCTACATAACTGAGCGGTTACACCTGAACTTGCTCTTTTTAGTGATATGTCAGTAAAATTTATTTTTACTATAAAATAAATGCCGGGGCATGAAAGTGATACGAAATTAAGGGGAGGACACATAACAACAATGAATGATACAAAAGAGCCGATAATTATTGCCGAGATAGGCTGTAATCACAAAGGCGACATGAAAATCGCCCATGAGATGATTAAAGTCGCCGCACAATTCTGTAAAGTTGATGTTGTCAAATTTCAAAAACGAACACCCAAAGAATTATTGACCCCCGAAGAATATCATTCCCCACACCCTAACCCTGCAAATTCTTACGGCGCGACGTATGGTGAACACAGAGAGTTCCTTGAATTAAGTATGGATGACCACAAGCAGTTGAAGGCATGGTGTGAAGATTGGGGGGTTGCTTACAGCTCTTCAGTCTGGGATATGACATCGGCAAGGGAAATTGCGTCATTAAATCCGCAATTAATAAAAGTGCCTTCGGCCTGCAATCTGAAATTTGATATGCTCGAGTATTTATGTGAAGGATATGAAGGGCAGATCCATCTTTCACTGGGCATGACCACTCATGAAGAAGAAGAGAAGATCATAAGCTTTTTTGAAAAACATGGAAGAAATAATGACCTGGTGATTTACAGCTGCACTTCCGGGTATCCAGTCTCATTCGAAGAAATTTGTCTATACGAGATCACAAGATTAATCCGGGAATACGGAGACCGTGTCAATAGCATCGGCTTTTCCGGCCATCATCTGGGAATAGCCGCAGACATTGCCGCCCTTACACTCGGTGCATCCTGTTTTGAGCGTCATTTCACTCTGGACCGTACGTGGAAAGGTACGGACCATGCAGCGAGCCTTGAGCCTGACGGTATGCGCAAACTGGCCAGAGATATTAGAAATGTAAAAAAGGCCTTAAATTATAAAGAAAAAGAAATTCTGGATATTGAAGAAGTACAGAGGAAAAAGTTAAAGAGGCTTGAAAATTAATAAATGAAAAAAAGGACTGTTGCATTGATTCCTCTTCGGGGGGGCTCGAAATCCATTCCCCTGAAAAATATAAAAAACATAGACGGCAAGCCCCTGTGCGCCTGGATACTGGAAGCTGCCTGTGAAGCGCTGGGCCCGTCCAATGTCTATGTTTCTACGGAGAGCGAAGAGATAGCCGGCATTATCAACAATCTTAATCCAAGAGTAAGAATCATAAAACGTCCTGATGAGCTCGCAACCGATACTGCATCAACGGATGCGGTTATGCTCCATTTTGCTGAAGAGGTAAAGTTCGATACCCTGATAACCCTTCAGGCCACTTCGCCATTGACAACATCAAGTGACATAAAAAAAGCGCTGGATTTGTTTCATGCCGGGGGTTTTGATTCTTTAGTTACAGGCATCCGGTGCAAAAGATTTTTCTGGACACCTGACGGCAAGCCGGTCAATTATGATCCGTTAAAGCGCCCTCTCCGGCAGGAAATGGATGGCTGGATCATGGAGAATGGGGCTTTCTATATTACAAAGCATGAAACACTAAAGCATCATAAATGCCGCCTGGGAGGGAAAGTCGGGATATACGAGATGGGGGCTGAAACCGCAGTGGAAATCGATGAGCCGGAGGACTGGGTAGAAGTGGAGCGTCTTCTTGCCAAAAGAAACAGGATGAAAATAAAAGAGCTCCTGAAAAATATCCGGCTGCTGGCCGTTGACGTAGACGGGACCCTGACCGATGCCGGAATGTATTACTCTGCCAAAGGAGAAGAGTTAAAAAAGTTCAATACAAGGGACGGGCAGGGACTGGCGCTTGTCAGAGACAAGGGAATCGAAATCGCCATAATAACCAAAGAGAATTCCCCGATAGTAAAGGCGCGGGCCAAAAAACTGAAAATCGATAAATGCTACATCGGAATTGAAGATAAGCTTTCTTGCTTAAAAAGCATTTGCAAAGACTTAAAAATAAAGCTCTCGAACGTTGCATATATAGGTGATGATGTAAGCGATCTTGAGTGTATTAAATCAGCGGGGTTTGCCGCTTGTCCTTCAGATGCGGTTGAAATCATCAGAAATATATCCGGTTATATTTGTAAAAAGCGGGGGGGCGCAGGCGCGGTCAGGGAAGTCTGCGATATGCTTATTCAATGTTCGATAGAAACAAACTAAAAATCAAATACCTGGGGGAGAGAGTCCATGACCTTAACATGGAAATTATCAAACCCCTGGTTAAGTCAGGGCAAACGGATAAATCCATCAGGGCAGTTGCGAAGCGGATTGTTTCCGCAAAGAAAAACGGCAAAGAGATAATCTTCATGATGGGGGGGCATGTAATACGGTCAGGTACTCAGAAGTATATTATTGATCTGATCGAAAAAGGTTACATAACCTGCGTTGCAATGAACGGTTCGGGAATAATACACGATTATGAATTTTCCCTGATCGGCGCTACTACAGAGAGTGTCGCTAAATACATATGCGAGGGACAGTTCGGGCTATGGGAAGAAACCGCCCGGATCAACGATATTGTTAATTCAGCTTACAAGAAGGGAACAGGCATGGGCAGCGCCGTAGGCAAAGCCATAAATGAAGGGGATTTCCCATATAAAGACATAAGCATTTCATCCGCATGCTTCCGCATGAATGTGCCGTTGACTGTCCATATAGGGATTGGCTATGACATTATTCATGAGCACCCGAACTTTGACGCCTCAGCAGCAGGGGCAGCGTCTTATATTGATTTTCTGAGACTAGCTGATATAATATCAAATCTTGACAGGGGCGTGGTCATGAACTTCGGAAGCGCTGTTATGGCCCCTGAGGTTTATTTAAAGGCCCTGAGCATGGCAAGAAATCTCGCGCACCAGGAAGGACGGACAATAAGGAAATTTACTACCCTGGTTTGTGATCTCCTTGACCTGCCCGATGATTTCAGCAAAGAGCCTCCCAGAGACAGCGCCGCATATTATTTCAGGCCGTGGAAGACGATGCTCGTCAGAACGGTGGCTGACGGCGGTGAAAGTTTTTATGTAAAGGGAAAACATGCCGATACAATTCCGGAGTTATGGACGGCAATATACAATGAAGGACAGCTTTCATGAATAATAAAATACTTGAAATCGAAGACCTGGCAGAAAAGATCAGCAAGCTCAAATCAGAAGGCAGAAAGGTGGTCCAGTGCCACGGCTGCTTTGATCTCATGCACCCGGGACATATCAAACATTTCCAGGAGGCCCAGAGAATGGGAGATATCCTTGTTGTCACTCTGACACCGGATAAATATATAGACAAGGGGCCGGACAGGCCGGCCTTCAGCCAGGACCTGAGGGCGGAGTCCATCGCCGCGCTGGAGTGCGTGAATTATGTGACCATAAATAAATGGCCCACTGCTGAAGAGACTTTGAGATTATTGAGACCCGACATTTACGTGAAAGGGCAGGAATTCGAAAACCTGGAGGACAAGTCCGGCAAGATACAGAAAGAGCATGACGTAATAAAGGAGATAGGCGCGGAAATCCGATTCACTCATGGAATTGTTTTTTCATCAACAAAATTACTGAATAAATATTTTTTAAATTGATATGGGAACGTACTGCTATACTTAATAGTATCCGCCGATGGAAGATAAAATTACTAATAAAATCCTGCTGCTCGATGACCTGATAGTCAAGGCACGGGAACTCCGGGAATCCGGGAAGACCGTGGTCCAGAGCCACGGAGTTTTTGACCTGATCCACCCCGGTGTTTCAAAGCATCTCAAGTCTGCCGGGAAACAGGGGGATGTCCTGGTCGTTACAGTAATTAAAGACAAAGACGTAAGAAGAGGGAGCGGCAGGCCCATCTTCCCTGATAAACTTCGGGCGGAGAATGTCGCTTCACTGGAATATGTGGACTACGTGTCGATAGTTGACGACGAGGTCCCCTTTGATTGTGTAAAACGGATAAGGCCTGATGTATTTGCAAAAGGGCAGGCATATAAAGAACGCGACCGGAAGATCCATGGAAAGATATTTGAAGAGGAAAGGGAGTTTTACTTCGGGAAGAGCAAGATATTTGAGACGGATGGATTTTCATTCAGCTCCTCGCAGATAATAAATAATTTTATTGACATATACCCGGAAGAGACAAAGACCTTTCTGAAGAATTTTTCCTCACATTACAATTTCCACGATATAGTGAAGGCGCTGGATAAGCTGAAAGACCTAAAGGTGCTTCTCATCGGAGACGGGATACTCGATGAGTATCATTACTGCGACTCAATGGGCAAATCCGCAAAGGCACACCTGGTCGTTAACAAATATATTACTCATGAAGTGTTCGCGGGGGGGGCTTTCGCGATAGCTAATCATATCGCCGGCTTCTGCAATAGCGTCCATTTAGTCACATTGCTGGGCAAAGAAGACTCCAGAGAAGATTTTATCCTGAAGAATCTCAAACCCAATGTTGACGCCAGGTTCTTTTACAGAGACAAAGGTCCTACGATCACTAAGAAAAGATATATTAACGAATATTTAAATCAGAAGTTATTTGAGATCAACTATCTTGAAGATGAAAATATCAACGAAACTTGTGAAGCAGAGATTATTGAATACCTGGGCAATACGATATCCGAATATGATCTGGTGCTCGTTTCTGATTTTGGACATGGCTTTATTACCGAAAAAATAATCAGGAGAATAGATAAATACTCCGGCAGGTACGCGATAAACACTCAAACAAATGCCGCCAACAGGGGCTATAATCTGATCACTAAATATAAAAATCCTTTTTATGTCTGCCTGGACGAGCCCGAATGCAGGCTGGCGGCCCAGGAAAAACATAAGGACATAGAAGAGATCATCAGGAATTTAAAAAATAAAATAAATGCGGACCATATGATTGTGACCCTGGGGAAAAACGGGTCTATAGGTGTTAACAGTGATAACAAAGTAAAGAGGACCCCGATCCTGTCATCAAAAGTAGTTGATACGGTGGGTGCAGGCGATGCCTTTTTTGCTTATACAGCCCCGTGTTTCGCAAAGGACCTTCCTTTGGACCTTGTTTCATTTATAGGAAACGCCGTGGGGGCAATAGCGGTACAGATCCCCGGAAATAAGCGCTCAGTCGAAAAGCATGAGCTGCTCGAATTCATTCATACAATATTAAAATAGCCGGTGTAAGGTTTAATAATGGATAAATATAAAATCGACAGTCACAAACTGATTTATCATATTCCCAGAGTAAACGACTGGCTGGACGGCAAAACGATCTATCCGCTTTATATGGAAATCAGCCCTTCGGGGGCATGCAATCACAGGTGCACCTTTTGCGGACTGGATTTCATGGAATACCAGAGCAGATACCTGGACGCCGATGTCCTTATGGAGAGAATTTCCGAGATGGGCAGCCTCGGCCTTAAGAGCATAATGTTCGCCGGAGAAGGGGAGCCATTTCTTCACAAGCGTATGGTGGAGATAATAAACCATACCAGGAAATCCGGCATCGATGTTGCGATGACTACAAACGCGGCGCTCCTCAATGAAACCCGGACAAATGCCATACTGGGTGACATGGAGTGGATCAAAGTGAGTATCAATGCCGGCACGGCCAATACTTACTCGGCAGTCCACCGTACCAAGGCGTCAGATTTTGACAGGGTCATAGAAAACATGTCCGCTGCAGCCGGGATCAGACGGGCAAAAGGCTATAAATGTACCCTTGGCATGCAGATGCTCCTCCTGCCTGAAAATACCGGAGAGGCAACGACCCTTGCCCGGATTGCGCGTGACATCGGTATGGATTATATTGTAATAAAACCCTATTCACAGCATCTGTTAAGTAAAACCAGTAAATACAAAAATATTAAATACGGCGATCATATTCACCTTGCAGAGGAGCTTGATGGTTTCAATACAGACAGTTTCAGTGTTATATTCAGGATGCGCACAATGGAAAAATGGGATGAAGGCGGGCGAAATTACAAACGCTGCCTTGCCCTTCCATTCTGGTCTTATATGGATGCCGGAGGCGGCATCTGGGGATGCAGTGTATTTCTTGGAAACGAAAAATTTTATTACGGTAATATATATGAGCATTCGTTCAAAGAGATATGGGAAGGAGAAAAGAGACAACAGTCCCTCCTCTGGGTGCAGGAGGAGCTTGATGCGTCACAGTGCAGGATAAACTGCCGGATGGATGAGATCAACAGATACCTATGGGAACTGCGGAATCCGCCGGCCCATGTTAATTTTATTTAAATAATTTATTATACGTAACTAAAAATGAAGACCAATATAATAGATAACGAAAACATTGCAAAACAGACAAGTCCGGAAGTCCTCATAAGTCTGCTGAGGACGATGGCGCTAATCCGGCGCTTTGAAGAAAAGATCATTGAGGTATATCCCATGCAGGATATGAAGACACCGGTGCATTTATACATCGGGGAAGAGGCTATCGCTGCCGGCGTTTGCGCACATCTCAAAAAGGAAGACTATATGTTTACGACACACCGCAGCCACGGCCACTGTCTTGCAAAAGGCTCTGATCCTGAAACCCTTTATGCAGAATTTTATGGAAGAAAAACCGGATGTTCAAAAGGGAAAGGCGGCTCCATGCACCCCGTGGACCCGGAAAACGGGATACTGGGGACAACAGCAATTGTAGGCGGCGGCATTCCGCTTGCCGTAGGCACTGCACTGGCCTCAAAAATGAAGAAAGACGGAAAAATATCGGTAACTTTTTTCGGCGACGGCGCGTCAGAAGAAGGGACTTTTCATGAAAGCCTTAACTTCGCCGCACTCAAGCAGCTTCCCGTGGTCTTTATATGCGAGAACAATTTCTATGCCACTACATCTCCTCTTTCACAGAGGCAGCCGCATGAAAATATTGCAAAAAAAGCCGAAGGCTATGGAATTCCCTGTATTCGTATAGACGGCAATAATGTCCTTCATGTCTATGAGGCGGCAAAAGAGGCCGTCCGCAGGGCCAGGGATGGAAAAGGCCCTTCCCTTATTGAATGTAAGACTTACAGGTGGAAGGGACATGTAGGCCCTGACTGCGATCACGAAAAAGGCTGCCGTCCAATGGAAGACCTGAATAAATGGATGGGAAGGTGCCCTGTCGAAATGTTTAAAGTATTTATGATAAAGAATGATTTTATAACTGAAGCGCAATACATTAGTTTAGTTGATGAAATTGATACTGAAATGGACAGGAGCATTAAGGCCGCCCGTCAAGGAGCTATGCCGGGTAAGGAAGAATTGCTGAAGGACGTTTATCATGAAAAAAAGTAACCCCTCAATTACAGGAGGGTGTATTATTCCCCTCTTTGAAAAAGAGGGGCGAGGGGAGATTTTTTGATGAATGTTTTTATTTCAAAATCCCCCTTCATCCCCCTTTTTCAAAGGGGGACTAAACATTATACCGTTGTTAAGAAAGGGTAGAACCGTAACTGAGTTTACAAAAAAATAATTATGCCGTGGACAAAAGTATATACAGATAAAACCGGTCTTGAAGACATCCTTGCAGGAGAAGGGCTGAGGGCGCTTTCCTACAAGGACGCATTGAAAGAGGCCCAGCAACAGCTGCTTCGCAATGATAAAAATGTTTTTCTGCTCGGTGAAGGTGTGGACGACACCGGAGGGATATTCGGCTCAACCCTCGGACTCTGGCAGGAGTTCGGCAAAGACAGGGTCATGGACATCCCTATCGCAGAAAACGGGATAACCGGCGTTGCAATCGGCGCGGCGATGGCCGGAATGAAACCGATCTTCGTGCATATGAGGATGGACTTTCTGCCCATGTGCATGGACCAGCTTATTAATCATGCTGCCAAGTGGAACTACATGACAGGCGGAAGGGTAAACGTGCCCCTTGTCGTAAGGAGTATAATTGGAAGAGGATGGGGTTCTGCTGCACAGCATTCCCAGGCCCTTCACGGGCTGTTCATGCACATACCCGGACTGAAAATCGCAGTACCGAGTACGCCTTACGATGCAAAAGGACTCTTAATGGCATCTGTAAATGACGGCAACCCGGTAATGTTTATTGAGCACAGATGGCTCTACGATTATATAGGATATGTGCCCGAGGAGCCTTATACAATCCCTTTTGGAAAAGGGATTGTCAGAAGGCCCGGCAAGGATGTTACGATAGTCGCAATTTCCCTTATGGTGTATGAGGCCGTGAAGGCCGCAAAGATACTTGAGGGCATGGGCATAGATGCAGAGGTCATTGACCCCAGGACATTGAATCCTTTTGATGACGAGCTGGTCATTGAGTCGGTGAAGAAAACCGGGCGGCTTGTTATTGCGGATGTGGCCTGCAAGACAGGAGGAGCAGGGGCTGAAATAGCCTGCAGGGTAGCTGAATCGGCACATGAATATCTCAAGGCCCCTGTGAAACGCGTGAACTTCCCTGATACGCCGACACCGTGCAGCCCGGTGATGGAAGAAGCCTATTATCCTGATGCAAAGACTATTGTCGAGAAAGTAAAGGAGATATTGAAATGATGGAAACTTTGAGTATAAGCATCGTCATGCCGTCCCTCAATGAAGAAAATAATATTCTTAATGCAATCAAAGATACTCTCCAGGCCTTCGATGATTTTAACATTGATGGAGAGATCATTGTTATAAATGACGGCAGCACGGATGGGACCAGAAGGATAGTTGAAGAAGCAATGTTAAGCAACCGTCGCATAAGGCTGATTAACCATGCTTCTCCGCAGGGCATTGGCGCCTCTTTCTGGGATGGGGTAAGAAATGCCGGGAATGACGTAATCTCAATGTTCCCCGGAGATAACGAGAACGACCCATGGGAAACCTTGCAGTACTACATGCTGCTTGAGCATGTGGATATTATTATCCCCTTTGTATTTAACAAACAAGTCCGCTCCATTTTCCGTAACGCTTTGTCATATGCATACCGTCTCATAATAAATACAACCTTTATGGTAAATTTTAATTACACAAACGGGACAATACTTTACCGGAAATCCATACTCGACGAGCTCAAGGTCGCAAGTAAGGGCTTCTTCTTCCAGACCGATATCCTTATAAGGTCCGTGAAAAAAGGTTATCTGTTTGCCGAAGTCCCATACAGATTGAACATGAGAAGCTCAGGCAAATCAAAGGCAGTTTCATTTCCATCTCTAATGAAAGTAATCAGCGGGTACGTCAAGCTTGTCAGAGATGTATATTTCGGCAATAAAAATAAAAATAACGGAAAATTTGCTGAGGGATCATTGTCTGCAAGGCGGCACGACGCCATCGAACATCTCCAGACGCGGAATCCCTCTGATTAATAGAAATTATAAAATGGAAAAAATCATTCTCGACGGACATAAGCTTTTATGGCACAAAGACAGGGTCAGTGCGTGGCTCAACGGTGAACATATTGCCCCCATCACTATCGACTGTGCCTTAACGAGGAAGTGCTCATACAGATGCACTTACTGCTATGGCATGCTCCAGGCAAATGATGAAAAACGCATGACCAGGGATGTGATATTCAGGTTCCTTGACGATGCCGCGGAGATCGGAGTGAAGGCCATAAGTTTTGTAAGCGACGGCGAGAGCACATGCAGTCCGCATATATACGATGCTGTCCTCAGAGGCAAAGCCAACGGTCTGGACATGGCAGTGGGTACTAACGGTTACATGTTAAAAGATGACCGGCTTGAAGATATACTGCCGGCGCTGACATATCTGAGATTCAACATTTCTGCGGGCGATCCTGGAAGATACGCAGAGATCCACGGCTGCAAAACACTACACTTCGAAAAGGTAATCAATACGATTAAAGAGGCTGTGAGAATCAAGAAAGAAAAAGGCCTCGATGTTACGCTGGGCCTTCAGATGGTGCTTCTTCCGGAATTTAAAGACCAGATCATTCCCCTTTCAAAACTCGGAAAAGAACTCGGGGTTGATTACCTTGTGATTAAACACTGCAGCGATGATGAGAGCGGGAGCCTTGGGGTGGACTATGAAAAATATCACGAAATGATAGACATCCTTAAAGCGGCTGAGTCATATTCGGAAAACGGATACATGGTCAGGGCCAAATGGTCCAAGATCCTCAGCAGCGGAAAGCGCAAATATTCCCGGTGCTACGGGCCGTCGTTTATAATGCAGTTTTCCGGCTCAGGACTTGTCGCCCCATGCGGCATGCTGTTCAACAGTAAATACGGAAAATACCATATAGCAAATATTGCGGAAAAGTCTTTCAAAGAAATCTGGCAAAGCGACCGTTATAAAGAAGTCCTTGACCTTATCGCCTCTGATAAATTCGACGCGAGGACCATGTGCGGCTCCCTGTGTTTGCAGCACAAGGTCAATGAATTCCTCTGGGACCTTAAGCGCGGTGACTGCAGGCTTGAAGAGCCCGACGACGAAGCCCCGATGCACATCAATTTTATTTAAAAAGAATCTTGCTTTTTGCACACTTTCAGGTTTAAAGTAAGCGGTCATGTTCTATAGAAATTAAATGTTCTTAGAGAGGGGGCAAATATGAATGAAAGGAAAGATTTAAACTACTACAAGAACCTTCCATATGATGTAATCGTAAGAAAAAAAGGCGGCCTGTATTTAGTTTTCATTCCTGAACTGTCCCTGGTTGAAGAAGATGAGCATTTTGACAAGGCACATGAAAAACTGGAAAAGGCAAAAGAGAAATATTTCCGGGAAGCGATTGAACGGGGCTACAAAGATTATATCAAAGAGCCTGAAACGAATAAAATCATACTAAAAGATACTTATGGTTTAATCCCTTTTTTTGTAAAACTCGCCATAGTACTCGTAATCCTTTTATTTTCTGTAAAAGTTGTACTCAACACTGCTCCGTCATTAATCAAAGACAGGGTCAGTGTTTTAATAAAAGAACCAGAGAGATTACTGTTGAGATTTAATGAGATAATGGAACGCAAGACTCCTGAAGAAAGAAAAGTTATTAAGAAATATTTACATAGGGCAGTTGAAAATATCAGGCCTTATACTGATGAACTGCGTGTTTTATCTGATGACAAGCCTGCAAATAAAGAATGAAAATAGTTGTCCGTCAATTGAGTCGTATCTGACCTTAACCTGTTTAAGGATCTTTTTAAAGTGTACTATGCTGAAATTAGAGATATTATGCGGGAGCAATGAATGAAAGTAAGTTTTTGCCAGAAACAGCTATTCCCCTATTTTGGTATCATGGCGCTTTCAGGGCTGTTAAAGCAGCATGGTCATGACACTGATGTCTTAATCAATGTTTGTGAAAACGATATGTTCACTGCATTAGCAAAGACCAATCCTGATATAGTGGCCTTTTCACTGATGTCAACCGAACACAAATGGCTTAAAGAAAGCATTCTAAAAATAAAAAAACTCATGCCCGACATTCCTGTTATTGTCGGGGGCGTGCATGCCACCTTGTATCCCGAGGATGTTCTTAAACTGGATGGCATTGATTATGTCTGCTGGGGAGAAGGCGAAATAGCTTTTCCCCAGTTAATCGAGAGACTGGAGAAAGGCACAAGGTCTGCAAAAGGGATCACAGGGATCGGCTATTATGAAGAAGGCGCCCCTGTCTTGCAGGGAGTGGCCCCTTTAGTGTCGGACCTTGATTCGTTTAAGGAGGACAGGGGCGTGTATTATGAACGCTATCCTGAACTAAGGGACCTGCCGCAAAAGATTTTCATGTCATCCAGGGGCTGTCCGTTTAACTGTAATTTCTGCGCGAACACCTACATTAAACAGATTTTCAAAGGCGCCGGCAAGTATATCAGAAGGAAATCTTCCACCTTTTTCCTGAAAGAAATAAAGGATGTCATTAATGACTATGGAGCGAAATCTCTTTTCTTTTGTGATGACCTGTTTGTTTCCAATTTTCAATGGCTGGAAGAATTTACCGGGACATACCAAAAAGAAGTAGGCGTTCCGTATATTTGTACGTGTCGTGCCGGATCAATTAAGGAAAAGCATGCCAGCGTACTGGCAGCTTCAGGATGCCACACTGTAAGTTTCGGTGTAGAGACAGGAAACGAAACACTGCGGCAAAATGTGCTTAATAAAAAGGTATCAAATGCTGACCTTCTTGAGTGTTCATCGATCCTGAAAAAGGCTGGCATTGAATTGCAGACGTCAAACATGTTCTGCCTGCCTGATGAAACTGTTGAAGATGCTGTCTCGACAATAGACCTGAATATTAAAATGGGCACTGACTACATGTTTACCGCTATTTTTCTTCCTTTTCCCAAAACCGCACTGGCAGAATACTGCGTGGAAAAGGGCCTGCTGAAAAAAGACTACTCTTTTGATGATATGCCGGAATCATTTGTAAAAGAATCTGTTTTGATTAAAAAAGACAAATATATTTTCAGCAATATGCATAAAATAGCCCACCTCTCTTTGTTGTTCCCCGGATTAAAACCAGTTTTGATTTTCATTGCAACAAAGATTAACTCTAAAAAGCTTTTTTTCTTTCTATATCTATGCGGCACCTTTTTGAGGTACAAAAAAGAAAGAAAACTATCTTATCTTGAAACAATAAAATATCTCTGGACATACAGGAAAGGTCACTGATAAATAGTGACTTAATTAAATCAATGTCCTTAATTAAACAACATAGAGCGAGATGAGAAGCTGGGACTTTCAGAATTACGCAAATAAATATTCTACTGTTATAGAAATTACTGCAGGCATATCAGGAATTGCATTTTTAATATATTTGTTTCGGGGAATGTTGTTTTTGGGAGAAACAACATTCCCTCATGACCATATGTACTGGGGGTTACCTGTCTTCCAGTTTTTTGCCGAAAATCTTATCAATGGCAATCTCCCCTTATGGGATCCGTTTACTCATAGCGGTGAGCCTTTTTACCCAATATTTATTCATCTGAGACTTTTAGAACCTATTACTTTGCTGACTATATATCTGGGGCATTTTTTTACCGGTGATTCTGTGACACTGTATAATTGGGCCCATTTTATGCAGAACTTTGTCATGGTGCTTGGGATTTATTGTTTCTTCCGTAGCTTGGCTAAAAATATACTCATACGTATTTCATTAGTTCCAATTCTATTATATTCCTCATTTATGCTTGGTCCTTTCCGGCAGGCCGGACTCATATATCAATTTGTGTGGGTCCCGTTTATTATGTATTTTCTTCTTCGAATTATACATTATAAAGATTATCGCTGGCATAACTGGTTTGTTCTTGCGGGACTGATCGGTGTTAACTGGCAATCTTATTATTTTTCCGGAACATGGACATTCCTCTTTTTCTTTATGATGGGGTTAATATTTTTCAGAAGAGACTTACTGTCTGAATTAATCCAATCCCCAGGGTTTAAATCTAAATTGGTTGTTGCACTAGCTATCATTGTCGTTATGATGGCGCCCAACATCAGCCTGATGCTTGAGCAGGATAATTTTGTTTATCCTGCAAGGATGGTCACTACAGTTAACAGCAAAATGTTTCCGTTTGGAGGCGCCTCACAGTTCGAAGGGTCTACGTCAAATAAAGCTTCTGCCATAAATATGTCCTATAACCTGATAACCCGTTCAGGTACTTTTTCTCAAATCTGGGACTATATTCAGATTATTTCTCCGGATGGTAATACTCATATAAAATATCCCGGCAAAAACATCTGGGGTAAACCATCAGAAGCATATATATATTTTGGCATTATGCCATGGTTCATTGCCGTACTTGGTATGATAGCAGGCAGACATGACCTCAAGAAAGTCTGGATGTTAGTTGCTATCGGAACCGGACTTGTAATTTTGGGGCCGGCAGGTGAATTACACAGGATTCTCTATTATTTATATCCGCCACTCAGGTTTGTCAGACATACCCATGCCCTGGTCCTATTTTTGATGTTCTGTTTTTTATATTTTTACGTCCTTGGTTGCAACCATATATATTACACATGGAGAATGCCGCTTTTTGGAGTTACGGCGAAAAAAGAGAATAAAATTCTCCTGGGAAATATTATAGCTGATGAAATGCTTCGTTCGTTCACCATATATGCTGTATTTTTGGGGTGCATTTTATTATCGGCCCGTCATATAGCCCTACACTATGAAAGCGGGTTACGGTATGAATTCCCTTATATAATTTTAATAGCTATTTCAGTATGGGCTCTCCACAGGTGCATGGGCAATAAAGGATTGTATTCAGGTATATTAGCGGGGCACATTGGATCTGTTCTTATTTTTACTACTAACCCTATTTATTTTGTCACATATATAATTCTTGCCTTCGCCATCCCTGCAGGTTTATTTATTTTTACTAAACGTTCTGTTTTCTTATCAAAGAAATCTAAATATTACATGACTGCCGCAGTTATTTTTGTATCTCTTTTCATATTATGCGGAGATCTAATTTACAATCTCCTGCAGTCCAAATTTCTCTATGACACTGAAAAACATCCAGCCCATACTATGAATATTGACACGACTCTACACCAACCTGTTTTGCCTCAGGAAAGGTTGATTTCACCCGAAGAAAATACTGCCACTGAAACTTTCCAGACCATGCGTTATCTCTCTCTTGTTTACCGCCTGCCATATGTTTTTTCCTCTTTAATGACACATCCGGAATCTAATGGACTGGGAATGCTGCCTGAGGAAATTGCGCGCCTGGACCACAACTCATTTGAATATGCCTTAAAGGCAATAAAATGGAACAGCTTTATTATGCCCCGATGGAATTACTGGCTTACTCATTCAGAGATTTCTCCCCCTGTTTTAGAAAAAATGTTTGCAGTGGGAAAACCCATGTTCCAGTTCAAGAAGGGAGCGTTAACAGTTGATGATAACCAGCTTCCGGCTTTTCTTAACCAGCTGGGGGACAGCAAATCGTTACAGTTATTGGATGAATATGTCTTTCTAGAGAGAGAGATTGGACACAGTCCTGATGGATTAATAGCGCCGAATATAAAATACGAAAAAGCCGCTCAAAGCAGCTCAGACATAAACACGCACAGGGCATTCTCTTATACTATCCATAATTACGAATACAGCTCTTTTGATATGAAAGTAAACACTGACGAAACAGGAATCCTATACTGGGCTGACGGGTATGATAAATGGTGGCTAGCATATCTGAACGGCCATGAAGTCCCCATATACAGGGCCAATGTTAATTTCAAGGCAATAGTACTGCCTGAGGGTGACAGTAATATTAAATTCATTTATAATCCTGTATGGTTTAAAATTTCACTCTTTATTTTTTATATTGCATTTATTACTTCCATGCTGGCTGCGCTTTCGATATTTATTTATCAACGATACATGTCTCGAAACGCTGCATGAAAATGAGCAAAGAAATAATCATAGCAGGTAAATGTACACCCGAAGAAAAGCTGCTTTCCTGTGCGCACGAGGCAGGCCTGCAGGCCATGGAGCTTTATACGACCGTGGACATTCTGAATGATGCGGACAGGATTGCCGGAATTTGTGCAAAATTCCCCCTTCGTTATGCAATCCATGCGCCCAATACCGGATGTGATCCCGACAGGCTGGTTGAATTTACAGAGGCAGTAGGCGCTGAGGTAGTGGTCACGCATGATATATACTGGGAAGACGAGTGGATGAAAATAGTCAGCCTGTTTGAAAATATAAAGGCCAGGTTATGCGTGGAAAATACCTATAGTATCCACGAGCCTGCAAAATTTATGAGGAGATACGGTCTTGGCAGGTGCCTGGACCTTGAACACCTGCAGATGGAATGTGCCGGGATATTTGAGGAAGAGTTTGTGCGTTTTATAAAACAGGCAGAGCACATCCATCTTACAGGGTATTCATCCGGCTCTGATTTATGGCACAGTCATATACATCATTCTCCTGAACTTGGCACATATTTTCTCGATCTCATAAACAAGTCGGGTTATTCCGGATTTGTCGTTTCCGAGGCAAGGAGCGCATATCAGACTGTTGAAGAGTTCCGGGCATTGAATGATTTTTTTAAGCAGTGGAAAATGCGCGCGGAAGAAAACGTGAGCAGGGGCATTTAATGAAAGTCCTGGTTTTCGGGCTGACAATATTTTGCCTTGCTTTTATGGTCCATCTGATTGTCTGGAAGATACGTCTGCCGAAGAGGCAGGTAAAGACAATGTTGCTGCTGTTTTTTGCCACGCTGCTCAGCAGTATAATAATATTATGGAACGCCCCGGCGTCATTTAAACTCTTAAACCTCACGGCCCCGGATAACATATGGGAGTATCTGCATATATGCATCTTCTTTATCTCACTGACGCTTGCCTACATGATAACGTACTCGGCGCTTGAGGCGGACAGTCCCTCACTTGTTATGGTAATGGCCATCAATAATGCGGAGCCGGACGGGCTCGATAAAAAGAGGTTTGAAGAATTGATGTCTGACCAGACTCTGGTAATGCCGCGCATAAATGATATTCTCATCGACAGGATGGCCTTTATGGACGGTGACAGATACTGCCTGACATCTAAAGGGGCTTTAATGGCCCGTATCTTTATTTTCTATCGCAAACTTATAAATGCACCTGAGGAGGGTGGTTAAATGCCTTTGGCTGACAGCGCGTTACATCTTCTGGTCCCGGTCCTTGGATTTATCGCAAATGTCCTGGCCCAGCTTCTGATCGTCCGGCTTGTTCCCTGGCTGGGAATACTAAAATCTATTTTTACAGGATTTGCAATTGGAGGCCTTAGTGTATTATCTGCGGAAGTATATTTGTCCGGCAGAGGCAGTGACAACCTTCCGATGATTATTGCTAATGTGATAATCTACAGTTCATTGGGATACTGTTATTTCCATTTTATTAATCTCGGAATTACTGCCCGAAGGATAAGAATTCTGAGAGAATTGTACGCGGCGGACGGAGGGCTTTCTCTGGATGATTTACTTAAACGGTACAATGCCGGAGATATGATCAACAAGAGACTGGACAGGCTGCTGGGCAGCGGCCAGATTGTTTGCAGGGATGATAAATATCATATAGGCAAGCCGGTAATGCTGCTGATGTCAAAGACGATTGTTGCGATGAAGCTTCTCATCCTGGGAAAAAAGAGCGAGTTCGAATAAAAAATAAGATTTATCGTGTGAAAGTGTGGGTAAAATCTATGACTCAGAATATACTTAATGTTGTCCCCCCCTTTAGAAAAGGGGGGCAGGGGGGATTTGAAGGCTTCTCAGGCAACTATGCTTCCTTACAATAAAAGATTAAAACCATTATCGAGAAGCCTG
>CAYMUX010000035.1:0-27625 GCA_964393845.1 uncultured Nitrospiraceae bacterium
TGAACGACGGATCAACGGATAATACCGAAGATGTTGTCGCGCCATATCTGAATAATAGCAGAATCAAGTATATAGCGCAGAAAAATTCTGGACAGGCCTCATCCAAGAACTGCGGCATAAAAAATTCAACGGGTGATTTCATCGCCTTTCTTGATGCCGATGATTTTTGGAGGTCGGATAAGCTGGAGAAACAAATGCCCCTGTTTTTGAAGAATACTCCGATAGGGGTCGTTTACGCCGATTTTAATTTCATCGGCTCCGACGGCGAGGTGCTCGACATTGAGCGGCCACCAAGGTTCAGGGGGGATATCCTGCAAGAGCTTTTTCTCGACAACTTCATTGGGTTCTCCACAACGGTGGTAAAAAAAGAATGTTTCGAGAAGGTTGGTGGATTCGAGGAAAGCCTTTCTATGGCGATAGACTGGCATCTCTGGCTGAGAATAGCATGCCATTACAAGTTTGATTATGTGAATGAGCCGTTGCTCTTCTACAGGTGCGGGCACGCGAATATGTCAAGGAACACAGAAAAAAGATTTAAGTGCTCCGACTGGGTGATGGAGTGGTTCTTGAAAGAGAATGGAGAAAGATTAAAAAAAGAGACGATCATAAAGGCCTTTATTCTAACATATAATAGGCGAGGTACCTATTATCTTGAGCGGGATTTTACTAAAGGAATCAAATTCCTGATCAAGTCATTCTGCCTTAAACCATTGCAAATAGCCCCATTATTTATTCTTGCTAAATATTTTCTTAAACCATTAGGCGTAACCGGTACTAAAAAGATATGAATACCGCAAATAAACTTTTTAAAAGCTCTGTTGCTCGCACATCTCTGACCATATTAAGCATAATAATATCTTTCTTTATGCTGCCGTTCCTTGTCGGCAAGCTTGGCGATAAGTGGTACGGTATCTGGACTGTTGTTGGAAGCATGATCGGCTATTACTATCTTGTTGATTTTGGCCTGGCTACAGCAGTTACAAGGTATGTGACTCAGTATATCGCAAAGAAAGAAAGCCATAATGTAAACATTATTATAAATACATCTCTTGTAATTTACACAGTCATGGCTCTGGGAATATTCATAATAACAATAATTCTCAGTTATTTAGCCTCTTATTTTATACCGGACACAAAAGATATGTACTTAATCAGATTAATCATTATTATCATGGGATTAAATCTTGCCATTGAATTCCCTTTTAAGGCTTTTTCCGGGATAATTGGGGCATATTTACGATATGACCTTTTGTCATACTCGCAATTAATTACACTTATCTTAAGCACGAGTCTGACGGTATTATTGTTAAATAAAGGTTATGGAATATTATCCCTTTCAATAGTAGGATTCATTTGTTCACAGATATCTAATTTATTATTCTACGCCATCTCAAAACATCTATTCTCCGATATGCGGTTAAATCTTAAATATTTCCAACGAGATAAGGTCCATGAATTATTCAGCTATAGTGTCTGGTCATTTGTGATCCAAATTTGCGATCAAGTACGGTTCAAAATTGACTCTATTGTTATCGTATGGATGTTGTCAGCAAGTCATGTTACTCACTATTTTATCGGTGCAAGATTGGTCGAATACTTTGTGTCATTGGTGCTCAGAGCGACCAACATCCTGACACCTGTTTTTACCCAGTATTATACCGACAACAACTATCAGGAAATTCGAAATAAATTCCTGCTCTTCACAAAAATAAATACAGTCATTTCTCTTTTTGGCGGTGGGTTGATCATTATCCTTGGGAGACCGTTTATTTATAGGTGGATGGGAGAAGACTATTTGGATGCATATCCAGTTTTGGTTATATTGATGACGGCGATGATTGCTCATATAATCCATGTCCCCTCTAATAATATTCTCTATGGAATCTCAAAACATCGTTTCTTGGCAATTGTCGACACAGTGGAAGCGGTTGCTAATCTCGGTTTAAGCATTATCTTAGTACGCTATTTTGGAATTGTGGGTGTGGCTTTGGGAACTGCAATCCCTTTGATATTTTCGAGACTGGTGGTTGTCCCTTTGTATGTATGTCGATCCGTCCAATTGCCATTCGGGAAATATTACTCAAATATTTCAATAATCATAACATTTACGGTTGGATACCTTGTGTCGTTATATGTGTTGACAAAAGGGATTTTGAGTGTTCCCACATATCTTAAAATTATAATTGTTGGCGCTACCGCATTTCCAGTATATTTCTTATTTTATTTATTATTTATTGGATTTGATGCGTCTGAGCGGGTACTCATTTCTACGCTTCTTCCGAAAAGGATCAGGAATATGTTTAAAATGGCGGGGTAACCTTATGAAATTATTTGTTCCATATAGAATAAAATTATTAGTTGCCGAAAAGTTTCCTCTCCTCTATTACTGTGCAAATAGGCTGTCCTTCAACGTAAATGATCCGGGATATTGGGATGAGCGATTGAAGACCTCCTGGAACGACCCTAAAAGAAGTTGGCCGACAAAAAACAAATTGATTATGCAGATTACAGAACATAACCAGCAGATACTCGACATCGCCTGTGGCAATGGCAGCATACTACGGTATTTAAAACATGAAGGTTATATGGACTTGCATGGGTTAGAATGTTCTGCTTATGCAATATCTGTCTTGTCATCTCAAGGCATCCAGATGCACTATTCCAGACTTCCAAAAATTGATTTGCCTTCGGAGGCTTTCGATGTGATAATCGCTTCGGAGATATTGGAGCACCTTGTGAAGAGGCACACTTTCACGAAGGAGATTTCCCGGATATTAAAACCAGGAGGTCGGGTTATTTTTTCAGTGCCGGACAATTGCTTAGGGCCTATTGATGAAAAAGAACATGTTCGGAAATATACTATGAAAAGTTTACAGACATTTTTAGGGAAATACTTTTCCATTATGGAAATCACGAGCATAAAAGATATTAATCACAACTGCCCAACCATATTTTGTGTGGCCAAAAAGTTAATATCCTCAGTTAAGGTGTCATTTCGTAAAGAGTAAAACCGAATGCATAACCTTTCTTCAGAGCCGCTTGTTTCTATTATTGTGCCAATGTTCAATGCCGAGACTTATATAAGCGAAGCTTTGGACAGTATTTTGCGCCAATCCTATAAAAATATTGAAATAATTGTTGTAGATGATGGCTCGACCGATGTTTCTAATCAAGTTGTCCTCTCCTATGGCAATAAGGTCAAATATATTTATCAGAAAAACAGCGGTGGAGGCTCTATCCCAAGGAATTGTGGTGTAAGCCATTCTTTAGGTGAATTTATAACTTTTTTTGACGCTGACGACATAATGTTACCTGGTAAGATCGAACGTCAAGTCGATTTTTTAAAGCAGCATCTCAATATAAGCGTAGTCCTAATGGATTATGTCAATTTCAACGAATTTGGAGTTTTTGATAAATCGCATTTTAAAACATGTTCCATATTGTCGACAAAATTGCATGCAAGGACATCTGATTCTATTATACTTGCGACTGATGAGGCTCGAATGATTTTGGCGATAGAAAATTATACAAGTGCGAATTCACCTTTGATAAAACGAGATGTAATAAATAGTATTGGCTTGTTTGACGAAGATTTAAAAGCATCTGAAGATTTTGATTTAATGTATAGAATATCTATGAATTATGAAGTTGGCATTATAAATGCCATCGGCTTTAAAAGAAGACTGCACAATCATAACCAGAGTTGGAATACAGTAAAAATATTAAACAATATGATTAGAAGTAGGGAAAAAGCAATAAATTTCGAAAAAAATAGTTTAATAAGAAAAAGTCTTAAAAAACAACTTTCAAATTTTAATATTGCGTTATCAGATTATTATATATCCAGAGATAATATTGCCGCCTTAAAAAAATTAGGGAAGGGATTTCTTAGTAATCCTCAAAACCTGATACTTGTAAAAACTTTTTTTAAAATTATATTAGCAATCTTGGGGTTTTATAAAAACAAAAGTTACAATGTTTGAGGATTAATATACTCAATAAAGGGTACTAAGACTAAGATTACTTTGTCTTAGGATATGTAGGTTCAGAGAATATGACTATCTCAAATTTCCTTTCAAAATATATCTTTTATCCCCTTTGGGATTATAAAGACAACAGCATAATGCTTGAAATGCTGAAAGGGCTTGAAAAGACCCAGTGGCTGGAAGCCGAAGCGCTTAGAAATATCCAGTTGAAAAAGGCGCAGGATATGATTAGGTATGCTTATGAGAATTGTGAATACTATAAAGCGTCCTTTGATTTGTGCGGTATACGCCCTGAGGATATTAAAGATGAATCCGACATCCTGAAAATCCCAATCCTTACTAAGAAGAATATTCGCGAGAACACTGACAAGCTCATTTCAAGAAAGTTCAGGGAAGACGAGCTTATCTCCGCAAAGACCGGCGGCTCTACGGGGAAGTCCCTGATGCTATTCTTCGACAAGTGCTGCGAAGAGATGAGGAACGCCGCGGCCATAAGGAGCGACAGGTGGGCTGGCTGGGAAATCGGTGTTAAAAAGGCCGCACTCTGGGGCAACCCCCCGGTTGCGGATACTCTGAAAAAGCGGATAAGAAATGGCCTCATAGACAGGGTAATATATCTTGATACGATGAACCTCAATAAAAAAAGTATGATGGAATTCATTTCCATTTATCGCAGATACAGGCCCGGGATCATTTTCGGCCACTCTCATTCCATTTATGTTTTTGCAAAGTTTCTGCAGGAGAACATGATCACGGACTTGTCGCCTGAAGGGATAGTCTCAACTTCAATGATGCTTATGTCCAATGAAAGAAAGCTTATCGAGCATGTTTTCCACTGCAAGGTGACGAACCGTTACGGCTGCGAGGAGGTAGGGCTTATCGGATGCGAATGTGAAAGGCACGAGGGCATGCATATCAATATAGACCATCTCTATGTGGAATTCGTAAGAGAAGACGGGTCTGCGGCAGGTCCCGGCAAGGAAGGAGCGATAGTAATTACAGACCTTATAAATCATGGAATGCCACTTATCAGATACAGAATTGAAGATGTTGGAATACCAACTGATAAAAAATGTTCATGTGGCAGGGGCCTCCCTGTCATGGCAAGCGTGTCGGGAAGAGTCGCAGACTTTCTTGTGAAAAAAGACGGCTCACTCGTAGCCGGTGTATCCCTTGTGGAGAGGACCCTTACCGCGATAAAAGGAATTGAACAGATGCAGATTGTTCAGGAAAGTATTGATAAAATAATTCTTAATATTGTCAAAGGTAAAGATTATACACTAAAAAGTGAGCAAAAAGTGCTTTATGAGTTAAAAACTGTATTTGGGGAAAACATTCAATTAATAGTAAACTACATAGATAAAATTCTCCAGGAATCTTCTGGAAAATACCGTTTTTCTATCTGTAAAATTCCATATTCTTAAAATTTCACAATGAAGGACTTTGCTTTTAAACTTTATCTTCTGTTTACCGTAAGCTGGTTTCTACACCTTACAGCCAGACTACCGATTTTGGGGGTTATAAGATTTGATTTAATACTAATAGGCCTGATCGCTCTCCTAATCGTTACAGATAAAAGTGGTTATGAAAGCAACCCTATAGATAGCACTAACACAAGCAAAAAACTAATAATATTATTTGCCTGGATTATCATATCCATTCCATTTGCCCAATGGCCTGGTAGTGTTTTGAGAACCGGCATACCTAATTTGATAAAGGCAGTTGCCTTCTATTATTTTACTGTATCGCTTCTTGATTCAGAGAAGAAACTAAAGACTTTTATAACAGTTTTTCTTGTCTGCCAGTCTTTTAGAATTTTTGAACCCATGTATCTTCATATAACAACAGGTTATTGGGGGTCATCAACCAATATGGGGGAAGGGGAGATGATGGATAGACTAGCAGGGGCGCCATCTGATATCATTAATGGCAATGGACTGGCATTTGTAATCGTCACAGTTATCCCTTTTTATCATTATCTATGCATATCATCCTCTAATAAACTCAGGTTATTATACCTGACAGCATTACCAATTTTTTTATATGCCCTTGTTTTAACAGCTTCAAGGACCGGTTTTCTTGCATTAATAGTAATTTTAGCAGGTATATTTTCAAGTTTGCTAGGGTTAAAAGGAACCATGAGTTATATTGAAATGACCGTATTTGTAGTAATTAGTTTATTGGTTTTAAATGGAATAGCAAGTTTTAGTCAAGGGCACTTGAGGAGAGGAAGGAATTATTTAATGGATCGTATCGTTCCCCGCTTACAACCGAATCCTAAATTATAAACCATATTCAATTAAGGAAGATATTTGTACGATGAAGATACTTCACATCATAGACAGCGGCGGGCTTTACGGAGCCGAGGTGATGTTATTAAATCTTGTTGATGAACAAGTAAAACTGGGACTCGGCCCTACTATTTGTAGCATTGGAAAGCATAATGATAAAGAAAAACCCTTAGAGACAGAAGCTCTGAAACGAGGCTTTAAGGTAAAGAAGTTTGGAATGCGAGCCGGGCCAAATGTCTTTGGCGCATGGAAGATACTTAAATTTGCACATCAAGAGAATTTTGACCTGATACATGCGCATGGCTACAAAGGGAATATTCTTTTTGGATTTATCCCTAAAAGACTCCGTAAAATCCCGTTGGTGTCTACGTTGCACGGGTGGACAAGTACAAGTGGATTTACAAAGATGAAGCTCTATGAATGGCTTGATACGAAAAGTCTTAAATTTATTGATGCCGTGGTTTTTGTTCATAAAGCTATGCTTTCAAATCCAAGGATTAACAAATATAGCACTGACGATTTTTTCATAATAAATAATGGGATACCAATTAACGAGTATGGAGACAATAATTGTGTATTAGACAGTGAGATTGCAGCTTTCTGTCAGGATGGATTTGTTGTCGGCTCAATCGGCAGATTATCAGAGGAGAAAGGCTTTGATTATTTGATAGAGGCTGTTAATCTTTTATCGGAAAAAATTGATAATTTAAAATTAATAATTATTGGCGATGGTACTCAACGAGAACATCTTTATAAAAAGACTGTTACTTTAAAACTTGCAGATAGGGTATTTCTTCCTGGATACCGTGATTGTGGGAGTCAATATCTGCCTTTTTTCAGGTTATTCGCACTCCCTTCGCTGACTGAAGGCATGCCTATAACCATTCTGGAGGCAATGAGAGCGAAAATACCTATTGTAGCCACCAAGGTCGGCGGTGTCCCTGAGGTTTTGCAGAATGGAAAAGGGGGTGTGCTGGTTGAACCAAGAGACCCAAAATCTCTTGCAGATGCAATATTAAGGATTCGCAATAACCGCAAGTTTGCCGAACAACTTATTTCTTTTTCTCATAATGAGGTGCTAACGAAATATACGAGCAAGACTATGGCGTTAAAATATCTGGGTATTTATAGAAATGTCATCAATTTCGATATGCCAGCCAATAAACAAGGGACTGCAACCTGTCATTGGACAAAATATTTAGACTAATATATAGGGTCACTTTAATCCATATTAGAGAAAGGGTATTGAGATAATGAAAATCCACTTGTGTTGTGGGCAAAATATTATAAAAGGTTGGATCAATGTAGATTTTTTTGATTTTGGACAAGAAATTGTTGCCAACTTGAACGAAAAGTGGGATTTTGCCAAAGAGAATTCAGTTGACCATATTTACTGCAAGGATGGATTTGAACACCTTGATTCTGGTGAGCACTTTTTGTATGAATCTGCCAGGTTATTAAAGCTTGGCGGGACTCTCCAAATATGGGTTCCACATTTCAAGAATCCTTCTGCATATAGACTAACACATAAGAGATTGCTTTCATGGAGTTTTTTTGATGTATTTCCAGAGCCACACGACGGAGTTCAACATCTCTTAGTGGTATCAAACAAAATTTATATCGGGCATAAAGAGAATTCGATATGGAAGCCTATTCATTATATAATAAACAAAATTCCATTGATGTGGGAAAGATTATTTTATGTATCTAACATTGAGGTAGTTCTCAAGAAAATTTAAATCATAAATACTTGCAAAATAAAATGCAGATAAAATAATGCTAAATAAACTATTTCCATCTGTCTGCAATATCCTTAATTAATGATTCCCTGTGTTTAAGAATATACAATTACTCCCATTTCCTTGTGGTAAAGATTTTGCAGTATCATTTGTTGACGATACTGACATGTCAACGAGGGAAAACACTGAACCAGTTTATGATTTATTAAGCAGTTTAAATATAAAAGGGACAAAAACAGTTTGGGTTAACAGGCAAAAGAGAGCTTCGTCGTTCCGGAGAGATGACGAAAAGGAGATTGACTTTGATATTAACAGCGGCTCCACACTTGAGGACAAAGAGTATTTGGAATTTGTTCTTAATCTAAAGAGCAACGGCTTTGAAATAGCACTTCACAATGTTGCTGCTGGCAATTCCTTTAGAGAAGAAATTATTGAAGGAGTCGAGAAGTTCAGGGCTATCTTTGGAGAATACCCTAAAATCAACGTATTTCATGAAAGAAACATTGAGAATCTATACGGGGGAAAGTACAAGCTTGACTTCTGGCCTTTTAAGATTCTTGAGAAGATTACGGATAACAGTGACTATTTAGGGCATATTGAGGGTAGTCCCTATTTCTGGGGAGATGTCGCTAGAGATGCAATTAAGTATATGAGGCTCCCCTTTCATTCTATTTCAGAGACTAATACCCTTAAGGTTAATCCTTCAATGCCTTTTCATGACCCCAAAAGACCTTACGTTAACTACTGGTTCAGCAGTTCTGACGGATCGGAGATAAATCGGTTCAATAAGCTTTTAACAGATAGTAATATTCAAAGATTGAAGAAAGAAAATGGTGTCTGCCTTATCTATACTCATTTCGCAAAAGGATTCGTTGAGAAAAAAAGCGGTCGGCATGTTTTGAATGATGAATTTGTTAAAACTATAACAAATTTAAGTAAATACCCTAACGGATGGTTTCCCACAGCAACAGAACTACTTGACAGGCTTTTGGCTTGTAAGTTTGTTTCAGTAAATCAGCATGGTAACGTAGTTCGTATCCAAAACAGCGGAAGCTCTGATTTAAATGGTCTGATTCTAAAACTTGCCCCAGATATGGTCCTGACCAACACCCACAGCAAAGAGCGAATTAACCAGACGATGATAATCAGACGTCTACCGGCACGAGCTACCTTGTCTTTAAAATGCAATCAAGAAAACAATGCCTTGATCAAACCGTGCGAAGCAACAACCATCTCACGCAGTGAAAGGATTAAGATAGAATTTTATAATTATTACGGCTTAATTAGAACAAGGTTTGCGTAAAATTGTATGAATGACTTATCCTTCAAATTATACCTGTTATTTGTAATAAGCTACTTTTTACGCCTGCCGGCAAGAATTTCTTTTTTAGGTGATATTAGATTTGATTTAATATTAATGGTGCTTATTTTTTTATTATTAATCTTCTCAAAAAAAGATAACATAGAGCGATTAGAAATCAGCAATACGGATAAAATTTTAAGAATATTGATATTTTATATTATCTTGTCACTTCCTTTTGTTCAATGGCCTGGAAGCGTACTTCATACAAACAGTCTAAATTTTATCAAGGCTGTAATTTTCTTCTATTTTACAGTCTCTCTTATTGATACCGAAAAAAAATTAAAGGTCTTTATGATCACATTCATTGCGTGTCAATCTTTCAGAGTATTTGAACCATTGTATCTTCATATAACTACCGGATATTGGGGATCAATGGCAAGCATGGAGAACTGGGAATTTATGAACAGGTTGGCAGGTTCACCACATGATGTAGTAAATCCAAATGGCCTGGCTTTTGTAATTACTTCAGTGATTCCATTCTACCATTTTCTTTGTCTGCGTTCTTCCTACAGATGGAAAATCCTGTATCTTGCCGTACTGCCAATTCTTCTGTATACCCTGGTCTTGACAGCATCAAGAACGGGATTCTTGGCACTTTTGGTGATTCTTATTGGTCTGTTACTGAAGGCTAAGAGAAAGGCACTCTTCGTACTAGTCACAAGTCTCTTTGTAATTATTGCCTCATTCTACTTTTTGGATCAGGCTCACAAAGAAAGGTATCTTTCTATAGTCAGAGGCGATGTAAGGGGTACCGCAACAGCACAAGGGAGAATTGACGGCGTTATCAGTGATTTTAAAGTTGCCTTAAAAAGGCCAATCTTTGGCCATGGACTTGGGACATCAGCCGAAGCTAACTATCATGTCACAGGCAATGCACAACTTTCGCATAATTTATACACTGAAATATTGCAGGAACTTGGTATTATTGGTCTGATAATTATTCTCTTTTTTATTCGATCAATTTTTATGAAATTTTCTGATGTCTTAAAGAAGTTAAAAGAAGGAATGGGCGTACCAGAAGGGTTCTTAGTGAATTTGACTCATGCAATGCAGGTATGGTTATGGATGAATCTATTGTTCAGTTTTGCAAGCTATGGGTTATCGAGTTACGAATGGTATTTATTTGGTGGTCTTTCATTAGCCTTAAAAAAATCGATAGTCAAGTAAAACAATTAGGATATGGTACTGTCAACTTTGTTGTGTGAAATTTCCAAAGGCCGTAAAGATTAAAAACAGACCAAGTATCCTATATTCGCCGTGTATAAGAACAATCAACGAATCAGAATACTGACGGTTATCAGGCATCCGATTGGCGGGATAAGGACATATCTTAAGTATACATATAATAATCTTAATAAAGGCAAATATCAATTTACCGTATTAGCTAAACAGCATCCTGAAACAGATATGATGAAAAAAGATCTGCATAATTTGGAGGTAAAATTTGTAGAAGTCAAAAGGGGTAAAAAACTGTTGTCATTGGCTTACAATGTTTTTCTTGCAATGCTAAAAGGAAATGTAGACCTTATTCATTCTCAGGGTTCTTCTGCTGGAATCATTGTTTCAAGTATCAATATTATTTTCAAAATTCCCCATATAATAACCTTCCACGAGACTTTCGATACTGAAACAATAAGCGGACGATTCAGGTCTTTAAAAACAAAGGTAGCTTCATTTTTGTTCTCGAGAGCAAGTTACCTGATTACAGTAAGTGATGATGCAAGACAGAATGCTCTTGAATACTTTCCTAACCTGAAGAAATATACAGACAGGATAATTGTTATCTATAACGGCGTAGACACAGATTACTTTCAGGAAGAAATAAAAGACCTTAGGGATGTACACGAGATAGAAGGTATCGACAAAGACTCCTTTGTCATAGGATACCTGGGCAGATACATGCCTGAGAAGGGATTTCCAGTGCTGATTAATGCGGTAGCAAAGGTCGCTGAAATGAAACCAGCAACTAAGTTTAAAGTACTATCAGTCGGAGACGGGGCTTATATAAGGGAATACAAGGCCATCATTAAAGAAAAAGGATTGAATGAATATTTTGTATTTATCGGGTTGCAGCCAGATATCCGCTGGATATTACGAGAGATTGACCTACTCGTCATTCCTTCATTAAGAGAAGCTTTTCCAATAATTGGGATAGAAGGGCTTATCGCGGGGACACCTATTGTTGCCTCTAACTGTATAGGATTAAAAGAAGTGTTAGCTGGATCACCAGCATTATTGGTAGACCCAGGTGATCCAGATGCTCTTGCATTCGCAATCGTAAAAAGGATGGAAGTAGATTCTAAAGCACAAGCGAAGGAATTCAGTGTGATAGCGAGAGAAAAATTTGATGCAAAAGTTACGGCAGGAAAATTAGAAAATCTATTTGAGAGAGTTGTTAGTGGGAATTGAAAAAACGATCTGGATAACATGGGAAGTTCAGAGAAGAAATTGGGAATTATCTCAAGCCCTTGGTGTGAAATTATTTGAGCTACGAAAAATTAATAGTATTCGGAATAGAATGAAAAAATATTTACTTGGAATCACGGAGACTTTGTTCATACTTCTTAGGGAAAAGCCGCGCCTTGTTATTTGCCAGAATCCATCTATAGTTTTGGCATTATTTCTAATATTGATTAATAAAATAATAAAAATAAAAATTTGTGTAGATGCACATAATGCAGGACTTTTCCCTTGTGAAGGAGAGTCGAGAATCCTTAACCTCGTATCTAGATTTATTCAAAAAAAGGCAGACCTAAACATTGTGACGAACGATGCGTTAAAGGCACATGTGGAAAAGAATGGAGGGCGAGCTTTTGTTCTTCAGGATAGAATTCCAAATATACCTATCCAAGCTCCTCGTGAATTAAAAGGTAAATTTAACATTCTCTTTATATGCTCTTTCGGTAATGACGAACCTTATGAGATAATCTTTAATGCGGCTCGTAATCTTGACGAAAGTATATATATATATGTTAGTGGAGATTATAGGAAGGCTTCTATCCAAACAAAAGAACTACCCCCCAATGTTATTCTGACAGGGTTCCTTCCAGAAGTAGACTACGTAACAATGTTAAACTCAGTAAATGCAACAATTGATTTGACTACTAGGGAGAATTGCTTGGTTTGTGGCGCTTATGAATCGGTTGCGGTAGAGAAACCAATGATCCTATCTGATACTAAAGCTATTCGGGACTACTTTTGCAGAGGTGTGGTATACACCGAAAATAAAAGTGAAAGTCTCACAAAGGCAATTTTAGAAGTGCTCGATAGAAAAGAAGAACTTTCATCGAAAATAAAGGAATTCAAGTCTATGAAAAAGGCTGAATGGGAAGAAAGTCGAAAAAAGCTTGAGGAGATTCTTACAACTTTGTGCTGAATATATAAATCAGCAGAATATATATCTTTCAATGCATCAGCTTTTAGGAGAAGATAATGCGCCTTGCAGAGAGATTATTACTTTTACTCTCAAGGAGACCTGGCAACAAGGATTATGACACTACAGAGAGTTGGAACATAGACAATGCGCTTTCAATTCTATGTAGAGATTTTCCAGATTTTATGAGCAGCATTGTTGACAGAGAAGTTATAGATTTCGGTTGCGGAATGGGTTACCAAGTAGTGGCTATGGCACTATATGGGGCAAAATACGTTGTGGGGATTGACATCAATGAGGATGCCTTGAAAAAAGGGCAAAAAATGGCTCATAGTTTTGGTATTACAGAAAAGGTTGAATTCATTGATAAATTAACAGATCGCTGGAAAGGGACGTTTGACATTGTAATCTCTCAAAACAGCATGGAGCATTTTGGAGACCCTATCAGAATTTTAAATGAGATGAAATCGATGTTGAAAGCCGGCGGGAGACTTTTCATAACCTTTGGTCCCCCATGGTATGCTCCGTGGGGAAGTCACATGCATTTTTTTACGGAAAGTACCTTGGGTGAATATTCTATTCTCTGAGAGGACGGTCATGAATGTAAGAAGAAGGTTTCGCAGTGACGGTGCATTAAAATATGAGGAAGTTGAATCAGGGCTTAACAAAATGACGGTCACCAAATTTGAACAAATTATATTAAAATCTGGATTACAAACTGAGTATAGAAAATATAATTGTGTGAAAGGGCTTAATTTTTTAAGCAAAATACCATATATCAGAGAACTTTTTATTAATCGCATTACATGTATTCTTGCAAAAAAACAATAATTTATAGTTGTCTAAATACGGATGGCTAAATTACACCCCCTGTTATAAAATTAAATTAAGCATAACAATAACAACCACTTACTGCACTTGGAGATTAGATGGTGCTTTGGGGCAACCCGGGCAGAGTGGATACCCATTTGCATTTATATTGCTATTTGCATCAATTACATAGAGATAAGCATTATTGAAATTAGTAAAAGCGCCTCTGTTTAAAGTTATGGTAATAGTATCATAAGACCACGATGAGGGAATCTGAATTTCACGAATAGTGCTTGCAGCCAGAGTAGAGGCATTGCCAATCATAACCCTTGCCCAAGTGCTGTCCATGTATATATCGTCGTAATAAATCCACAAACCGCTTCTGCATATGGATTCATTACTAATATCATCCTGTAAATAGAACTGGTTATATTTATTAGGCCATGTATCTGTACGATGTCTCTGGTCGCTTCTGTCCATAACTTTCCAAGGGATTCCACCACCGCTTTCTCCACCAGACTGTGTACATGCAGGGTCCCCAACACACCATCTAAAATATTTCCATACACCGTTTTCGATATTTATGTCACTGGTCTTGTAAATCAGTTCCTGAGTAATCCATGTATTTGAAGGTACTGATTCGGCGTGCCAATCTGTATCTGTCCCTGTATATTCAGCGCCAGAGCGACCGCTATTAGCCCCACCATTATATCCAGTGTGGGAGTTATTCGATGCGCCGATGCGCCAAAACCTAAATATTTTATGGTTCCAAGGAATGGCTTGCCAGTTAAAGTCATAATGTCTTTTTACAAATATATACATAAAATTATGCTCTCCCAATAATGCCACTCCTCCTGTGTCACTATTTTGAGAGCCGCATGCTCCATTTGAATTCCAGCCAGCATTCCAGCGAACTGATTGCGTTGAATTTGGTGGAGTTTGAACATTAGAAAATGCCATCTGTGGATTAATCCAGTCCCAGGTTGTTTTCTGTCCTAAATTGGTTGGATTGATGCTTGTTTCAAAATCAGCCCAATATAAGGGTTTTGCAGGATTTTTTATCCCGAACCCGCTCCCAGTAATTGTGATATTAGAACCATGGACTAAATTCCCTGATATTCCCGATATTTGCGGTTGAGCAAATGCCTGCAGACTGCTGAATAAAGATAAGATAAATATGAATAGAAACATATTAATCAGTTTTTTCGTAAACATAAATCCTCCTATTTTTAGGTATTTTTAAGTTTTCCATGTTTTGTTCTTAAAAACAATTTCATCAGTTTATCTGTTTACTATCCTCATTAGAATATCCACTCTCACCGGATGAATTTGATGCTGTTATTGCAAAATAATATGTTGTTCCCCCAGAAAGACCTGTAACAGTATAGCTTGTAACATTTCCTGCCTCCGCTGATGAGGTATAGTTTCCGGAGGAGGTCCCGTAGTAGACCCTATATCCTGATATACTATTAGTGCCTGTTAATTCTGATCCGTATAGCGTTGTTGTCGGCGCATCCCATGTCAGGGTTGCAGAGCCGACTGAGCCGCTGCCGCTGTCACTGCTGCCTCCTCCGCCACCACCGCCGCAGCCGGAAGCAATGAGCGAGAAAGCAAGCAAGCTGGCAAGCGAGAAAGCAAGTAAGCGAGAAAGCAAGCAAGCCAACAAGCTGGTAAGTGTGAAAACGTGAAAGCGAAAAGGCATGTTAGCTATTTTGATGCTTTTTTGTAAAGGCTCCATAGCAGCCTCTTTAATTCTAATTCTTTCCATATATTAAATTTCCCCCAGGCTTAATTGTACCTCCTCAGGCTTAATTTTTGCTTTTTTGAGTGCGGTTGTCATGGTTGTCAGATTGGATAGTACTTTAATAAACATACCAGAAATTACAAAAATTATCAAAAGATTATATATATTCTTTATGCCTAAAACAGCTGGTGTCAACAGGATCCTTATGATTGTGCGAAGCATTTCATGTTTTGAAATAAATTCTGCAATTGGCGGAGAAGTCTTGTAATATAGTTTCACAAAAATTCTGCCAATCGTATTTGTAAGGAGGTATTTATCCCTGAATTCCCTTAAAACCATAACGTGAGGGTCGAGATAACTTCCGTATGCAGCTGTGGCAATGAAGCACCCTCCGCCGCCGGATTGAGAGCTTGTATTTGTGCTTGGAGATTCAGATGAAGGTCTGGTTACTGTTATATTGGTCTCACCCATAGCTGTTGCCCCTTGATTATCTGTTACTCTTACTCTGGCTGTATAAGTTCCGGTATTAGTATATGTGTAAGAGACAGGGTTTGTGGCTGTCGTAGCATCATACGTTCCGTTTCCGTCAAAATCCCATTCGTATTGGACAATAGAGCCGTCCGGGTCTGAAGCAGCGACTGTAAAGGTTAATGCCAATGATGAAGTTCCTGTGGCAGAAGTGGCGGTGATTGATGATACAGCAGGCGGCTGATTTGCCGGTGCGGTTGCTGTAATTGTTAGGGCATTCGATACAGCAGATGCGCCGCCATTATCTGTAACCCTTACCCTTGCATTATAATTACCGGCGTTTGCATAGGTAAAATATGATGCTGTAACAGAGCCGGTATTAAGGTCGTAATTCCCGTCTCCGTCAAAATCCCATTCGTAAATTACTATATAACCGTCAGGGTCTGATGCAGAGGCTGTAAAGTTTACTGCAAGTGGTGTAACCCCGCTTGTTGGATTTGCAGAAAAAGCTACTACTGTTGGGGATGTGTTGGATGTAGTAAAACTATAATTTGCTGAAATTGCTTCATTAGTTGCAGCGTCTCTTGACCTGACCCTGAGGTTATAGCGCGTGTATCCTGAGAGTCCTGTAATATTTACAGTGTGTGTGGTTACAAGATTAGAGTTTAATGATGTGAGATTTCCATAAGAGGTGGTAAGCCCATACTCGACCTGTGATGTTGATGCCTCGTTGGTTGTCCAGATGATAGTTACCGAAGATGTTGTAATGTTTGTAATTTGTACATTAGAGATAACAGGAGGTGTGGTATCTGCAGGGGCTGATGTATTAAAGGTATTAGCTGTGGATGTTGCCAGATTACCCGAAGAATCACGGCTTAAGACACGATAATAGTAGAGAGTAGATGGGTTTAGATTGTTTAAGATCTGGCTGTGAGCTGTCACGAGTTGTGTATTTAAGTTAGTGGTATATCCAAAAGAGAGGGTAAGACCATATCCTACCTGGGTGTCTGATGCCTCATTTGTTGTCCAGTTGATTGTAGCACTGCCGGTTGTTATGTTGTTAGAATAAATGCCTGTGATTTGAGGAGGCGTAGTATCTGCATCTTGTATTGTTTTGCTTACCTCATTGGAGTATCCGCTTTCATTTTCTGAAGTATTATAAGTAGTAACTGCAAAATAATATATTAGACCATTAGTGAGATTTGTAATCTGATAGGTTGTTACGTTGCCTGCATTGATAGTAGATGTATAATTGCCTGATGATGTTCCGTAATATACCTTATATCCTGCTAAATCAGTTGGCGCTGTCCCATCTGCATTCGTTGTCGGCGCATCCCATGACAATGTGGCTGTGCCTGCCAAAAGGGGAGCAGAGTTTAGAAAGATAATAAAGATAATAAGAAAGAATATTAATCTTGCATTTTTATGACTTATTTCTTTTATCATATTTGCCTTTCCCTCTCATTAACCCAAAATAAAAGCCGCCAGAAGAAACATCTTCTGGCGGCTCGGCGGACTTGCCCGCTTTTTGCGGGATTTAGTCCCGTTGCTCTGCGTCCCCCAATTTCTTAGGGTTTGCTCTGAGCAGAAGCAAAATATTTACTACATTATTAAAAGCTCTTAATTGTTAAGATATAATGTATTAATGGAAAAGACTGTGATTCAAATTACAATAAAATAAAAATCTGATATGAAACATTCATGTCCCGAAAGCTTTCGGGACACAAAGGGGAATGAAAATGTCATTCCAGTTTGTATTGTTTGTCATTCCAGCTTGTCTGGAATCATTCTTAAGAAGGATGCTGGACAAGCCAGCATGACAAAGAGGGGTATTTCCAGGTGAAGATAGACAATAAAATTGAATCTTTGAAAAGGGTGGAGCTATTTTCTTCGCTGACAGATGATGAATTACTCTATATTGCCTCCAAAATGGTTATTAGACGTTTTGAAAAAAATGAGATTATCTTCCATGAAGAAGATACAAACAAGTTTATGTATATAATCCTGCATGGAAAAGTAAAGGCGATGCAGACAACACAAGATGGTAAGGGAATAATCCTTGCAACGCACAATTCAGGCGACTTTTTTGGTGAAATGTCTTTAATTGACGGTAAAACAGCTCCTGCAACAGTAATGGCTATGGAAGATTCCCTGACTGTCATTATTTCAAAACAGGATTTTTATTCGTTAGTATTTGACCAAAAAAAAGTGCTCGAAAAATTGTTGCAAATCCTGTGTTCCCGCCTTCGCGAATCATGGGAGAGGATAGAAATGTTAAACTTGAACAACGCATCACAGCGATTAAAAATGCTTTTTATTATGCTGTCTGAAAAGTATGGTGAAAAGGAAAATGATAAAATGGTGCTAAATATTAAACTCACCCATCAGGATATAGCCGAGATGGCCGGATTAACACGTGAAACAGTTACGAGAGTCATTGATAAATGGCAAAAGGATGGAGAGATAATTCTCAAGAATAGATTGATAAGCCTGAGCCCGGACTTTTTGCAAAAAATGTAAATATTTAGCAATTCATTATTGAAAGGAGTTTTGTTATGAATCTGCTGCAAAAAATCAAAAATCGCAAAGCAACAATTGGTATTATCGGTCTTGGTTATGTCGGGCTTCCCCTTGTAATAGAGTTCTCTAAGGCGGGATTCAAGGTAACAGGCTTTGACACAGATGAAAAAAAGACAAAATATCTGAACAAAGGCATGTCGTATATCAAGCATATCCCCTCAGATAAAATAAAGACATTAAGAAAAAATGGTAATTTTACAGCGACAACAGACTTTTCACTCCTGAAAAAAACAGACTGCATAATAATATGCGTCCCTACCCCTTTGACAAAGCATCGCGAGCCTGATCTCTCATATGTGCTGAAGACAACTGAGACTATTGCAAAATATCTGAGAGAAGGACAGCTTATCTCCCTCGAATCAACCACATATCCGGGGACTACTGATGAAGACATGAGGGCAATTCTTGAGACAACAGGCTTAAAAGCAGGCAGGGACTTCTACCTTGCTTACTCTCCTGAGAGAGAAGACCCCAACAATCCGCACTTTTCCACAGCGACCATACCAAAAGTCGTGGGCGGATATACCAAAGATTGTCTTGAGATTGCAGATGCTCTGTACAGCGCCATTGTAAAGAAGACGGTTACTGTGTCTTCAACAAAGGCTGCTGAGGCCTCAAAGCTTCTTGAAAATATCTATAGGGCTGTAAATATCGCGCTTGTCAATGAGTTAAAAGTCCTCTTTGACAGGATGGGGATAGATGTTTGGGAAGTAATAAATGCTGCAAAGACAAAGCCCTTTGGTTTTCAGGCGTTCTATCCAGGGCCGGGACTTGGAGGACACTGCATTCCGGTCGATCCATTTTATCTGACATGGAAGGCAAGGGCCTATGATTTCAATACCAAGTTTATAGAATTAGCCGGCGACATCAATACCTCAATGCCCTATTATGTCGTGGAAAAGGTAATCGGCGCTTTGAATGGAAAAGGCAAGAGCATCAAATCATCAAAGGTCCTCATCATAGGGCTTGCATATAAGAAAGATATTGATGATGTAAGAGAATCGCCATCCCTGAAGTTAATAGAACTCCTCAAAGACAGGGGAGCTAAGGTTGATTACAATGATCCCTACATTCCAAAGACACATAAAATGCGCAAGTATGACATGAAGATGAGATCTGTTCCTCTTACCAGAGAAAGACTAAAGAGATATGATTGTGTTGTTATTGCGACAGATCATTCATGTTATGACTATAAGTTTATAGTCAACAACGCAAAAATAGTAGTAGATACGCGCAACGCAACCGGCAGCATCATGAATAAAAGCAAAATCGTAAAAGCATAGATACAATTTATGTTTGAAGCAAGTCTATCATTCATATCAGCCGCACTGCTTCTTTCTCTTTCTGCTTACACTATAAGCAAGCAGAGAAATATTACAAGCGGGGCATTGTCCCTTGCCGCGCTTCTTCTTGCATTAATAGAAATATTTGATCGGCTCTCGATATTTTCGTCGTTAGAGGCGATTGCCTTCAGAAAAATCTCTATGTACATTGAGTCGCTGCTGCCGGTGACATTTCTTTTCTTTAGCCTGAAATATTCCAGACATAAGTCCCCTTACTCTGTTTCACCTTTTTATTTGGGAGTGTTAGCTATTTCAATCATCTTCCCTGCAGGTTTCTTTCTATTTTCAACAGAAGATTTTATCTTTTCCCCAGATCTGCAGTCTGAAAAAATTCTTTTTTTAGGGGAGATAGGATACTGGTTTTATATAGGCATACTGCTTTATTGCGTAGCAGCCTTAATGAACATCGAGGCTACCTTTTCTTCAACTCATGGAAGCGACAGATGGAGAATAAAATTTGAGGTCATCGGCATTGTGAGCATTCTTGCCATGCTGATCCTTTACTACAGTCAGGGACTCCTTTACAGAACAATAAACATGAACCTGCTGCCAGTACGTTCAGGCGTATTCATTGTCTCAACGCTTTTTATCGGCTATTCAAAGCTTATGAGAGGCAACGGCATAAAGGTTGTGTTATCAAGGAATATCCTTTATAAGTCATTAACGCTGCTTTCTGTAGGCCTTTACCTGATATTGCTGGGCCTCACCGGTGAAGGCATGAGGTACCTCGAAACGCCTTTAGATAAAGCCTTAGCAGTATTTTCTGCCTTTGCGATTGGCATATTAATCCTGATTCTCTTATTGTCAGAGACAATCAGAAGAAAGGTAAAGGTATTTGTCAACAAGCATTTCTATGCGCATAAACACGCATACAGGGATGAATGGCTTAAATTTACAGGAAGGCTTGCCTCATGTAAAACGCTGACTGATGTTTACGAGGCTATTCTTACAACATACAAGGAGACTTTCGGATTGCAGAGAGCATCAATTTATATTTCAACCATAGCAGGCAATAAATATGTTCTGGCGTCACATCTGTCAATGGATACTGCCATGAAAGAATTTCAGGCGTCGCCGGAATTGATCTCCTACTTCATGGATAGAGACAGGGTATTAAATCCGTCTGATAACGAATACCGCCCTGCCCCGGATGAGGTCTCTTTTTTACAACAGAGAGGTTTAAGGCTTATTGTTCCCTTGATATGTAATCAGAGAGTTGAAGGCCTTATTGTATTCGGCAAACAGATAGTCAACGAGGAATTTATATATGAAGATTATGACCTTATGAAGATACTTGCCAGACAGGCAGCCATCTCCATTGCTAATTTCAGATTAACAGAGGAGCTTATCGACTCAAGAGAGGTGGCTTCCATAGGCAGGCTAGCATCATTTGTAATCCATGATCTCAAAAATCTCACATATACTTTGTCGCTGATAGTTGGTAACGCTGAGGAACATATTGCCAATCCGAATTTTCAAAAGGATATGATGGGCACAATAAAAAATACCCTCTCGAAAATGAAAGGACTCATCCAGAGGTTGAAATCAATCCCGGGAAAAAGTGAATTGAAAACCGAGACAAAAGATATATATACTTTATGCAAAGAAACCATCGATGAAGAAATAAAAACAAGGCCTGATTATGCAAATATCGTTCATGACGGCATTGCTGCTGTCTGCAGGGTTGATGAAGAAGAGATAAAAAAGATTATTATAAACCTCGTACAGAATGCATTTGACGCAGGCGGAGAAAAGGGACTAATAAGGGTAGCAACCGGCGCAAATGGCGCCAATGCATATATTCAGATCTCTGATGAAGGCTGTGGTATGACTGAGGACTTTATTAACAACCATTTATTCAGACCTTTCAGGACCACAAAGAAAAAAGGGCTTGGGATCGGGCTTTATCAATGCAAACAGATCGTCGAAGCGCATGCAGGCAGAATTGAAGTAAACAGCACAGTTGGTAAGGGCACAGTTTTTACTGTATACCTGCCGATTGTTGAAACAGCGATATGAGCAAAACAGCAGAAAAACTCCTGATTGTTGACGACAATGAAGATATTAGAAACCAGCTCAGGTGGGGGCTGGACAGCGAATATAACGTATTTTTAGCCGGCAGGCATGAGGAGGCGTTATCTCTTTTTATAAAACATCGGCCAAAGGTAACATTACTTGATTTAGGCCTGCCTCCGCATGAGGAAAGCGCTGAGGAGGGATTCAGGTGCCTCGAGGATATATTAAAAATTCGTCCGCTTGCAAAGGTTATTGTAGTAACAGGAAACGAAGAGCGGGAAAATGCCCTGAAAGCTGTTCAGACCGGCGCTTATGATTTTTATCAAAAGCCGATCGACCTTAAAGAGCTAAAGATCATTGTTAAAAGGGCTTTTCACCTATATGACCTTGAAGAAGAAAACCGCAAGCTGCATACCGCTCTGGATAATAAAGGTTCACTGATAAATGGAATTATAGGGGAATGTCCTAAAATGCTGGATGTTTTTTCAACCATAAGAAAAGTTGCGTCATCAAACGCGCCAGTGCTTATTCAGGGCGAAAGCGGTACAGGTAAGGAGTTAGTCGCAAAGGCGATCTACTCATTAAGCCTGAGAAAAGATAAGCCGTTTATACCGATTAACTGCGGCGCAATACCTGAAAACCTGCTTGAATCAGAGCTTTTTGGTTATGAAAAAGGGGCCTTTACAGGCGCTTACACAAAGGTGCATGGAAAGGTTGAGTATGCCCATAAGGGAACGCTTTTTCTTGACGAGATAGGCGAACTGCCTCATCCGTTACAGGTAAAGCTTCTGCGCTTCCTTCAGGAAAAGACAATACAGCGCGTGGGTGGAAGAGAAGATATACATACAGATACAAGGATTATAGCTGCAACAAACAAGGACCTTACAAAAGAGATTCAGAAAGGGAGGTTTAGAGAGGATCTCTTTTACAGGATTGGCGTCGTAACAATAAATCTTCCGCCATTGAGAGAACGGGAGGACGACATAATGATTTTGGCAAAGCTTTTTTTACAAAGGTTTAAGAATGAGTTTTCAAAAAAAATCAAAGGATTTGAGCCCCTTGCCATAGAGATGTTTAAATCTTACCCATGGCCCGGGAACGTCAGAGAACTCGAAAACAGGATTCAAAGGGCTGTGCTTATGTCCGAGACCCCTCTTATCATGCCGCAGGATCTTGACTTGACACATACGGAAAAGCCATGGCAATCTGCAATCAATAAAGAAGACAGCATGACTTTGAAAGAGATTAAAGAAAAGATTGAAAGAGACATCATCGTCTCTGTAATGGAAAAACACGAGGGCCAAATATCAAAGGTAGCTGATGAATTGGGGGTGGCAAGACCAACTCTGTATGGTCTGATGAAGAAATATGATATTAAGGGAGTGGACAAAGATAAGTAGTTAAGCAGTTTAAGAGTTAAATAACACCCTTACTGCTCAAAAGTGTAAAAATTATTGACAGAGATGTCGGGATACTTTACACTTTCTCTCAAAAGAGACAAAACCGCCTTTAAACATAAAGATTTTTTTCTATATTTGTAGGTATCTTTCTTGCATATACAAAAAGGGGAATAATGTACAAGGCAAACAATATCCTGAACGGAAACACAGAGTTCCTACAGAAAAAACTCTCCATACTCCAGGAGATTTCAAGCGCTATTGTTGCCACAAACAATATCACTGCGACTGCAAATCTTATGTTAGACCTTGCAATAAACTATACCAATGCTGAAAAAGGCTCGCTTATGCTGGTAAATGAATCAGGGGAACTATACATTCTTGCTGCAAGGGGAATTGATATCTCATTTATTACTACATACAAGGTAAAAATAGGCGAAGGCATAGCCGGGATTGTCGCCAAAAACCTGAGACCTGTACTGGTGGAAGATATAAGTAAGGACGAGAATTTTATGAAAGAGACCTATAGAGACCGCTACAAGACAAAATCTTTTATCTCGTGCCCTGTGATAAGCAAAAACAAATTGCTTGGTATTTTGAACATAAATGATAAAAAGAATGGCTCCCCCTTTACAGAGGATGAATTTGCGCTGTCGAAGACCATAGCTAAACAGGTGGCGGTGGCCCTTGAAAATGCATTCTTAATGACGCAGCTTAAAGGGAAAGCCATGGAACTTGAGGAGATAAACAACAGGCTCATCGAATCCGACGTTATAAAAAATGAATTCATAACACGCATCTCCCATGAACTGCGCACACCGCTCAATTCTGTTAAAGGCTCTGTTTATTATCTTGATCAGAACGAAAAACTGACAAGACCTGAACAAAAAGAATTTTTTGATATCATTTCGAATGAGGCAATCAAGCTCATCTACCTCGTTGAAAACCTCCTCGACTTTCTCAGGATTGAAGATGAGACCCAGTTTATAAAGAAAAATGTAATTGATATACGCGCCCTTTTGAGAGAGGTCACCGACTCAAAACTCCTTAAGGCCAAGCTGAGCCGCAAGAATATTAAGCTCACTTTAGATCTCAAAAAAGATATTCCAGATATTGTAGGCGATAAAATAAAAGTTGTTCAGTTTTTCATTAACACGATCGAAGGATTAAGCCATCATCTTGAAAACAATGATTCAATTTCAATTACCACTCACGAAAACGATTTTGTGAAAATCAAATTAACGCTCTCAAAAAGACTGCCGGCAACCATACAGCAATGTCTAAACAGCCCCAGTAAGACATTTCCTTCCGAACAATCTGAAGACAAGCTGAAGCTTTATCTTGCCTGCAAAGTGGCAGAAAGCCACAGATGGAAGATAAATGCAGAAAATACAGATAATGCCTTTGTTTTATCTGTAACTATCCCTAAGAGCAAAAAACAGAAAATCGAGGCTGTTATTGATACAACTACCGACATGTTTACGGAGTTCATATGTGAAATCCTTGAATTGAATAACTGCTCTATAATGCTTACTGATGAGATGACCGGCGAACTCCTGATAAAAAGCGCCAGAGGATTGGATGACAGTATAATCAAACGCACGCGGATAAGGATAGGTGACAGTATTGCAGGCTGGGTTGCCCTCGAAGGAAAACCCCTGCTGATTGGGGACATAGAAAATGATTCACGGTTCGGGAAAAGAAGCGTCTCTCAGTACAATACAAAGTCTTTGCTTTCGATACCGCTCAAGGTTAAGGATAGAGTCATTGGTGTAATCAATATGAACAACAAAAAAACTGGAGAGACGTTTACCGAGCAGGACCTCTCGATTGCTTCATCCTTAGGCGAACGCATCTCCTGTTTCATCGAAAAACTCTATTCAGGCGAGCACAAAGAAAGCGAGTTTAAACGGTTTATACCCTCGTTCGAGGCGCTTCTCAATGCCGAGAAAAACTATTTTAAAAAAGGCCATTTTATTCCGGATATTATGGCTGCGATTATGGACAAGCTGGGCGCTGATGAAAAAGACAAAAGCGCGGCGATTTATGTATCTACGATATATGATCTGGGTCTTATGCTTATTGACGACGAATCAACAAAAAACAAAAAACTCATGTCAGCAGAAAAGAATACTCTAAAGATACACCCCTATGCCACAGTTGACCTCCTCAAAAACTTTGAAATTTCAGAAGACGTCAAAAAGGCGATATTACACCATCATGAAAGATATGATGGCACAGGGTATCCGGATAAGCTGAAAGGTGACGATATCCCTTTTATTGCAAGAGTTCTGGCGGTTGTAGATGCATTCTGCGCAATGATTACTGAGAAACCTTACAGAAAGGCGCTTAGCAAAGACGAAGCATTGCAGGAGATAAAAAAGGATACAGGCACAGCCTTTGACCCCAAGATTATAAATGCCCTGGAGCAGGTAGTCCCACTAATTTAACCTCCCTCTTCTCCGATTATTTTACCAGCTTCCCTATCTTGCTGCGGTGAGGTTTCTTTAAAATCAAGGGGTAAAAATTAGAAATTGTAAAAGTGTAAAGTATTTCGATAAAAGTGTCGAAGAACTTTACACTTTTAGCCCCTTTTTAAGGGCGCCAAAAATCAAAACCCTTTAAAATCAAGCGGTTTATGGGTTGGCACATAAGTTGCTATAATACGTTACGTTACGTATAGATAGAGTTGAAAAAATCTAAATATAGAAAAATAGAAAAAGAGGTGAAAAATGAAAAAGATATTATTAGTAGCAGGGTTGTTGACATTGTTGATGATCCTCACAGCAGCAACGGTTTTTGCAATACCAACCCTTCAGCTTGATATTGCAGGCGGAACCTATGATAGTACACCTTCTGTGCGGACTATTATCGCCCCTGGCAATCCCTTTACCCTCTATGCTTATCTGATACCAAACAGGTGGAACACCCTGGCCGACTCCTATTACATTTCAATGGCCGTTGCGCCACAGCGCCATACTGCTGGGAATCTCGGCTCATTTACCTTCAATGCAACAACAGTAAATGTCACATCAGGTATGACATATGGTGTTCCGCCATTGGAAACATACCTTGGAAACACTGCTGCATTCGACGCAGGTGATCTTCCGCAGCATGGGATATTCGAGACCTATTTCTATGAATATGGATTCCAGTTTAATTCAGCCAATCAGATCAGCCTATATAATACTCAAGGCAGGGCAATATCAGGAGGTTCAATCCCAACCACAGGAACCGGTATGTATTATGTTGCCCTTACTGTTGACACAGCTTTGTTAGATCCTCGTTATGTTGTTCACTTTGACCTTTATAATACAGCATTGAAAAGATCAATAACTGATCTTGATGTTACCCAGTTTGCCCCCTTTTCCCATGATGCACAGTCAACAACGCGCGTACCGGAACCTCATACACTCCTCCTCCTCGGCAGCGGGCTTTTAGGTCTTGCATTGTATGGGAGGAAAAGATTCAGCAAAGGAGCTGCTTAATCCTAATCCATGAGATACACCCTTCAACATTATCTTAACGCCTTGCATATTTACTGTTTTCTCCTGCGCCTTGGTATAAAAAAGGGGTTTGCCCTCGCTCTATCAAAAAGATGGGAAAGGGTTGTTCACAGATATATTTATTAGATGGACGATAATTGGCTGAAGAGTTTCGTGCTGGAGGGGTAAGTGATAGCCTAGGTGGTTATCTCGATGCAGTTCATTTCACAGGAGTAAGCGTCCCTGAACCCTCAACCCTGCTTCTACTCGGTTCCGGTCTCATCGGCCTTGGGTATTTTGGAAGGAAGCGGATGAAGAGGAAATAAAAAATCAGTTTCAAAAAATCTCTTAAAAGCCTGTCAGTTGCAAATCTGGCAGGCTTTTTTATTGGATTCAGCCCGCAACGCTCCTGCTCTTTGGCATAGGACTTGTTGGGGTTGGGATAGCCAACAGCCTCATTCATCTTGATTAAATCCACAGTGAACGGTTAGTATAATAATCAAATTTTTCTATCCTCCCCCGATATTATCGGGGGAGGCAGAATGGAGGGTACAATGTTTAATGACATAGCATGGGCAATGGCGCCGGCACAAGGGCAGGGAGCAGAGGGCGGAGGATCAACAATCATGTCCTTTCTTCCGTTAATATTGATTTTCGTTGTTTTTTATTTTCTCCTGATAAGGCCGCAGCAGAAAAAGGCAAAGGAACATAGACAACTGCTGGACGGCTTGAAAAGGGGAGACAAGGTTGTCACATCAGGCGGGATATACGCTGTTATTGAGGCTGTTGGCACAACCACAGTGACTTTGAAGATTGCGGAAAATGTAAAGGCAAAGTTCGGCAAGGCATACATTGCGGCAGTCAGGCCTGCTTCAGAGGAAGATTGATTTGGCTCCGGACCTCAGAGCCTTGCACAACAATAAAAAGGCAAGGCTTTATATTGAAATGGCAGATAAATATCTTGAGATCATCGGCTACACCGAGCATGGCCTCAGGCATACGGATATTGTCTCTAAAGCTGCCTACAATA
>CAYMUX010000036.1:0-27614 GCA_964393845.1 uncultured Nitrospiraceae bacterium
ACACAGCGGAAGCAGTCCATGCAGACGCTGTCGAGTGATTCGAGCATCTGGCGGGTATCAAGGCCCCTCTTTTCATATACCTTGTAGACGCAATCCTTCTTCACACAGCGGGCGCATTTGAGGCATCCTTCTTCCCAGGCCATGACTCCTGATTTGGTGATTAATTGAAACCGGTTGGCTGCGCGGCCTGTATTAATATGATATTTAGGTGGCATATCTTATAATTCCTCTCAAACCTGAGGCCTCGGGAAAAGCTTCGACTCTTCCACTATCTGCGGGACCGCTTCCTCCCATTCAATGGCCATGATATGGACGCCGTGAACACCATTGATCTCCCTGAGAGCGTGTATGGCTTCAACTGCTATCTTTATTCCTTCCTGCCGCTGTTCTTTGGCAGGAACTGCTTTTATTCTGTTTATAACTTCTTCGGGGATATCCATGCCGGCAACATTCTTTGCCATGTACTCTGCCATACGGGCAGACTTAAGAGGTGTGATACCGCCGAGGATATAGACTTTATCAGCCATTCCCAAATCTCTTACGAGCCACATCCACTCTTTAAAGCGACTGAGGTTATAAATGCACTGGGTCTGTATAAATTCAGCGCCCGCATCTACCTTGGTAGCGAGACGGGCAGCGCGGTATTTGAAAGGATCGGCAAAGGGATTTGCCACTGCCCCGATAAACAGTTGAGGGGGCGAGGCCAGCTTTTCACCTCCGATGATTTCACCGGCGTCTCTCATCTGACGTACCGCCTGTATCAGCTGAACAGAGTCGATGTCAAAGACGCCTTTTGCCTGCGGCTGATTGCCGAATGACTGGTGATCGCCGGAAAGACATAATATGTTGCGTATGCCGAGGGCAGAGGCCCCCAGAATATCAGACTGTAGAGCTATACGATTACGGTCACGAGTGACCATCTGGAGTACAGGATCCAGCCCTTCGGCCTTGAGCAAGGCACAGGCAGCGAGACTGCAAAGACGGACCACGCCGGTCTGGTTATCAGTAACATTTACGCTGTCCACATGGTTCTTAAGAATCTTTCCCTTGCTCTTCACAACCTCAGGATCGGCGCCCTTTGGCGGGCCGCATTCCGCAGTAACAGCGAACTTTCCACTATTTAAAACTCTCTTGAGTTGGCTTTCGGTCATCACGTTCTCTGGTCCTCCCTCTTGATTTTTCTCGGTCCCTTCCCCTGCTGCTTTGACCAATCCGCCGGGGGATGGACCTTTCGCAGAAGGTCAAGACGACCCATTTCGTCGAGCCTGGAGACTATGAGCTGCCATGCGCAGGGCACGTCAGGATCGACTTCACAGCGGTCAGTCTTGGAGCCGCCGCAGGGGCCGTTGAACAGCCCTTTGGCGCAGCGGGTTACAGGGCATACAGCAGCGAAAACCCCAAGTTTGCAGTCACCGCAGCCCCGGCAATTCTCCACCCAGAGGCCCGCCTCTTTGGTCTCACCTAAGAACGTTGTATTGAGGGCCGGGACTATATGCACTTTGGTAAATACCTCTGCAACGGCCTGTACACCTGCACCGCAAGCGAGAGAGAGGACAACGTCGTACTGGCCGATAACTTCTGTCAACTGGTCAATAAACTCATAGACACACTGTCTATCCAGTGTCATCTCTTTTATTTCAATTTCTTTCCCTGATGCCTTTGCATCCATGCGGAGTGCGGAAGAGAGAAGTCCAACCTCTTTTTCGCCTCCTGCTGCACACTCGGCCACACAGGACCCGCAGCCGACTACCAGTATCTTCCTGTAGGGCGCTATCATCTCTTTAATTTCTGATATAGGTTTTCTTTCAGCAGTAATCATGCTCTTACTCCTTCATCATCAGCCGTTTTTATATCCAATCCTACGTCCCCTTTACCGGTGAGGTCCCGATTGACGCCTCCCGGGCAAGAATATCCCGCACCAGTTTATCAATTGTTACACGGTCCTTTGCAGAGGTAATAATTAGCTCCAGACGCTCCCGTTCAAGTCCTATCTCTTCGATCAACCCTTGGGTATAGGCAATGCGCTTTTTGGCGCGCAGATTTCCTTCACGATAACGACATGCCCCCTCGGGACAGGTGATAAGATACACCTTGTCGGCGCCGGATTCGAGGGCCCTCATGAGGTAAAGCGGATCAACGCGGCCGCTGCAAGGCAGAGGGAAAAACCGTATCCGTGCACCCATCTCTTTTTCAATGGCCCGCCTGTTGACGTCCTGATTCGGATCTAATTGCCGGCAAAATAAGATTGCTCGTGTAATCCCGGTGTCTTTTTGGTCCATACTGTCCGTCCTGGTCCTTTAGCGAGATTTAAAAAGTAGTGTCTATTTAATTCGTTAGGACAAATTTATATGCCGTTCAGGGGAAAAAAACGATGACATCTTATTTAAAACCTTCAAGGCATACAACGCTTGCTACGGCAACCGTTTGCCGTCGAATATATTAACAATTGACGTTTTTTAATGTCAAACGTCCCGACTTTTTTGCTTCTGTCAAATGACGTTGAATCAGTCAAAAGATATTCTCACTATTCCATCAAGGTGATGAGGACGAAATAAGTAAGGCTAAATGCGGATGGGCTTTGATATAATGATATGAAGTTTATTTAATAAAATTGGGGTCAGGATAATGATAACTGAAACAGATAAGAATATAATTTTACAGTGCGCAAAAAAGTTCAATGTCGCGTCTGTTTTCCTTTTCGGGTCGTCTGTTGAGGAAGACAAGGAGGCGAACGATATAGATATTGCTGTCAAAGGGATAGAACCCCGGCTATTTTTCAAATTTTATGCGGAACTGTTTAAGCGTTTGTCAAAGCCCGTTGATTTGATAGACCTTTCCAGGAAGACTTTGTTTAACAACCTTGTGGAAGAGACCGGAGTAAAAATCTATGGATAATCTTCCCAAACAACTCCTCGCAGAAAAAGAAAATGTGGATATGGCAATGAGCAATCTTAAAGAAGCCTTATCCAGAGAAGAGAAGACCGTTATCGAATTAGCAGCTATCGGCACGTTCCTGCACAATATTTATAATGGTATAGAAAATATACTGAAGCAAATTCTGAGGTCTAAAGGCATTGCAATACCGAAGTCCGATACATGGCATAAAGAGGTGTTGAATCTTTCTGTTTCTCAAGAAATATTATCAGAACAGCTTGCTGATTCTCTTTACGAATACCTGACTTTCAGACATTTCTTTATACACGCATATGGATTCATGATTAATGAAGATCAATTGAAAGATTTGGCAAATAATATTTCAGATATATGGGCTCGGTTTTTGTCGGAAACAGGGGTATATTTTCAGCAGCGCTGAACAGTGCACCGGCAGGAACAATGGGCAGAGAAAAAGGTATTGGTTTATTATCCGGCCTCTCGGATAATAATAAGTCACCATTGTTATAAGTTTAATATTAACAGGGAGTTATGGGTAAGTTCATTATCCTGCAGGGATAAAAAGGTTGAAAAATAAAGAATGCTGAACAAAAACCTGAACTTACGTGAAATCGTTCCTTTGTTTCTGCCAATGACCCCGGCTATTTCACTTATTGCTTTTCCTTCTGACTGCATTACTGTTATTTTGTCTCGTTCTTCAAGGCTTAAATGATTATATAGTTTTCCCATAGACACTTAAGATAGCATTTACCTTTCTGCTCTCCCAAGTGTTGCACTTCATTATTGAACTGGCGGTGTAAAGATTTTAAAGAATGTTTCTTTTTTATCATAGTAAAAAAACGAAGAAAACAAGAGTTACTATAAGGGACTATTGTTGGATCGCACAGGGTTCTCCAAGGCCAGGTGTTAGAAAATCGAATACCTTTTCTATCCATAGATGGGGTGAGGAAGGTGCTAAAGAAAAAGCTATCGCTCAAAGGAAGCAGTGGGAAAAAGAAATGGATTTATATGAACAGGAAATAAACGAGAAAGGTATCACAGAGGAAACAAACAATGGTGTGGAGTGATAAATCGGGTAACGGGATCAGGCATGCATTCATGCAAATATTAATTCTGAAGAAGTCGAGTACCAGACCTGCTTATTGTGCGTCTTATGTCCATCTCCTTTTCACCCTGAAAGATTCGGGGAAATGGGCTGGAAGCCCCCCTTGACATATGTATCCATCATGGTTACATTTAAATTGGTTTTCATTGACTCTTGCTCTCTGTCCACTTCCTTTAATATGTCCCCCCAAAAATATTTTTAAAGGGGGTTGACAAAAGAGACCGTTACGATTATTCTATAACCATGAAACTATCGAACTACTCAAAAATCTTTAAAGCTCTATCAAATGAACAGCGGCTCAAGATCTTTATGATGATTTACAAAAACTGCTGCGCACCTGAAGGAACTAAGGTAGGATCTGAATTCCGATTTAAAGATGGATCATCCTGTTGTGTCAAAGGAAGTCTCGAAAAAGCCTTTACAAAAATATGTGACTGCATGAACCTTTCGCGCTCTACTATATCACATCATTTTAAAGAGCTGCAGAGTGCGGGTCTCATTACCTGTGAACGGGAAGGACAGACATATCGCTGCAAAATTAATGAGGAAGTGGTTGATTCTATCAAAGATTTTCTGAAATGATTTTTTTAATCTTATAGTTCGAATGTTGTAGAATCTTGTAATTATGAAAGGAGGTGAAACAGGATGAAAAAAGAATGCTGCAATATCAAGGTGACCGAGAAAGAAGACGGCTACCAGATTGAAGTTACCGGAGAAGACATAAAAGAGAAATGCAAAACCATACTCGAAAGCTGCTGTTGCGGAAAAGAGCAGAAGAAAACCGGCGCATAATGATGCTAATCAGGGCCATGTTCCCTATCATCCCGTCGATGACGGGGAACATGGTTACATCAAAACAAAAAATGGAGGTAATGAAAATGAAGGAACGAGGAAGATCAAAATTAACAGCAATAATATTTGTATTGTCTCTTGGGAACAGGACTGTGGTCAGTCATGCATTCATGGCTTTTATTTGTACTGGCCTGATTTAGATGTTGACCTGGAAATAGATAATCTCGAAACTCCTGAAAAATACCCTTTGAAATCAAATTTAATAAAGAAGCATCCTGCAAGCCATTCAAAGTGTTAATTACGTTTGAGATGCAAGACCTCTTATAGCTGCTTCTGGTACAATATCGCATGCAGTTAAACCATATCGGCATTATAAATAAAAGCGAAGAAGATGCAGTCAGGTTTTATAGAGACTTTTTAGGGTTTGAGTTAACGAGGAAATCTGTTGTCCCGGCCGAGTTGTCGGAGCAGTTATTCTCTGTTCCCGGCGATATAAATATGCTGGTTTTCGAAAAGGACGGGATAAAAATCGAGGTATTTATTTACCCTGAGTATGCGCCCTCCGGTCCTGACATCAACCACATCGGATTCTTGCTGGATAATTTCCCGGAAATTGCAGATAACGCGCCGCAGGCAGGTGTAAAATTGATTATAGGAAAAACAAAAGACAAGACGGTTTACTTTATCAAGGATTTTTCCGGCAACTTGATTGAGATTAAGCAGAAATAAGAAAAGAGCGTAAGCCGGAAAGTTCGAAAGTTTAATTTTATTCTTCGATCCTCTTCAATTGAAATTTTTCATAGGTGCCGCCAAGAACCAATTCATTGTCGTCCAGTTTAATAATTTCATAAAAATAAACATTGCCCTTATAATGTCCTTTGTTCATAAAAATTTTAATGTGCGCAGCGTCAATAAATTTGTAAGTGCCCTCTGACTGCATCGCATAGCTGGGTGCTTCCCATGGGGCAATGACAGTACCATTCCTCTTAAACCAGAAGGATGAAGGTGAGCCCCCAATCACGGTGTGAGTAAGAGACCATTTCCCGGCAATTAAACGCTCCTTTTCCGAAGAGCAGGCAATAAACAAAAACACTATGACAATAAGCAGCCCATTGCTGAATTTACGTTTCATCAGGTTCTTCATGATAATACGCTCTCAATTTCATCGGAATTGATACACAGGTTACTCTTGTTAGTGACTGTTTTGAATTATAACATTTTTTAATTTATGCGCTATGAAAAAATTGGGGATATGGTCCTGTGGATTGTGCGGTGATACTGTATGTTATAATCCATAAGAATTCGGTTCAAGGGAGGCATCATGATAAACCCCGCTATTTTCAGGCAATATGACATCAGAGGTATATGGGAAAAGGATTTAACTCCGGAAACCGTTGAACTACTCGGCAGGGGATATGCCTCTTACCTTCTTAAATCCATTAATAGAGATAAGGCAAAGATAAGCGTCGGATGGGATGCGCGTCTGCACTCTCCGGCTATTAGAGACAATTTAATAAAAGGGTTAACTGAATCCGGCATCGACGTGATTGACCTTGGTATGTGTCCTACGCCTCTCCAGTATTATTCATTGTACACAATGCCCGTGGACGGCGGCGTTATGATTACCGGCAGCCATAATCCGCCGGAGTTTAATGGTTTCAAATTAAGCGTCGGCAAGAGTACGATCTTCGGAGATGCTATACAGGAGATTAGAAAGATCATAGATGCCGGTGATTTCAGAAGGGGGAGCGCAACTGTTGAGAATTATCCGATAACCGACGAATACGTAAATTTTGTTAAAGGTAAATTTGAGAGCCTTTCAGGAATTAAAGTTGTCGTTGATGCAGGCAACGGCACCGGAGGGCTGGTAGCTCCTGAAATCATGAAGGCCCTCGGCGCAGAGGTAATTGAGCTTTACTGCGAGCCTGACGGTAATTTCCCTAACCATCACCCAGACCCCACGCTGGAAGAAAGTCTTGTTGACCTGATTGCCGAAGTCAAGAAGGAAAAAGCCCATGCCGGAATCGGCTATGACGGCGATGCCGACAGGATAGGGGTCGTCGATGAAGAGGGTAACGTTATATGGGGTGACAGGCTGATGATAATATTTTCGAGAGACATTCTAAAAGATAATCCGGGGGCAAAGATCATCGGCGAAGTGAAATGCTCGCAGACTCTGTACGATGATGTCGCCGCTGACGGCATCAGGATTAAATTTGACGACGGCTGGGCGCTCATACGCGCTTCGAACACACAGCCTGTCCTGGTCCTTCGCTTTGAGGCACAGAGCGATTCTCGCCTGAGGGAAATAAGAAGCCTGGTGGAGGAGAGGTTAAATAAGATAATGGAAGAGGTCAAAACCGAATAGTCACGCTTCGCTGTTTTTAAACGTTCATACGAATCATTAATATTTATTAATGATTGCCCGCATCAGCATTTTGATGAAATCTAAAACTTTTTTTTGCCCCCCTTTTGACAAAGCCTTGAAACAGGACTAAAATGGTCTTAATTAGACATGATAACCAGAAAGACTGATTATGCTATTAGGTGCGTCCTTCACTTGGCTAAAAGATACGGCGAGACAGTTATGGTCAATGAGATAGCGGCAGAGAGAGATATCCCTAAAAGTTTTCTTGCAAAGATACTCCAGACGCTTGCAAAAGCGGGGCTTGTCGAATCTCTCCGCGGAGTGCAGGGCGGGTTCAGGCTTGCACGAAAACCGTCGGATATCAGCCTGCTTGATGTGGTGGAGGCGATGGAAGGCCCGGTGGCAATGAATATCTGCGCTGTAGATAAAAAAAAATGCAGTTTCAGCAGCACATGTGTCGTGCATCCCGTGTGGGTGGATATACGGAAAGACGTTGAGTACCGTTTGAGGCAATGGGATTTTGCAAAACTATTAAACGTGGAAAGAAGTTGATGACTATTAAATTTAATTGCATTACACCGGATTTAGTGCTAAAAAGTGTTTATAAGCTTTTTAGAGTTATTTTATTTGATCTCATTTAAGGAGGGGATTTAATCATGAATGATTATCAATATGACAATCAGACGGTAAAAGGCTTCATCTTCTCTTCAATATTTTGGGGAGTGGTGGGTATTATCATTGGATTATGGATTTCAATCCAGATGTGGAATCCCTCATGGAATATTCCGCCCTATTTTACCTTTGGAAGATTAAGGGTACTGCACACCAACGGCATTGCCTTTGGACTTGGCGTTGTCGCGATCTTTGGGATTTCATATTACATTGTAATGAGGCTGACAAAAAGGCCTTTGCTATTCCCACGCCTTGCCAGGTTTCATCTCTATTTATTCAATATATCCCTTCCCCTTGCCGTAGTCAGCCTTCTCGCAGGAATGAACCAGTCCCTTGAATATGCGGAGTTGGAATAGCCGCTGGATATAGTTGTTGTTATCTTGTGGGTAATATTCGCAATAAACATATTCGGCATGATAATAAAAAGGAAAGAAGAACAGATGTATATATCCCTCTGGTATATAATTGTAACGGTCATCGCAGTAGCTGTTCTGTATATCGTGAATAACCTTTCAGTTCCGGCAGGGTTATTTAAATCGTATTCCGTCTATGCCGGGGTAAACAGCGCCAATATCCAGTGGTGGTATGGACACAATGTCGTTGGTTTTTTATTCACAACTCCTATACTTGCGATGTTCTACTACTTCTTGCCTAAAGCTACAGGACTGCCGATCTTCAGTCACAGGCTTTCGATCATCGCTTTTTGGTCGCTTGTATTCGCATACCTGTGGACAGGCGCTCATCATCTGGTATATACCCCGCTGCCTGACTGGATACAGACTCTGGGTATTGTCTTTACAATATTTCTGATTGCCCCGTCCTGGGGGTCTGTTGTAAACGGGTTCTACACGGTAGCCCCTGACTGGTCAAAGATGAGGACGAATTATCTTACAAAGTTTTTCATATTCGGGATAACCTTCTACGGCCTTCAGACAGTGCAGGGCCCGACCCAGGGGTTAAGGGTTGTCAGCCAGCTTATTCATTACACCGACTGGGTGCCAGGCCATGTGCATATGGGCACGATGGGGTGGGTCACTATGACTGTGGCAGCTTCCATTTATTATATCGTTCCGAAAATATATAACACTGATATATACAGCGTGAAAGTGGCCAACACACATTTCTATCTTGTCCTTATCGGCCAGCTCATATTCTCTGTTACGATGTGGATTACAGGGATTCAGCAGGGCGCGCTCTGGAAGGCTGTCAATCCCGACGGTACTCTTAAATATACGTTTATGGAGGGGCTTGTAAAGAATTATCCCTACTAGCAGATGAGGACCGTCGGAGGTGTGATATTTACGGTGGGGATGCTCTTCTTTATCTATAACATATTCATGACAGCGCGTAAGGGCAATGCCCTGGTCGCGCCTGCCGCAAAGGGGGTGAGATAATGGCTGGAGAACTCTATAAGAAACCAATAATGTTTGCTATAGTCTCAGCAGTCGTTATTCTCATAGGCACGGCAGTCACCATGTTTGTCCCCATGATGACGGCCCAGATGCATCCGAAGCTTGAAAATCTGAAACCCTATACAGCCCTTCAGCTTGCCGGAAGGGACATCTACCAGAGGGAGGGATGCAATAATTGCCACACCCAGACGGTCAGACCTCTCAGGACAGAGGTTATGAGGTACGGTGAATATTCAAAGGCCGGTGAGTTTGCCTATGACTACCCGTTTCTCTGGGGGTCAAAACGAACAGGGCCTGACCTTGCAAGGATAGGCAAAAAGTACCCCGATCAATGGCACTACAGGCACTTTGATGACCCGAGGAAATTTTTCCCGCAGTCAAATATGCCGGCTTACGGCTGGCTCAAGGATTACAAGCTCGATCCTCAGGACGTTAAAGGTCATATGGATACCCTCACCTTTCCTTATTCAAGTGAGGAGATATCTCAACTTGCCGGTAAAAATGAGCTCGATGCCCTTGTCGCTTACGTACAGGTTATCGGCACGGCTGTTGTTAAAAAACGGGCCGCTCCCGCCGGGAAGGCCGAACCCGTAGAAATGGTAAATCCGCTTGCCGGAGATGCCGCCGCTATCACTGCCGGAAAAGTCATATATGAAGAGAACTGTCTTGAGTGCCACGGCACGGACCTCAAGGGTGATATCGGGCCGGACCTTGTTGACAACGTCTTCTTATACCAGGAAGGGGATCTGGCGGATGATGATTATTTTGAGCTGGTACATAACGGCACCGAAGAAGGCAAGATAGAAGAAGGGCGCGCCATGAAGGGAGGGATGCCTCCTTTTATGGAAGTCATGAGCAAGGATGAAATATGGTCCGTTATTGCTTATATAAGGTCACTTCAGACCGGCAAGGAGGGGAAATGATGTCGGAAGAAATGGAAAATGCAGAAGATTTTGAAGCAAAAGAAACATCAAATAAGCTGCCTGTAGGCTGGCTGATACTTTTCTGGGGGCTGATCATCTGGGGAGCATACTACCTTATTGCTTATACGCCTTCAATCAGCGGATGGTCACAGACCAAGGCCTATGAGGAATCTTTAAAGAAGTGAGTTATGAGTTGAGAGTTAAGAGTTATGAGTCAATGTAGGGGCGAGGCGGCGCCTCGCCCTTTAGAATAAAATTTAAAAGGAGGTAATTATGTCAAATGCATGTTCATGTCTGGGATGTAATGTAGGGGCCGAGATCATTACCGTAAGCTGCGACACAAAGTTCGTGCACCTTGCATGGCAGAGGGAGGAAGGGGCGCTGAAAGAGGTGAGATTCCCGATGGGGTCTGATACGACCGGCAGGCTTTCCAGGATGTTCGGTGTTTATGACGAAGCGACAGGGCTTTCTTTAAGGGGCGCTTTTATTATTAGCCCCGAAGGGAAGCTGATGAATGCCGAGGTGAATTACTATAATTTGGGCAGGAATGTCGAAGAGCTGATGAGGAAGTTCAAGGCGAACCTCCATCTTGCAGAGCATACTGCGGAAGGATGTCCGGCCAAGTGGAAAGAGGAGGGTGACAAGACGCTGAAACCATCGGCAAAGATGGTCGGGCGTGTTCACCAGGAACTGTAACGGAGGGGATAATTCCCCTCTTTGGCAAAGAGGGGTTAGGGGAGATTTTTTGATAATGTTTATTCAATTATGATACCGATAACAATGCCGGAAAGGATAAAATCATGGACATATCAATTTTCGCAACAATAGGTTTTACGACGGCTGCATTAATCGGAATACTTGTCCTTTTCTTTATTTCATCAAAGGGACAGTAGTTACCCTAGGCAGCAAGCTATGCTCAGAAGGAATTGAGATTTATTCTTCAAAAGAATATGGTATCTGTTATCCCCCCCTTTAGAAAAGGGGGGCGAGGGGGGATTTGACAATGCGTAGGGGTGACTATGCTTTCGTATAACAAAAATTTAAAAATTAGAAAATCTCCCCTCACCCCTCTTTTCCAAAGAGGGGAACCCACTCTTTTTTTCGAAGACCCATTTCATAATATAACCTCCACTGGCTTGCAGGAATTGAAACGGCTATGAGGACGGCGGATAAAAGGAGAAAATGAACGGACAATCTGCGGCATATTTCATATTCGGTCTCACGCTCGTTGTTATTTTCATTGTGATAATTGTCTTCTATTACTCAAAGAAGCGACATAAAAAGGTAGAAGATCCGAAGTACAAGATGCTTGATGACGAAGATTAGGAAGATACAGCCGTGGCGGTGGACTGTTGAGATTAGCCAGGCGGTCATACTCCTGGGGCTACCCTTCCTTAAAATAAAGGGCGAAAGCGCCTTAAGATTCGATGTACCTTCGCTGGAACTCCATTTTTTCGGGATGAATCTCTGGATGGAGGAATTTTTCATTGTCCTTGTCGCCCTGATATTCCTCTCTCTGCTCGTCATTTTAGTTACCCTGCTCCTGGGAAGGATATGGTGCGGCTGGCTGTGTCCCCAGACGGTGATTGCTGATTTTACTTCATTTGTGGACAAGTCCGCAGGCAAGGGATTTCTTTTTAGAGTAATAGCATGGAGTGCAACATTCATTGTCAGCGTTATAATGGCCGCAAATCTCATTTGGTACTTTGTCTCTCCTTATGAATTCATTCCCCGTTTGTTCGAGGGAGGTCTTGGAAATATTATTTGGGGATTTTGGATAGTATTGACGGTCATACTCTTTCTGAATTTTGTCTTGCTCAGGCAGAAATTTTGTGCTACCGTCTGTCCTTATGCAAAACTGCAGGGCACGTTGTTTGACGACAGGACCCTTGTAGTCGCCTTTGATCCGCGCCGGAGGGATGAATGCATTGACTGCATGGCCTGCGTCAGGACATGCCCTGTAGGCATCGATATAAGAAAGGGATTGAATATCGCCTGTATTCACTGCGCGGAATGCGTTGACAAGTGTGCGATGGTGATGGCGCAAAGAGGGGAAAATTCGCTGATCGGTTATTTCTTCGGCCTGCCCGGGGAAGGCGGGCGGATTGTCCGGCAGAATGTGATCATGATCGGTACGGTCACTGCGGCTTTTCTCGTGTTCTTTATCTATCTGCTGGTTACAAGGATGCCCATAGATATGACCATACTCCCTAATTATGTCTTTCAGCCAAGGACGATCAGCAACGGGAGTGTTGTAAATTCATATATCATATCCGTAAAAAACAGGGGGAGGGAAGATGCCGCGTTATCGGTCAAGGTAAATGGAATCCCCGGCAATATAAAAATAGTCCCGGACAAAGTCCTGCGCGTCAGGGCGGGCGAGATAAGGAAGTTCCCCGTCTATATTTCCGTCAACAATATTAAGGGGGAAGAAATAATGTGGAATATAAATATAATAGTCGAGACAGTAGAGGGTGAAAAATATATACTGACACGTAAGGCCAATTTTATTGTCCCGGAGGATAAATGAAGACGCTGATTGTCATTGTAAGCATAATCGGACTGTCTGCCGTAGCAGGGTCCATATTTGTAGGCGTGAAAAGCTTTGACGGCATTGTGACGGAACATCCTTATGAGAAGGGACTTGCATGGGATGAGACCAGGAACAAAGAGAAGGCGCTTGGCTGGAGTGTTGATATTGGAAACGGAAAATTCGCCACTGGATATAACGATGTCGTACTCTCTGTTTTTGATAAACATGGGAAGTCTCACCCCGGCGCTTCCGTCTCTATAACAATCAGCAGGCCTTCAACCCCGGCATATGACATGAATTACGCCGTGGAAAGGATTCAAGATGGTTCATATAGGGCAGCGGTCGATTTTCCGTTGCATGGGAATTGGGACATAGACGTGGATGTCTCAAGTGGAGCAGATAAGCTGCTTTTTAAAAAAAGGATATTTGTTGATAAAAAGGATATTGATGTTGTCTTTGATATAAAACCGAAACCAGTTTCCCCAATGAAAGAACTTGTATTCAGTGTCACTGTGACAGAGAAGGGAAGCCCTGTCACGGATGCTTCGGTTATTGTGGATTTGACCATGCCGGGGATGTATATGGGGACCAACAGGCCGGCGCTTATCCATACCGCCAACGGGAAATATGAAGGCAGGGGCATTATCCAGGCGTGTCCTCACGGGGGGAAGACATGGAGGGCCGAGGTAAAGATCACGCGGCATAACAGAACTTATTCTGAGAGTTTTACATTTGAGGTCGAATAATGGAGGCCGGTTATCTTGCGGCTTTTACCACAGGTCTTATCGGGGGCTTCGGCCACTGCATAGGCATGTGCGGGCCTATTGTGGCCTCATATACCCTTCATGACTCTTCCCCGCCCTTTGACCGCTTTCTTTCCGCTATTCTTTACAACACAGGACGTATTACTACTTATGTTTTTATCGGCGCGCTGATGGGCCTGACAGGCTCCTTTGTGAACACTGCAGGGAGGCTTGCAGGGTTTCAGGAAATAGCGGCAATCGCGGCCGGTCTGTTCATGGTATTGATGGGGCTGCACATCTCAGGCTTTATAGGAAAGGCGGCCTGGCTGGAGTCACGCTCCGGCATAATCTTTAAAGCAGGCGCTTATATACTGATGGAGAAATCTCTATGGAGATATTATCCTATGGGCGCCCTTTTCGGATTTATCCCCTGCGGTCTATCATACTCCATATTTATTGCCGCTGCAGGGACCGGGAGTCTGCTTTCCGGTATGCTGTTAACACTGCTGTTCGGCCTGGGCACTCTGCCTGCGCTCCTGCTGGTCAGCGCTGTTGCGTCATATATTGGTGTGAAACTGAGAGGCATTTTATATAAGGCGGCGGGCGGGGTCGTTATTGTCACGGGCATACTTTTTATTGTAAGAGGGGTAAAATTTTATGCCGGAATGTGATCACTGTTCTCTTGAAGTTGCGGAGGCAAAGGCCGTCTTTGATGAGATGGACGGGCAGAGAAAGGTTTTTTGCTGTAACGGGTGCAGAGGTGTTTTCAGGTTCATCAGCAATGAAGGGCTCTCTGATTTCTATAACAGGAGGGAATCTTCATGGACTGCCGGCCCCCCTGATGAAAGGCCGGTAGAATTTTCAGCCTTCTCCGACAGCCTCAGACCGGCGGGCGGTGAGATGGAGATCGATGTCGTGATCGACGGTATCAGGTGCGCTTCCTGTATCTGGCTTATAGAAAAATTAATGCTCAGGACAGAGGGGGTGAATTATGCCAGGGTCAATTATGCCACCCATAAGGCGAAGATAAGATGGGACCCCAGGGCAACGGACGTTGTCAATGTGCTCACGAGGATAAAGTCGATAGGGTATTCTCCCAAGCCTTCAATTCCCGGCGCTCATGAAGAAGAGCTTAAGGCGCAACAGAGAGACCTTCTGGTGAGGTTCGGGACAGCGGCATTTTTTTCAATGCAGCTCATGTTATATTCAGTCGCCCTGTACGCAGGTTACTTCCAGGGGATCGGCGTTAACATAAGGTTGATATTCCAGTTCATATCACTTGCCCTTGCAACGCCCATCCTGTTTTATTCAGGGGTCCCTTTTATCAGGGGATCGATAAGGGGGGTGAGAAACCTGTCATTTAACATGGACGCGCTGATTGTCATTGGCGCGGGGGCGGCATATTTTTACAGTATTTACCAGATATTTGCCGGAGGGGAAGTTTATTTCGATACGTCGGCAATGATCATCACGCTTATCCTTCTCGGCAGATATATAGAGACAGGGGCCAAAGGCAGATCGTCCGAAGTCATCACAAGGCTGCTGTCGCTCAACCCCAAGGAAGCAATAGTAGTCGGGAGCCGGAAGTCAGGAGACAGGAGTTATGAACCTTTCCCTGTCGAAACCATTCAGGCAGGCGACCTTGTTCAGATCAAGCCAGGCGAGCGTATTCCCCTTGACGGTTTTGTGACGGAAGGGACGTCCGAGGTCGATGAATCCATGCTGACAGGGGAATCAAAACCTGTGGCCAAAGGTCCGGGGAGCGAGTTATTCTGCGGAACGCAAAACCTTTACGGCAGTTTAATTTTTAAAGTTGAACGTACCGGAAAAGATACCGTGCTTTCTCAACTTATTATGACTGTTGAAAACGCCCAGGCGCGGCAGGCCCCTGTACAGGCCCTCGCTGACAGGGTCGTGGGATATTTTGTCCCGGCGATCATCCTGCTGAGTCTTGCGACATGCATATTCTGGCTGATCCATAGAGGACTGCTCACACAGGCCGTGATGAATGCTGTATCAGTGATTGTCATAGCCTGCCCGTGCGCCCTTGGTCTTGCCACTCCCCTTGCTGTGCTTATCGGTACGACAAAGGGGGCGTCAAAGGGGATATTGATTAAGGGGGGCGATATAATTGAGAAGGCAAAAAATATAGATACCGTCGTTCTCGATAAAACAGGGACAATAACAGAGGGTAAACCTCATCTTGCTTTGTATAAGGGAATTGGAGTTCCGGATGACGAGGCCCTTTGTCTTTCCTATTCCCTCGAACAGCTCTCAGAGCATTCAATAGCAAAGGCAATCATAAATGCAGGCAGAGCAATATCACCTTATAAAGTGACGGACTTTGCCGCCCGGCCCGGGAAAGGGACCAGCGGCATGATAAAAGGTAAACCCGCACTGATCGGAAGCAGATCGTTTATTGAATCGGAACTCTGCATGGATAATTTAGAAAGTGGAATCGGCCTCGAATTGATGTCTCAAATAAGCAAATGGGAATCAGCAGGATCGACTGTGGTGTATCTGGCATATGATGGAAGGCCTTCCGGCGTTTTTGTCATATCGGATGAAGTGCGCGCTGAAGCAAAAGAATCAGTTGAAGCCATGAAAAAGACAGGGTATGATGTTATGATGATAACAGGTGACGCGCATGATACAGCTTTAGCGGTTGCCGAAGCAATCGGATTGAGCAAAGATAAGGTGATGGCGCGCAAGTCCCCGATTGAAAAGGCCGGGGCGATAAAGGCAATGCAGGAAGAGGGAAGGGTAGTGATGATGGTCGGCGACGGGATTAATGACGCCCCTGCTCTGGTGCAGGCAGACGTCGGCATGGCAATGGGCAGGGCCACTGATATTGCGCTGGAGAGCGCCGACATGGTGCTCATGAGAGGCAATCTCAACCTTGTAACCGGGGCGGTTGGATTATCAAAAAAAACTTACCGGGTCATCAGGCAGAACCTTTTCTGGGCTTTTATATACAACCTGATTGCCCTCCCGCTGGCGGTAATGGGACTGCTTCATCCCATTGTCGCCGCAATATCAATGACCCTAAGCTCATTAAGCGTGGTAGGGAACTCCGTGAGATTGAAAAGAGGATAGAATGTGGAGTGTTTTGTTATTGATCTTTCTGACTTTTTGTATAGGCCTGGCTGGGTGGCTTATTTTCCTGTGGGCAGTTAAGAGCGGCCAGTTCGATGACGTGGAGGGGCCAAAATACAGGATGATGGATGAGGAAGAGGAGGACAGATTATGACGCTTGAGATAGGGCTTCTTATTCTCGAATCGGCGCTGCTTGTATTTACAATAATCCTTCTTGTGTACAGCATAAGAGAAGGCAAACAGCGGGACAAGCTTATTATGGAAGTAGGGAAGGCCACAAAGGTGCTTACGCGGCAGGAGTATTTTCTTTCGATTATTGACTCAATGATGGATGCTAAAGAGGAGATAGTCGGGTGTATAACGGGCAGGCTGCCTGTCGGAGACGACCGGAAAATGACGAGGGACATTGTAGAGAATATCAAAAGGATGACAAAGAAAGGCGTGCGTATCAAGTACCTCCTGCCAAAATTCCCCGACAGGCTGCATTTAGGTTATCAGTATATGAAGGCCGGGGCTGAAATTATGTACAGCAGCTGTGTGATGGTCCATAACATACGTTTTATTGTTGTGGATGACGGGATTGTGGTAATCGGGATCCCTGAAAGCATAGGAGAAAAGGAGGCCACGAGGAAAGGTTACAGGATACCTTCCGAGGGTCTCGCCATGGTCCTGAAAAATTATTTCAACACATGTGAGAAGCAAACTAGTTTTATAGATTATCTGAAAGAGGTAATTAAACAGACAGGCGCAACGCCGGAACACATTGCCAGGGAATATCAGATAGATGAGGAAGAATTAAGGAGACTTGCAGTTTAAGTAGTAGAGTTTTTTCTCATGACCTCCTTAGTAAGTTGAAGCTTTGCAATGGCCTTTGTTGCAATCTCGCCAACTGTCTTTTCCTTTAACTCTCCATCTTCATAAAAGGGGATGGAGTCAGTATCGTTCCTAATCTTCTCCAGTTTATTGGCCGCCTGTGACGCCCCCAATTGACCGGATGCCCATGCAGCATATCCGCGGAGTGTCCTGTCCGGGGCGTCAAGATAGTGCATGATTATAGGGATAGCATATTCAATTAATTCACTATTGATCTTCCCCATTCTCCCGATGGCCCACATTACACCAGCGCAGAGCATTAGCTCCTCATGAAATGACACAATAATCGGAGCGATATCCGCACACAGCTCAGGATTATTTCTTACTATCTCCCCCAGGGTCTCAGGGACACTCCAGCCAATTCCGCCGGACTCATCCCTTATCATCCATAACAGGCGTCCGACTGTCTTTCTGACAAGGTCGGGATTTGTTACTGATACTTCTCCCGTTATCTTGCCGATGGCCTCCATTGCCCGCCAAGTGATAACGCTCTTTTTGTCATAAGACAGGGAAATAAGCATGCTTATGACTTTTCTTTTATCCGGTGACAGTATCAACTCATCATATTTTTTTTCTTTTAATATATTAACGACGTCTTTTTTGGAAAGCATAATCAGTGCCTCATTGTCTTAACCCACATTATTCATAAATTATACCGGCAAAGCAGGCATGCTGAAAAAACGTATTGAATGCGTTGTGGTGCATTCACAAGAAATAAATCTTCATTGATTATCAACATGCAAGATGTTTCTGACGTCTGATTTGGAAGTCCCGCTCCCAATTCGTTTTTCCAGCACGCCTCCTTTACTGCATGAATAATCGGGTTAACGGTTGTTATAACGGCCAGAGCTTACTTTCTATCCCTTTAATCAGCCTGTTGAATGTATCCTGTTGAAGTGCGGACAATGAAATTGCATGAAATCTTTTGCAGATCGCATCAACCTCTTCCCTGTTCACAAGCTCTTCTTTATTGAAAGCCAGCAGCACCGGCTTTTCCGAGAGGGCCAGATCGGACAGTATTTTTTCTACTGATTTCATCTGCTGCTCAAATCTGGGATTTGAAATATCCACAACGTGCAGAAGCAGATCGGCGTCCTCAAGCTCTTCAAGCGTTGCCTTAAAAGCGGCAAAAAGGTCTTTGGGCAGGTCGCGGATGAAGCCTACCGTATCAGTGATTATAACGTCCCTTTCTTTGGGGAATCTCAATCTCCTGCTTGCCGTATCCAGTGTTGCAAACATCTTGTCTTCTACAAAGGTCTTGCTTCCGGTCAGATTATTAAGCAGTGTAGATTTTCCCGCATTGGTATAACCGATAATAGATATTATCGGGATGCCCTGTGAAACCCTGCGCGCCTTTCTCTGCTGCCTTGCAAGGCTGAGTGACTTCATCTCTTTTTCAAGGAGGGTTATTCTTTCTCTTACCCTGCGCCGGTCCACCTCGAGCTTCATTTCACCGGGACCCCTTCCGCCGATGCCACCCATCAGCCGGGACATTGCAGTCCCCTTGCCTGTCAGCCTCGGCAGCCTGTAACGCAGCTGGGCGAGCTCTACCTGCACCTTGCCGTCTTTACTGTGGGCGCGGCGGGCAAAGATATCAAGGATAAGCTGTGAACGGTCTATGACCTTCAACTCCGTAATATCAGCGATGGCCTTTGACTGTGAAGGATTGAGGTCCTGATCAAAAATTAAAAGCGTTGCTCCCTTATTCATGGCATTGATGACAAGTTCCCTAATTTTACCCTCACCAAGCAGGTATCTGGTATTTATACTTTTAGGTCTCTGGAGGACAGTATCAACAACAGCGACATTGCTTGCCTTTGCCAGCTCCTTCAGCTCGTCCATTGAATCTTCCTGATCATATCGCGATGCCGTTGAAACACTGACGAGTACCGCCCTTTCTCTTTTGTCGCTGATATCAAAGCCGGACCTTCGGGATTGCAGATCATTTTCTATGGAAGAAATCATCGCATCGAAGTCTTTGAATACCCGGTCCATACCGTGAAACGGAACAGGGCCTATTACCTGATATGATGTTTTATTATCAGGAGAGGACAAGCGGGCCAATGATACCATATCAGGTCTACCGTCTTTCATCCCTATGACTATAAGGGCGTCTAATCTCAGAAGTGAAAGGTCGGTTATGTCGTCCTGGTTTATTTTCTCGCTTTTCAGATGTGTATGGATAAGACGAAGTCCCCGGAGGACTTTCCTCCCCATGGGGTAATTAGTGAGCTCCGGAATGAAAATCCCCTTTGCATCTCCTGCAATCACATGGCTGATGTTCCCGCTCCTGTCTGCCAGGACTCCAACCTGGCGGCCGATAGAGTTTGAGCATTCAGCCATCAGCATGGCGAGATCAGTCGAAAGCGCCTTGTCTTTAGGAATGCGCCGCCTGTAAATATGTTCGAGCGACTTGATATCGCTTTTTTTCAGGCCTGATGTGTTGCCGTAAACTGTGGGAATGGCGCCTCCTGCGATCAGTGTTTGCGTTATTTATCTGTCATTATAACAAATGCCGCACTTAAGAGAGGTAATATATCGAGGTTCAGGCTCAACATATTAAACCTTTGACAATTATAAACTTCAACATCCGGTGAAATGTATCTTTCGTCAGGGTTTTGGTATAATTGTTCAGAGGTTTGCAATTATGAAAACAGTACGGACAAGAAAAGATGTTTCAAGTATTCTTTCCTCTCACAGACAGGAGATAGAGAGTCTCGGAGTAAAAAGGATTGGTCTTTTCGGTTCCTTTGTTAAAGGGAAACAGAAAAAAGAAAGTGATGTTGACCTGCTTGTGGAGTTTATGCGCGGGAAGAAAAATTTCAAAAACTTCATTCACCTTGCCTATCTTCTTGAAGACCTGCTTCATCGTAAAGTGGAGCTTATAACACCTGAGAGCCTGAGCCCGTATCTGAAACCTCATATCCTCAAAGAAATCGAATATGTCCTATAAGGAGTACCTCAGACATATTCTTGATGAAGCGGACTATATCTTAGGTAAATCTGAAGGACTCAATAAGAAAAATTTTCTTAAAGATGAAACGCTCAAAAGGGCATTTGTCCGAAGCATTGAAATAATCGGAGAAGCAGTCAAGAAACTTCCGGATGATTTCAGAAAAAATCATGGCGCTGTTGACTGGAGGGCAATGGCAGGAACCAGAGACAAATTAATCCATGATTACTTCGGCATTGATTATGATATTGTATGGGACATTATAACTGTTGAGATTCCTGAACTCAGGAAACAGATTAAGAAGATTTTGAAGTAGGAGAGAACGGCTGTTAGCCCCCACTGATTTTACAATCCTGTATCGCCCTTTACCCTTTAATTCCACAATGCCTTTGTCGCGCTATTGCACTTGTAGTTGATCAGGGTTGAGAAAAGTTTGCGTTGATAGCATCAACCGCCTGGACCGATCGAACGGATGGAACGGTTCTTTTTATAGTTCCGGGTTTTATAGACAAGGACAATTTTAAGGGCTGAATCTGTGCTTTGGGTTCTTAAATGCAAAAGAGCAAAATGAAAGACCTGACCCCATTCTCCGTGACCCCATTCTCATCACGATCCTTTTTGTTCCTACTCAAAAAGCAGCTCTCCCCTTTTTCTCCTTTCAATGTCAGACCCCATGGCCTTTACCATTACCGCATCAATACACTTGCCAAGATTTTTTTCTATTTGAAAGTCCCAGAAACGCAAAACTATCCACCCCTCTTTCTTAAGCTGCCTATTAACTTCTTTATCCTTCTCTATATTTCTTTTTATTTTTCTAACCCAGAACGCAATATTACTTTTGAATAGGTGGCGTTTTGTCTTCATGTTCTTATATCCATGCCAAAAAGCACTGTCGCAAAAAATAGCCATTTTGTATTTAGGCAAAACGAAATCGGGAGTACCAACCAGTTTTTTATAATGTTTTCTATATCGTAAGCCGACTGCCCACAATGCTTGTCCGAGCGATTTTTCAATAGAAGTGCCTTTCGATTTTACGCGGGACATTTTATAAGAACTAATTTGCTTTTTGCTTCTCTTTAAAGAAGGCATGACTTATTTATCTTTATTAGACAACAGAGCTTTTATCCTCTCTTTTATATTGTAATAAACAGTAGTTAATTTTTGTTTTGCCTCATCGGTTAGAAGGGCTGTATGTGCGAGGGCATCTCTAAGTGGTTTGTACTCCTTTGCATCCCTCGAAAGGCAGGCTTTCTTCAAAAGATCGTTCTTCTTATCCACCAGATTTGCAAGGTCATCCATAGTTAAATAACTTAATTTATAGTAACGGCATTAAATTAAAATACATCTTAAGCATTTAATTAGCTGTAATATAAAGGAAATATCATATTTTAACTTAAGTTATTTATTGCCGTTACTATAGTATTTGTTTTTCTAATTTCTATGGATATGTTCCCTTTCTTTTTACTGTCTGTTTCTCTACTTCTCCATTTTTCAAATTCATTTTTTGCTTCATCAGAGAGAGGAACCTTATTTTCTTGAATATATTTTCTGATTAGGTTTTCGGATATAAAACATTCCGCATAGGACGCGAAATTATATTTCGCATCAGTGCCTAAACCATTAACCCAACCGTCAACCCGTTTCTTATTTTCTGAATCTTCAGGAAGAGCATATTCTTCGGAAACTGCATTATATAATTCCTCAGCCTTTCTCTCTTTTTTAGTGATACGTGTATTTTCTGGATCTCCATCCTCTCTATGTTTTCTTCTCCATTTATCCCAATCTTCGAGAATTTTACTTATAACCTCTTTCTTTAACGTATCCAAGAGCTTTTTATATTTGGAGTCGTCAGCAACAATACCCTCGCGGCTGCTTGTAAACCTGTCCACATCATCGTCCAAGTCGTTATAATGGATCTGCCCGTATAGGTAACTTTCGACAACCCTTGCCGTGGGAATGTGTTTTAAAATATCTCTTTCCCTCAGTCGCCCATTGACAAACAGATCGACACCAACCCTTTCGTCCACAGTAAGTATTTTCAGGTCTCGCGGTTTTCCAACAGAGGCAATAAATCCATTAACATTTCCTTTTATATCAATTTTATTTTGTTCTTTTGTGTGAAGCATCTGAAAATATGGGTCTTGGAGATCATTTATTTTCCATAGAAACTCAGTTTTTAAAGCAAGATCGTTCAAACTGTTATGAGTTATCGGCTTTTTGTTCATATATATATTGAAGTCTTTATCCAAGAGAGAGAATCGAAAATACATAGCAACGATCTTCTCTAAAAAATCTAAGCTATGTTTTATACCGTCTTTGATATTTTCAAAATAAATAATTGTGCCTTTGTCATGGTCTTTTATGTACTGGCTAAAAGCATCTATTTTATATTCTCCCAATAGATATTCCCTTGGTGTCAAGTCGTCAGTTATGGCTCGATCCAGCCCCGAATTATCGATAACTCCACCGATATAATCCCCGCCATGCATTTTTGATATAACGGTTATTTTCTCTGCACATGATAACAGTGCCAATTTCCCTATGCCCTTTCTGCCAATGTATGGTCTCTTTTTTTGAGGAGAAACTTTCCCCTCCTTTCTTTTCGAATATCCGATCTTCAAAAACTTATTTTGAAAATCATCTGCTGTCATACCCATTCCGTCGTCTTTTATAAAAAAGCTGTTCTTTTCTTTACTTATATAAATGCGTACATTCTCGGCATTCGCATCCCATGCGTTAGAAATCGCCTCTCCAATGACGGTTGCAAAGCTTCTGTATAAATTTCTCCCTAAGTGATTTAGGATACTCAAAGAAATTTCAAACGAAAATTTTTCTGATTGATCACTCATGATTTTATTGCCTTTAGATAAGTACGTTCTCCAGATGCTTTTTGATGCTGCGTGCTATTACCCTTCCAAGCCTATAAGGAACTGCATTACCGATATGCCTTGCAACAGTCCCAATAAAAACTTTCGTATTGGGTTCGATAAAATCGTAATATTTAGGGAAAGACTGTAATAATGCTGCCTCTCTTAACGAGATAGCCCTATCTTGTTCTGGGTGTCCAAACCTTCCGTTTCCATATCCCATGAATTGTGTGGTAATAGTAGGAGACAAGTCATCCCATCGCATCCGTCCATATATGCTCGCATAGCTCTTCCCCGTAGCCTTTTTATGACATTCCAATACCAGTTCGTCATCCCAGTCTTTCCAACTGCCGCCTTCTGGCGTGCTACAGATTCTTGTAATATTTAACTCTGATAGACCGGCTGATCTATGCAAAGAGTCCGTTTTGCTGACTTCGCCTGCCCCAATAGGTTCTAAATGAGAGATCGCATCTCTGATTGTTTTATATTTAGCTTTATTATGAGTCTTTTTCAGGATATTGATTTTACCAAATCTCGATGCGAACAATACCAGCCTTGTTCTCGTCTGAGGAATCCCGTAATCCGGGCAATATACGAAGTAGGATGTCACGTCATAACCGTTATTCTCAAGAAGGGTCACGAAATCCTGGTAGATGGGATATCTCTTGAAGTTTACGAGTTCGGGAACGTTTTCCATAGAAATTACTTCGGGCTTAATATCCTTTATGAACTCTCCGAATTTATATAGGAGACTCCATTTCATATCTTCGGTTTTTCTGTTTGTGTACTTCGAAAACGGTTGGCAGGGAGCACATCCCACTAAAATCTTTACTTCCGCATCAGAATAAAGGCTTAAGATTTCGTCGGCATCAATTTCCGCTATGTCTTTCTTGAGAAATTTTGCCCCGTTATTTTTTTCGAAGGCATATCTGCATGAATCGTCTACGTCTATCCCAGCTATGACTTTGAATTTCTCTTTAACGAATCCGTGAGTCAACCCTCCGATACCGCAGAACACTTCAATTACGGCAGTCTTATCTTTGAAATCAGTTTTCATAACTCACATTTTGATTAAGCTAAGTTGCGTATGATTATGCCAATGCTCTTTTTTGGCGCATTAAAGTCACGTCTTGCTTCTTGCATCTCTCTTTTTTCTCCCATCCATTATCCAATCCCGTCCCGCATAAAATTTATTAATGATAATACGTTATGCTTGTTAAAGACAAGAACTTTTTTGGGGGAACTTTGGCGAGGTGACTGCCCCCCTACACAATATGTCCACATGCCCGATCTGCAGAAGAAGAAGAATTATTTTAACTCTAAACTCTTAACTCATAACTCATATATCAATGCGCTTCCGCCCAGTTCTTCCCCATTCCCATATCTACCTTCAAAGGAACGGAGAGCTTTACCGCATTTTCCATTTCTTCTTTCACCAACTGTCTGATCATATTTTTTTCATCTTCCGGAACTTCAAACAACAGCTCGTCATGAACCTGCAGGAGCATCCGTGTCTTGAGTCCTTCTTTTCTGAACCTGTTCCATATATTAATCATTGATGTTTTAATTATATCAGCTGCAGAACCCTGGATCGGCGAGTTCGTTGCAAGTCTTTCTCCGAGCTGTTTTATATTTTTGTTTGTGCTCCTGAGTTCAGGGATTGCCCGCTTTCTGTTAAAGATGGTTGTGACATATCCTTTTATCTCAGCCTCCTGTATCAGGCTGTCGATATATATTTTCACGCCGCTGTGACGTGCGAAATACGTATCTATATAGTGTCTCGCCTCATCAGGCTGGATGCCGAGCTGCCGGCTTAATCCATAAGGACTTATGCCGTAAACAATTCCGAAGTTTACAGTCTTGGCGCTGCGTCTCATTTCAACAGTAACTTTGTCCGGAGTGACCCCGAATAGTTCGCTTGCAGTTCTCGTATGAATATCGCCATCATTTTTAAATGCCTCGATCAGCAGCTCATCCTGACTCAGGTGAGCGAACACCCGCAGCTCTATTTGAGAATAGTCTGAAGAAAGGAGCAGGTTCCCTTTATCAGCTATAAAGGCCGCTCTTATCTTTTGGCCCCAGTCGCCCCTGATCGGAATATTCTGAAGATTGGGCTCGGAGCTGCTGAGCCTGCCCGTGGCGGTTATTGTCTGATTAAATGATGTGTGCAGCCTGCCTGTATTTGGGTTCACGAGTCTGGGCAGGGCATCTACATAAGTATTTTTTAGTTTAGACAATCCCCTGTATTCAATAATCTCTTTGGGAAGCTCGTGCTCAAGCGCAAGCTGTTCGAGGACATCTATATTTGTTGAATATCCTGTCTTGATTTTCTTTGAGGGCTTCAGGCCGAGCTTTTCAAAGAGTATTTCCTGAAGCTGTTTTGGAGAATTGATATTGAATTCTTCGCCCGCGATAAAATAAATCCTCTGTTCAATGCTTGCCAGTTCTTTGCTCATCTGCCTGGAAAAGGAGTCCATAAGAGGCAGGTCGATCTTTACGCCCGCCATTTCCATGCCGGCAAGGACTTCGATCAGGGGGACTTCTATGTCATGGAACAGTTTTTCAAGCCCTTCTTTTTTTAGTTGAGGTCCAAAATAATTTTTAAGTCTCAGCGTTGCGGCAGCGTCTTCTCCCGAATATTTTGCGGCGTCTTCAACGGGGACTTCACTGAAATCCTTTTTTCCTTTGCCCATTACATCTTTAAAAGAGAGCTTTTTCATGCCGAGATGTTCCATGGCTGCATCAGTGAGATTATGATTTGCTTTATTGGGATTCAGGAGATAAGAGGCAAGCATGGTATCAAAGGCAATGCCTTTCAGGTCTATTCCCTCTTTTTTCAAAACTATTAAATCATATTTAATGTTGTGCCCTGTTTTTGAAATCTTCGGATCATGGAGGACCCTCTTCATCTGATCAAGGACATAATCTTTTGGCAACTGATCGGGCACCCCAAGATATGAGTGAGCAACGGGAATGTAATAAGCTTTCGCCGGGTCCGTTGAAAGCGAAATCCCTACAAGTTCGGCGAGCATGGGTGACGGCGATGTGGTTTCAGTATCAATTGTAATCTCATCGTTTACTGACGAGATAGCTTCTTTCAGGGTATTCTTATCCAGGACAGTTATATATTCAGTTATTTCAGCTCCGGCGCTTGCAGGTTGCTCGGGAATGAGTTTGACCAGGCTGCTGAATTCGTACCTGCGGAAATAATCCCGCAGCTTTGACCATTCAGGTTCCCGCATTGCAAGGTCTTTGATAGAGACATCCAGAGGCACATCGGTATGAAAGGTTGCGAGTGCCAGGCTGAGTTTGATGCTTTCTATATTTTCAGATACGGCATTTCTGGCCTTGGTATTTTTTATATTTTCACGATTGTTAATAATGCTGTCGAGAGTCCCGAATTCTTTTAAGAGCTTGACAGCGGTTTTTTCCCCGATTCCGGGGGCCCCCGGTATATTGTCCGATGCATCTCCCATGAGCGCTATTACTTCAGGGAATTGTGACGGCTTGACCCCAAACCGTTCGATAACGTCCTTTTCTTCGGTGATCTTTTCTTTCATTGTGTCATAAAGTCTTATTTTTGGACTCACAGCCTGGCACATGTCTTTATCGCCTGTCACGATGAATACATCAAGCCCTTTTGATTCAGCATCTTTGGCAATGGCCCCCAGTATATCGTCAGCTTCAAAACCCGGCTTTTCAATTGTCTCAATATTAAAGGCCTTAATAATTTCTTTTATTAAAGGCACCTGCGGTTTCAGATCATCGGGCATCCCCGGCCTGTGGGCTTTATATTCTTTGTATGCCTCGTGTCTGTGGGTCGGCCCCTTGGTATCGAAGACAACCGCGAAATACTCAGGGTCCTTCTCTCTCAGTATCTTGAAGATCATATTGGTAAAGCCGAAAATGGCATTCGTCGGCGTGCCGTCTGAAGCGGAGAGATTTCTTATTGCATAGAAGGCACGGTAAAGATATGAGTTACCGTCTATCAGGTAGAGTGTGGGCATGGGTTAATTATACAGAAAATGGAGGGGCAATTCATGTATTGCTTCTGCAATAAATTATTCTGAAGGATTAAATTTAAACCTGATGAGGTATACCCTGATGTGGGATACTATGAAAACTGGAGTTCTGCGACTTTACGTACACAAGGGATATTTCCGCTTGAAACTTCCTTGAAAATATCTCTAAGATTATCTTCAAGTTCTTCAACCGTCCCCCCTTGTGTCATGTAATCAGGATATTCTTCTAAATATCCGAGCCACATCCCTTCATCTTGCCAAAATATATATTTCATTTTTTCCATGTTCAGCGTTTTTGTCTTATTTTTTAGCTCATCGTGGGAAAGTGTGGGTAAAATCTTATGAATCAGAATATAATTAATG
>CAYMUX010000037.1:0-27434 GCA_964393845.1 uncultured Nitrospiraceae bacterium
TTTTTTTGATATTAGGGGACTGAAAGTAACCCCTTAGTTACGGGTGGCAGATGTTATTTCGAAGTTAGGGGAAATCTTATTAGTGCTTGATTAAAATAAAGATAAGATTTCTCCTGACGTCGAAATGAAAACTAAAATAGTTTTTTGCCACCCGTAACTGAGGGATTAAGCCTGACATGTAAATTTTGCTTGATTTTTCTAATTAATATTGTTAATAATTAATGCACTGTATTTTTTTTACATTTCCACTTATAAAATTATAGAGTTTTTTATACCACCAAAATGACTAGCGTAATTTATGATAAATAATTTCTTGATTATCAAGAAAGGCCTCATCATAATATTTTTTTCAATTAGAAATTGCCTGTATCAATCTTTTTTAATATTGAGTTCTGCGAAAAAATCAATTCTAAAGCAGGTCCAGTTACCCCCTAATACTATGGCTTACACTGTTTTTAATAAATTTATAATTGAATTGAAGGGGTTGAGATAGTCTGTTTGAGTATATAGGAAAGATGTTGAGAATAAATTAACCAAATATCAATGATCACGAAATACAGGTTTAAGAATGACTCTTAACAATAAAACGGCTATTATTAGTGGCGCTTCAAGAGGAATTGGCCGTGCTGTTGCTGTTGAATTAGCCGGCGAAGGTGTGAATATAAGTTTTAATTATCTAAAAAGCAGCAACGATGCGCTTGCCCTTGAGAAAGAAATCAACGATTTAGGCGTTAAGGTAAAGTCATTTCAAGTGGACATTAAAGACTATAGAGCTGTTAAGTCCTGGGTAGATGATACGAAAGAATTGTTTGGAGGCATAGACATTATAATTAATAATGCCGGTGTAATTAAAGATAAAGCGCTTGCTCTTATGGAACCTGATGACTGGCATGACGTCATTAATACCAATTTAGGCGGGACATTCAATCTCACCAGAGCTGCAATTATAGGGCTCATAAAACAGAAGGGCGGCGCTATTATTAATATTAGTTCAGTCAGCGGCATTGTAGGTATCCCTCGACAAACTAATTACTCTGCCTCAAAAGCCGGAATAATAGGGTTTACAAAATCTCTTGCCAGGGAAGTTGCTTCTTATAATATAAGGGTTAATGCCGTTGCTCCAGGTTTTATTGAAACAGACATTCTTAAGGAATTGAAGGAAGACTATAAAGATCAGATAGTTAAACAAATACCATTAAGCAGGTTAGGCAAGCCTGAAGAAGTTGCGAAGATTGTCAAATTTTTAGTCAGTGAAGATGCAGGTTATATTACCGGCCAAACGTTCGTTATAGATGGCGGACTGAGCATGGTTTAAGTCAATGGATACAAGAAAAATAGTAGTAACCGGACTTGGAGTAATTGCGCCGAACGGAATCGGGAAGGAAGAATTCTGGAGTTCTTTAAAAGAAGGGCGCTCCGGGATTAAGCCTATTAAACGCTTTGACACAAGAGGGTTCAAGTGCAAACTGGCAGGTGAAATTCAGGATTTTAAACCCGAGAAATTTCTGGGGGCCAAAGGGCTGAGAGACCTTGAAAGAACATCAAGATTATTGTGTTCTGCCGCTAAAATGGCAATAGAAGATGCTGATCTGAACATAGATGAAAAAAATACTGATGATATCGGAGTATGTACGGGAACTACATTATCTGCTCTGTGGAATATTGCTGAATTTGGTAAAGAATTAATAACAGAGGGCCCACGTTTTACTGGTGCTGCACTTTTCCCTGGAATGGTGATAAATGCTGCTTCAAGCCAGGTTTCAATCCGGTACAATATTCAGGGCTTTAACACAACTATTTCTACAGGGTATAGCTCAAGCATAGATGCATTAAAGTATGCCATAGATTTTATCAAACTGAGACGGATTAAGGCAGTATTAGTTGGAGGAGTGGAAAGTCTTTCTCTTGTAAACTATACCGGTTTTTATCGTTTAGGTTTCTTTGCCGGAATAAGGGGTGAAGAATTATCCTGTCCCTTTGATAAAAGGAGGAACGGCATTGTATTAGGAGAGGGCGCATCGGTTGTTGTGATAGAAGATGAGGAATATGCCCTTGAAAGGGGGGCAAATATTTACGCTCGTGTAAACGGCATTGGTAATTGTTTTGACACCTTTAAGATGGGTAAATATCATCCTGAAGCTATTGGTCTGAAAGAAAGCATAAGAGAGGCGATGAGAAATTCTGAATTGGACGTGTCAGAGATAGACTACATAAGTGCTTCAGCGAATTCTGTTCCGGAGCAGGATAAATTGGAAACAAAAGCTATTAAGGATGTTTATGGCAGGTATGCTTACAATATTCCTGTAAGCTCTATTAAGTCAATGATAGGCGAGACTTTTAGCGCAGGCGGTCTTTTTCAGATTGCTGCTTCCATAGGCAGTATGTATAAAGGTTTTATTCCGCCGACCATGAATTTTGAAATAAGGGATGATGCGTGTGATCTTGATTATGTGGCTAATAAGTCACGTATTACTCGTATTAATCACGTATTGATAAATAACTATGGCCCCGGTGGAAGTAATGCAGCATTTATCTTATCCAAGTGGAACTGAGGAGGATGTATGAGTAACAATTTCGCGGAAGAAATTAGAGACATGGTTTCGGAAATTCTTGAGGTACCGGTTGAACAGCTCACGCCGGATGTAGATTTTTTTAAGGATTTAAATGTGGATTCATTAAAAGCAATTGAAATTGTGGCTGCCTTTGAAAAGAGGTACCGAATTATTGTCCCTGAAGAGGATATTCCAAAGATTCGAAATCTGGGCCAGTTAATTGAATATACGAAGAGTATAACAAACTGATATATGATCTGGGACCAAGAAAAGATTAAATCTGTCCTGCCGCACCGTGAGCCATTTCTTTTCATTGATGAAATACTTGAGATAGAGGGAACTCAAAAAATTATAGCTGTCAAAAAAATTGGAGACAGTGAAGATTATTTCAAAGGACACTTCCCCGGGAACCCCATAATGCCCGGTGTTCTCATCATCGAAGCAATGGCACAGGCATCAGTAATCCTTTTTTCTCTTGACAGGCCTCATATTGCTGAGGCTCAGCCTGATTATTATTTAGGAAAAGTCAAGGCAGAGTTTCTTGCGCCGGCACATCCTGGAGATCAACTGATTGTAGAATCAATTAAAGTAAAGTTTCTCGATAATGCTGCGATTACCGACACATTGGCTAAAGTAAATGGTAGGGTCGTGGCAAAGGCAAACCTTGTATTCAGCATTCAACAGAAATGAGTGAAAGAAGAGTTGTTGTTACCGGTTTAGGGGTCGTTTCATCTGTCGGAATAGGAAAAGAAAACTTCTGGGAAGCTATCACTAATGGTAAGTCCGGGATCAGCGAAGTCTCGTCTTTCGACACAAGTGAACATAGATGCCATTATGCCGGTGAGATAAAGAATTTCAACCCCGAAGATTTTATCCCGAAAAGAAAACTCCCCTTTTTAGGTCGGACATCGCAGTTATCTATAGCAGCTACATCCCTTGCTTTACAGGACGCCAATTTTTCCAGTAAAAAAATCAATGGGGATAGAACAGGCATTTTCATTGGAACAACCATGGGGGAAAAACCTCTGGAGGAAGCTATTGATACCTGGATAATGGCAGGGATCGAAGAAATCAGCAAGACAAAAATATTGCAGTCTTCGGCCAATAATATTCCTGCCAATATAGGACTTTACTTTAAGCTTGGGGGACCAAACTATCTCATTCCTACAGCTTGTGCTGCCGGTAATTATGCTATTGGTTATGGATTTGATTATATAAAAAGAGGAGACCTGGATTATGCAATAGTAGGCGGCGCTGATGCATTCTCTAAACTTGCATTTACTGGTTTTCAACGTATTTATGCAATGGCTCGTGATAAATGCAGGCCCTTTGATAAGAACAGAAAAGGGATGCTCGTAGGCGAAGGAGCAGCCATTTTGTTTCTTGAATCACTGGATTCTGCCTTACATCGAAAAGCGGACATATATGCAGAAGTACCGGGCTATGGCATTAGCTGTGATGCATACCATATGACGGCATCCAAGGCAGAGGGCATTGAGAAAGCAATGCTGAAAGCTTTGAAATATGCGCGCATTAATAAAGATGAAGTTGATTATATCAATGCTCATGGCACCGGTACGCCGGGCAACGATAAAACTGAATGCTCTGCAATAAAGAAGCTTTTTAAAGACCGATATAAATCGATCCCTGTCAGTTCAATTAAATCCATGCTCGGCCATCCCATGGGCGCAGCCTCTGCGATTGAGGCATTGACCTGTTGTCTTACTGTTAAGGAAAATGTCATACCACCTACAATTAATTTTGAAACGCCGGATCCGGCATGCGATATAGATTGTGTTCCAAATAAAGCAAGAGTTAAGAGAGTAAACATTGCATTAAATAACGGTTTTGCATTTGGTGGCAATAATTCATGCCTTGTTGTAAAAAAATTTAAATAATCTTGAAGGTAATAAATAGAAGAATGTTTACAACGGGACAAGGGTCTTTAGTTTTTCATGATATGGCATTAAGTCTTGAAAATGTGTGTTTATTATTGAGAGATACAGCAGTTAGTTTTTATAGTAATTCGTATAAACATGTTCACCTTAATGAGTCAAGAAGATAAGAGAAATATATATAAGATTTTCCCCGATACATACTATGAACTTGTCCGTTTATCAAAAGAATATGTTACATGTTTGATCATTGATATTTTGGCAAGATCCAATATTGATCGCCTTGTAACATCCGAATTTATTTCTGTAGATAAAATTATCCTGGATTTAAATTTTATTCAAGAAGCAAAAATCCCTGTCTATTGGATGCTTTCTTATTTGCGAGACAGAGGATTTATAGAAGAAAAACAAATAAATAAAATCTCATATTTTAAAAAGTCTGGAGACTTTCCAGATATAGATCCAGATAAAGTAAATGACAGGATGTTAAAAATAGACAGCAATGTGCTTCCTTCAAATTTATTGTTAGAGAAGGCGGCAAAGGGATACCCTGATTTTCTTCGAGGTAAGAGAAATGCTATTGATATACTTTTCACAGATGACAAAATGGATTTGTGGACTAACTATTTTAATAATAACAACAGCGGTTATGTTGTTTATAATTCTTTTGCAACACTTGGATTATTGAAATGGCTTCCGGATAAGGATGACATGAAAATATTAGAAGTCGGCGGAGGTACAGGAAGTGCTTCCATTTTCTTTCTTAAGGAAATGTGTAAAAAGGGACTTGTTAATAGAGTTGGAAAATATATCTTTTCTGACACTTCACCAATATTCCTGAGAGTCGGCAACAAAACTATGATTAAAGAATTGCCTGACACTGAAATGATTCAACTCAAGACGCTGGATTTTAACAGATCTTTTGACTCACAAGGAATAAAACCTGATAGTGTTGATATGATATTTGGAGTTAACTCTGTTCATGCAGCAGTGGACTTAGTAAGATCACTGGAATTTATGAATAACGTTTTAAAGCCGGGAGGATCACTTCTCTTGTCTGAATGCGTAAGGCCGGGGGAAAATGGATTATTATTTCAGGAGTTAATATTTAATTTATTTTACAACTACCGCGAGGTGAAACTGTCTGCAATAAGGCCTATGCCCGGTTTTCTTGATATTAAGAGCTGGAAGAGAATTTTTGAAAAAGCTAAATTTAAGAATATCGAGTTATTAACTAATGTTGATTATGATATAAAGAAAAATTTTCATCAAGAGGTTTTTGCCATGGTTATAAAAGGAGATAAATAGTTATGACCGAGCGTAGGCGGGTTGTGGTTACAGGAATGGGACCTATAAGCTCAATAGGTACAGGAAAAAGTGTTGTTTGGGAAAATATGCTTCAGGAAAGAACGAATATATGTTTATTAGATAATTATGTATTCGGGAAATATTCTAACAATTTTCATGTACATAAGATTAATAATTTCAATATTAATGAATATGGAATGAATGATGCGATTTTGGAAGATATAAAAAAATGGCAATACGGAGAGGAAGTTATCGATCTATACTATTTATTGGCTTCAATGAAATTGGCTTTAAATGACAGTAAATTGCAATATGAGGACCGAGGAGATATCGGCTGCATATTAACCCATGAAAATCCAGGTATTGAACAATTCTGTTCCACTTTTATAAATAAATCATATGACATTTATAAAAATAGAAAGGGATTATCTGAGGAAGAATACTTTAATATTCTTACTTATTCTTTAGATACTAATGTTAACGATTTGCAGACTTTTATATTTTTATTTTATGCAGCAAGATTATTTAACATCCGTGGATATTCTCTATTCATTAATAACTCATGTGCTTCCGGTTCATATGCAATTGAAGCAGCAAGCCAGACTATTCAGAACAATGTAAACAAAGCTGTTATTGTTGCATCTTCTGAACATCCGGCAATATATAAACACTTATGGTTTGAAAAACTGAAAATATTGTCTGAAGAAGGGAAAATTAAACCATTTTCCAAAAACAGGAACGGTTTTATTTGTGGCGAAGGTGGTGCTGCTTTGGTACTGGAAGATATGGAACATGCCTTGAAAAGAGGAGCACATATTTATGCTGAGTATGTAGGGGGGACTTGCAAACAGGATAGCTGGAAGATTACCGTGCCGGATATAAATCAGGATTCTTACAGAAAAACAATATCTGAATCGTTAATGAAATGTGGATTAGCTCCTGGTGATATAGATATCATTACTTCTCATGGATTAGGTGCTCCGTTAATTGATCAATATGAGGCAAAGGCAATTACGGATGTATTTGGGAAAAATAATGAAAAACCTTTTATAACAGCTTTCAAGCCGTATTTTGGTCATACATTAGGGAATTGTGCGCTTCTGGAAACTATTATTCTTATATTATGTATGCAGGAAAATACAATACTGCCTATTTTGAATTATGAAGGAGAAGATCCGAAATTAAATATAAGAATCAATCAGAATAAAATACATGCACAGTTAAACACTGGCATGAAAATAGTATGGGGTTTTGGCGGATACAATGCTGCTACCATATTTAGAAAATTAATATAGCCTATATGTTTAACACAAATTTAAATTTTTTTTCTGTCTCAGGAATACTCATATTAGTAACTTTTCCTATCCTTACTATCTTAAGTCTTATAAACTACAGGTCAAGACTCCACGCTCTTTGGGCTGTTTTCAATATTACTGTTGGAATTTGGGGCTTTGGGGCTTATCTGATAAGTATTTCGAATGATGCAAAGTCTGCTATTCTATATTGGAAATTAGCCCACTTTGGGATTATTTTTATTCCAATCTTATATTTTCATGTCTCTTCTGTTTTTTGCGAATTGTCGAATAAAAAAATATTGATTTTTTTATATATCCAGTCCTTCTTTTTCCTTTTGCTTAATATTTTTGATAAACTTTTCCAGAATCAGCCTCGGTATGTATTCTCTTCTTTCTATTATATTAAGCCAACATTTTGGTATTACATTTTTTTTAGCATATGGATTTTAATAGCATTGGCAGGGATACTGAATTATGTATTTGCATATTACCGATTTACAGGTATAAAAAAGATACAAGCAAAATACTTCATTTTTGCAACTTTTTTTGGATTCAGTGGAGGTTTAACAAACTTTTTTCCTGTTTTTCATATAGATATCTTTCCTTATGGTAACTTACTTCTCCCGCTGTTCCCTATTATTGCTACTTATGCCATTCTCCGTTATCGCCTCATGGACATAAATCTTGTAATCAGAAAGAGCATGGTCTATTCACTATCCGCTGGAATTCTGACCAGCCTTTTTGTAGTGCTTGTTCTCTCAATGACAACAATATTGTCTAACGCTGCCGGAATTACATCTTTTGCAGTTACTGTCATAGCGGCACTTATCATTGCGGTTCTTTTTAATCCTCTTAAAAACAAAGTTCAATCATTGATTGACAAGAGTTTCTATAAAAAGTCTTATGATTATTATCCGACTATACGTGATATAAGCCGCAAACTTACTTCAATGTTTGATCTTGATGAATTGTTTAACTATATTGGAGGCGTTATTTTTTCTACGCTGGGCTTATCAAATATTTATCTTTTACACGCTATCCCCGGCAGAGGTTATGAAATTGTTTATTATAAGTCACATAAAAAGGACAAAGACAAAAAGACAGAGGGAAAACCTGAAAGTGACGGGGAGGGCAAGATAAGAAAGAGCTCTGAACTTATTAATTTTTTTAAAAAGTCTGATGATATACTTATCAAGGATGAACTGCCGGGATTTGAAAGATCGCTTGGACTGGAAATAATAGAGCGTATCAAAAGTGATCTTAAGCCATTCAGCGGTGAAGCAGTGGTCCCGGTATTCATTGAAAAAAAACTGAGACTTCTATTAATCCTGGGTGAGAAATTATCAGGTGATATGTTTACCAATGAAGACATTAATTTGTTAAACATTGTCTCTAACCAGATAGCTATTGCCATAAAAAATGCCGAGCTTTATAAAGATAAAGTGCGCACTGAAAGACTTGCATCAATGGGTATGATGTCGGCGACCTTTGCCCATGAAATAAGAAATCCCCTTACTTCTCTTAAAACATTTGCCCAGTTGATGCCTGAAAAGTATAACGATGAAGAGTTCAGGGAAACATTCTCCAGGATTGTTGTCGGAGAGATAGAAAGAATAGACGGACTCATAGGCGACCTTCTTGATTTTTCATCAGATAAGAAGCTCTGTCGAGTGAACTTTTTTGATCTCACTGCGCTTGTGGATGATATTGTTGATTATGTGCGGGGTAAAATTGAATTTGAGAGAAAAAGTATTGTTTTTGAAAAAAACTACGGCAAAGATGAAATAAGCATGACTGGTGATGCAGAGAAATTAAAACAGGCATTTATCAATATCATAACCAATGGATGCCAGGCCATGAATGGAGAAGGTACTTTGACGGTCAGTATAAAACAGAACAGCAAGTATGTTGATATAGCAATTACAGACACAGGAGAAGGCATAAGTGAAGGTGATATTTTAAAGATATTTGACCCCTTTGTCACAACAAAGGATATGGGTATCGGTCTGGGGCTTGCTATCAGCAAGAGGATAATTGAAGACCATCAAGGAAAGATCAATGTAAAGAGCAAGGTATCAAAAGGAACTACGTTCACAGTAACTTTGCCTGTACAGAATGATTAAATAAATATATAATAATACGTTCTCCGGCCTTAAATTACTCAATAGCTGGATGAAATGTATTTTTAAATTTTAATAAAAAATAATTGATATGGAACTTCTGGCATTATTAAGCAACAACGATGATTTAATCATCCCTGATGTAAAAAATGCACTAAAGCAATATACCGTTTATCCTTTAAAAACATTAGAGGAGCTGGAAGAATTGTATAGTAATATCCCTCTTAATCTTTTTCTTATAGATTCCATTTCGCACAAACTTTCTTCTCTTGGGGATTTCCTGAACAGGCTTGATGAGGACATGGTTGTGCTCATTACACAGGAAAAACTGGACAATTTCAGAGTAGCAAATCTTCCGAAAAGTGTTTTTGACTGTATTGATGCCGGGTCAATAAAGAAAGGACTCATAACTATTGTTGAACGGGCGCTTGAGCGGCAGAGGTTCAAGAATGAAATAAGATTATTAAAACAGCCGCGAAGTGAAATAACACCGGTACAGACTCAGCATGCGGTAGGCAGGGCGGATACGGAGTTCTTTGCAAAAGACGTTTTTCCCAGTCGCTATGAATCGCACCCGGGTATGAGCGGCAGATATATCCAGGAAAGAGTGATTGTTAATTTTGCCAAGATGCTGACAGTTAGTTTTGATATGCGCAAGCTCTTTGACCATTTTATTGATTCTGTAATGGAGATCGCCCGCGTAAGCAAGATGTCTGTTATGCTCAGAGATAAAGACGGGTTTCATGTTAAGACTAATTATGGACTTGATCCGTATATTGCTGATAATTTGACCCTGAAAAATAATAGTGCGCTTGCAACCTGGCTTTCCAAAACGGGCCGAATCGTGCAAAAACCGGTTACCTATGTTGACATAGCGTCAGTTGATCTCAAGAAGGAAATGGAATTTTTACAGTGTTCAGTGTCCTTTCCAATGATATATAAAGGGAAGTTGATTGGAATTTTAAATATCGACAATAAAATTACTGAGGAGCCGTTTTACAGAGAAGAACTGGAAATTATTTATGTCCTGTGCAATTATCTCGCAGCTGCTGTTAAAGATATAGACCTTTATCACCAGATGTGGTATCAGAAGGAATTCACAAATAATATTCTTTCAAGCATGAATAGCGGTATGATCGCAATAGATAAGGATGAAAAAGTAACTATTTTTAATCAGCAGGCCTCGGAGATACTGAATCTTGCCCCCGCCGCGATCATCGGCAGTGATCTCAGGGCACTACCGTCTCCACTGGGAGATATTCTGTATGAGACCATGGTTACCGGCATTTCATATAAACGATATGAGGCTACTATACAGCCCACGGGATTACCTCTGGGTATAAATAGTTACAGGCTGACCGATGAACAACAGGCCCCTACCGGCGCAGGTATTGTATTTTCTGATCTTTCTGATTCCAAAAAACTGGAAGAGCAGCGCCGGAGGGTAGAGAATCTCGAGGCAGTCAATGATCTTATGGCAAAGATCGCCCATGAGGTGAGAAACCCCCTGACCTCGATACAGACATATATACAGCTGCTGCAGGATAAACACATCGATAATGATTTGAATAAATTCTATATTTCTACTGTAAGTCAATCGATCAACCGTCTTGACAGTCTGATTGATAAACTGGTTACTTTTTCGAGCGCTCAGGACTACGATTTCAAAAAAGTAGATATAAATAATTTCATGGATGAAGCGGAGAATTATATTTCACAACAGTTACCCGAGACACACAAATTTTCCAGGCAGTTGTTCACGGATAAAGTTTATTACATAAATGCCGATAAAAAACAATTAATAAAGGCGGTCTACTATCTTGTATTGAGCATTATTGACTGGACACCGGATGGAACATCCATAACGATCAGCGCTGATACAATTATGCAAGATAAAACTTCCGTAGAAGTATCAATAAAATATAGCGGCGGTGAACATATAGATAGTTTTAAAAATAGTTTATTAAAACCACTCCTGGATATTAACCATCTTGGAACTGAGCTGAATGTGCCGTTAAGTCATAAGATCATCGAAGGACATGGCGGAAATCTTGATATGAAAAACGAAGGAGACATTAACATATTTATCTTTACACTACCTGTTATTGACAGAAGAGAGATAAACGTTTCCATTAAGGGAGGTCACATTAGTGGACAATAGAGAAAGAATCCTGGTAATCGATGATGAGCTGGCGCCCAGGGAGTCTATCAGGATGGTTTTAAAAGACCAATATGCTGTTTCAACGGCTTCCGGGGCGCTTGAAGGGATTGATATGATGATTCAGGACCCTTATGATCTTATCGTGATGGATATAAAAATGCCTAAAATGGATGGTATTACGGCATTGCAAAAGATAAAACAAAGGCATCCCGATACTTAGGTAATCCTTTTAACGGCGTATGCCAGTCTTGAAACAGCCAGGGATGCCATCCGCTTCGGCGCATTTGATTATTTGCTTAAGCCTTTTGATAAGGACGATGTTTTACTGGTTGTGGAGAAAGGGCTGAAGAAGCGGCGCGCCAATACCGGGTTAAGACTTGAAAGGGACATTTTATTCGACAGGGCTTCATATCTTGAAGAACAGGTAACTATGGCCAGGAATAATATAATGACTTGTTATGAAGGCACGGTTAATGCGCTTATTCTTACTATAGACGCTAAAGACCATTATACATACAATCATTCCAACCGTGTTGCAAAATTGTCCTCTTCTATTGCTGAGGCATTGGGTATCCCGATTAAGACAATAAAAGAGATTGAAAATGCAGCCTCAATTCATGATATAGGGAAGATCGGAATAGAGGAAAATATTCTCAGGAAAAACGGGAAGCTTACTCTTGCAGAATATACGGAAATAAAAGAGCATCCGGCAATAGGCGCCAGGATTGTGCAATCGGTGCCGTTTCTTGAAGATGCAATTCCTGTTATCCTTCATCATCACGAACGATATGATGGTAAAGGATACCCGGGGGGGCTTAAGGACGAGCATATCCCTTTATCTGCAAGAATAGTAATCATTGCAGATGCCATAGATGCAATGATGAGTGCCAGGCCGTATAGGGACGCTCTTACAATGAATAATGTTATGAGTGAATTAAGAAATAATGCGGCAACCCAGTTTGATCCCGAGATTATAGACATTATATTGAAGGGTAAGGTCGCCCTGGTGTAGGGGCGGGGTCTTCCCGCCCTTCTGAACGCAACATAATAAGGGCACAAAAAAGGGCGGGAAGACCCCGCCCCTACGATTATTATTTTAGACCCAGTACATCCTGCATATCATAGAGGCCGGGGGTTTGTTTGTATACCCATTGAGCGGCTTTTAACGCCCCTCTGGCAAAAGTATCTCTGCTGGAGGCCTTGTGTGTTATCTCTATTCTTTCTCCAAGCCCGCCGAACAATACTGTGTGTTCGCCTACAATATCGCCTGCACGGACCGTCTGTATTCCGATCTCTTTATCAGTGCGTTTGCCGATAAGGCCGTGCCTGGCATAAACAGCTGCATCTTCCAGGTTTCTGTTCAGAGCTGAGGCCAGGACCTGGGCCATTTTCATTGCGGTGCCGGAAGGGGCGTCTTTTTTAAGCCTGTGATGAGCTTCGATTATCTCAATGTCATAGTCATCTCCGGTGACTTTAGCTATGTCTTCAAGTACTTTTAGAAGAAGGTTTACCCCCACACTCATATTAGGAGCAAAGACGCAAGGAGTATTTTGCGCATATAGTTTTATGTATTCCACTTCATCCTTGCTGAAACCGGTGGTCCCTATAACTACCGGTATTGGTTTATTGGAGAGAGATTTTAAACATTCAATAGTAGCAGAGGGAGATGAGAAATCGACAAGTACGTCGACTTTTTCAGATATCGCGGTAACATTATCCGTAATCGTAACTCCTGTTGTGCCGATACCAATGACATGCCCTATATCTTTCCCCAGATATTTATGGTTCTTGCGCTCTAAAGCTCCAACAAGTTTCAGGCCGTCTATATCTCTTGAGAGCGTAATAATTCGGCTTCCCATTTTACCGGAAGAGCCGGATACTGCCAGGTTAAGCATTATTCATCTCCTTTTCTGAAGGTCCGCTCCCTGATTCATCATCAGGTTTGCCTTCAATTAAATATTCTCCTGATGCCCATGCCCCAAGGTCAATGAGTCTGCACCTTTCAGAGCAAAAAGGTCTATAAGGATTGTTTTGCCACTCTGTCTTTTGCTTGCATGTAGGACACTTAATTTTCATAAGCATATAACTGATCTATATCTCAATTCTTCCATAAAATACGGTTGCAGCCGGACCTGTCATATAGACATTGTTATCTTTTGCAGACCACTGGATAAGCAGTTTGCCGCCTGGCAGGTGAACTGTTACTTTTCTCCCCGTCAAGCCTAGCATGTTTGATGCAACGGCTGAGGCAGCCGCTCCTGTTCCACAAGCCATTGTCTCGCCGGCGCCCCTTTCCCAGACCCTCATTTTAATATTGTTTTGATTCATGATTTGTATGAATTCAACATTAGTCCGGTTCGGGAATAGGTTGTGATTTTCAATTAACGGCCCGTATTCTTTCACGGGGACCGACTGAATATCTTTAACAATAATTACAGCATGCGGATTACCCATGGAAACGCAGTTTATTTTAAAAGTGCTGTTTTTTATCTTAATCGGATATTGCAGTATTGATGATTTAACAAGATTTTTTGGAAGCAGTGCAGTATTAACCGGCATCTGCGAAGGGTCAAATATCGGCTTACCCATTTTGATTTTAAAAAGGTCCCGCCTCTTGTAGATCGTCATAATACCGGCAAGAGTTTCAACGTCAATGCTGTCGATGGTCTGGCAGTACTTTTTTGCAAAAGCGCTTTCATCGCATCGAAGTATATGGTCCCATATATATTTACCGAGACACCTTATTCCATTTCCGCACATTTCTACTTCCGAGCCGTCTGCGTTGAATATGCGCATTCCAAAATCGGCTTTATCGGAGTGGCTGAGCGTTAACAGCTGATCTGCTCCAATGCCGAATCTGCGGTCACAAAGCTTTTCAGAAAGGTGGTTTAATTTTTTCAGCTTTGAATCCCTGTCATCAATTATTACAAAGTCATTGCCGAGGGCCTGCATTTTTATGAATTGCAATTTCATATGAAACCTCCCACAAATTATAAAGGCATATCAATTAAATTAATGCTTTGTCTTTTGCACTCTGTGCCTGTTACTTTAAAAATTCCGGTATTTTTATCCCTTTTAAAAGGTACTTATATTTTTCCCTGTCACGAATAACGAAAAACTCCTTGTCTTTAACAAGGACCTCTGCAACTTTGAGTCTGCTGTTATAATTAGAGCTCATCGTGAACCCGTAAGCGCCTGCGCTCATAAGAGCGATGAAGTCTCCCTGAGACAGCCTGTTTAATTCCCGGTTCTTTGCAAGAAAATCCCCTGATTCACATATCGGCCCGACAATGTCGGCCAGTATCTTTTTACGATTATTTTTTCGCAGCGGAAGCACATTATGATATGCATTATAAAGACTCGGCCTTATAAGATCATTCATTCCACCGTCGACTATGACAAACTCCTTCTGAAGATGCTTCTTTAAATAGAGGACCTTTGTAATAAATATCCCGGCATTGCCTGCTATGGACCTGCCCGGTTCAATAATCAGGTTGAACCTGCCGTCCTTCAGCAGAGGCAATATTGCCCTGGACAGTTCATCAGGGTTAGGCGGATGTTCATTTTTGTACGGGATTCCGAGACCTCCACCCATATCAAGGTACTTGATTTCAATACCGTGCGACTTTAATGTCTGTGCAAGCAGGATAATTTTTTGCAGCGCGTCGACAAACGGTCTTATCGTAGTTATCTGCGATCCAATATGTTTGTGTATACCCAGTATTTCCATGTTCGGAAGTTTTCGCGCAAGTTTATAATGTTCCAGCGCTTCCTCTATCGGGATGCCGAACTTGCTCTCTTTCAGTCCTGTCGAAATATACGGATGAGTTTCAGGATCAATATCAGGATTGACCCTGAGAGCAATCGGCGCCTTCAGCTTCAGCGTAGAAGCGATTTGATTAATGGCCATCATTTCATCAGATGATTCTATGTTGAACATGAGAATGCGGGCTTTCAGTGCCTGGATAATTTCTTCTTCAGTTTTTCCTACCCCTGCATATACAATTTTATCAGCAGGGATGCCGGCCTTCAGGGCGAGATGAAGCTCGCCGCCGGAAACAACATCTGCGCCGCAGCCGTTTTTCGCAAGCAGTTTCAGTATTGAGATATTTGAATTGGCTTTAAGCGCAAAGCATATTGTATGAGGCTGCCCGTCAAAGGCAGTCCTGTAGGCATTGAAATGTCTTAGCAGGGTCCTGTGGCTGTAAATGTAAAGCGGCGTTCCGACCTTCTCTGCTATCTCCCTGACCGGGACGTCCTCGGCATATAATTCGGAATTTTTATATTTAAAATCATGCATCGGTTTAATTGTATAATTATAAAATTGTTTTGTGAATTCCTATTATATATATTTAATTATATAATTTCATAACATACTAAATTATTAAAATTAATTCCGGTATAATGGAACTACTTATGGAAATATTACGAAAAGTCCGGGAAACGATCAATAAATATTATATGCTTTCCGACAATGACCACGTACTGATCGGTCTTTCAGGAGGTCCTGATTCAGTATGCCTGGCAGTTATTTTAGACAAACTCAAAGAGGATTTCAATCTTTCTTTGAGCGCAGTATATATTGATCACGGTTTGAGGCCGGATGAAGTTAAAAAAGAAGTGGACTTTTGTGAGGGCCTTTGTAAAGAACTTCAGATTAGTTTCCATTCCAGGGCGGTAGATGTCAAAAAGTATGCAAAGGACAATGGTCTGAACGTCCAGGAAGCGGCGCGGGACCTCCGTTATGCTGCTTATGAGGAAATCTCATACAGTGTGAAGGCTTCCAAAATAGCCCTTGGTCATAATGCAGATGATCAGGCGGAGACTGTATTAATGAGGCTTTTCAGGGGTTCGGGGAGAAAAGGGATGACAGGCATTCCGCCTGTGAGAAATATAGAGTTCGGAGTTAAGAGTTCAGAGTTCAGAATTAATAAAAATGTATTGATAATCAGACCCTTGATCGAAATTGAGAGAATCGAAATAGAGGAATTTCTTTCCATTAACTCCAGACTCTTAACTCTTAACTCTAAACTTCCTTTTATGGTTGATTCGTCAAACCTCAAACAGGATTATTTCAGGAACTGCTTAAGGCTCTCATTTATGGAAGAGATCAAGAAAAGAAACCCGGCGGTGATCCAGGATATATGCAGGACTGCGGATATCTTAAAAGAGGAAGACGATTACCTCGAAATTATTGTCACCAAGACATTGATGAGGCTTATAAGCAGAAAGAGCGACAGTTCTATCGAGCTTTTCCTGAGGCCGCTTTCGACAGTAGAATTGCCGATATTGAGGCGCATACTTCGAAGGGCCGTCAATGCAACAAAGGGGCTCAGGGGAATAAAGTTTGTGCATATTGAGGACATAATCAAGCTGATAAAAGAAGGTAAGTCGGGCGACAGTATTCATCTTCCAAAAGACATCAGGGTAATAAAAGATTATTCGCTATTGAAAATAACTACTGAGAAGTCCCTGTCTCTTTCAGGGCGCGAGATCCAGCCTCCATGTGAGATTCATCTTAAAGAAGCGCATATGGTATTAAATGCGGCATTTGAAGAAAACGGCGGAGATTCGGGTGACGGAAGATCATCGGTCCTTTTAGACGCAGGCAATATGATATTCCCGCTGAAAATAAGGGCGAGGACAGAAGGAGATTTTTTCTATCCCCTCGGTTTCGGGAAAAAGAAAAAACTTCAGGATTTTTTTGTTGATGAAAAAATACCGCGCGATGAGAGAGACCGCGTGCCAATTGTTGTGTCTGGGAATGATATTATATGGGTTGCAGGTTACCGGGCTGATGAAAGGTTTAGAGTGACGGATACGACAGAAAGGTTTTTGCGGCTTGCAATATCAAAATCAATTTCAGATGACAGGAGAAAGCATTGACAGATAATATCAGAGTTCGCTTTGCGCCGAGTCCCACGGGACATTTACATATAGGCGGGGCCAGGACTGCCCTGTTTAACTGGCTGTACGCCAGGCATAACAACGGGACATTTATATTGAGAATTGAGGACACTGACACGACACGTTCCACCGATGAATATATCGAGGCTATCATCGAAGGTATGAAATGGCTGGGTTTTGACTGGGATGAAGGGCCTTTCAGGCAGACCGACAGGTTTGATATTTACAGGAACTATGCGGACCAACTTGTGAAGGAAGGCAAGGCTTATTATTGTTACTGTTCCCCGGAAGAGCTTGAGGCCAGGCGCAAGGAGTCGATGGCGCAGGGAAGGGCACTGAAGTATAACGGTAAGTGCAGAGACCTGAAAGAGCCGGTTGCCGGTGTTAACCCGGTTGTAAGATTCAGGATGCCGCTGGAAGGGCGGACCATAGTTGATGACTTGATAAAAGGCATGGTCACATTTGAAAATGAGCAGCTTGATGACCTGATAATCCTCCGCTCCGATGGTACGCCGACATACAATCTGACGGTTGTTGTGGATGATGTTGATATGAAAATTACTCATGTCATAAGGGGCGACGACCATCTGAACAATACTCCGAAGCAGATACAGCTTTACAATGCATTCGGGTATCCGGTACCGAAATTTGCCCATCTGCCGATGATCCTCGGTTCGGACAAGGCGAGGCTTTCCAAAAGGCACGGGGCCACTTCAGTGATGGCATATTATGATATGGGATATTTGCCGGAGGCCCTTGTGAATTACCTTGTAAGGCTTGGCTGGTCGTATGGAGATCAGGAGGTTTTCACACGAGATGAGCTGGTGAAATATTTCTCCTTCGAGAATGTCGGCAAGGCTGCGGCGGTCTTCAACCCGGAAAAGCTCCTGTGGCTGAACAGTCAATATATCATCAAGTCATCATCTGAAAGACTTGCTGAGCTGGTGATACCTTTTCTGGTCAAAGAAAAGATTATAGCTGAAGGGCAGGGCCTTGATAAGGAATGGCTTTGCAAAGCGATTGACACTTTAAAGGAGCGCTCAAAGACTATGGTTGAGCTTGCGAATTCCCTGCGCTACTACATTGCCGAGGAAGTTGAATATAATGAGAAAGCAAAGGGAAAGTTTCTGAATGAAAAGAGCCGGGCTCTGTTGATCGAATTGAAAGACGGTCTGCAAGTGATCGCGGAATTCTCCCATCATGAGCTTGAACAGGTTTTTAAATCGGTCGTGGAAAAGCACGGTGTCAAGCTTAAAGATATTGCCCAGCCCGTCCGCGTTGCAATGACCGGAGGCACGGAGAGTCCGGGGATATTTGAGGTGCTTGAGGTTTTGGGGAAGGGGAAGGCGATTAGGAGATTGGAGAGGGCGATACAGGCTATCGGGTGAATGGTCGCAAACTCAATTTGTGAATTTTTATATTAATTAATAATGGGGCTCTGCCTCAAACCCCGGTTTGCCCTTCAGTCGGAGTTACTTTCTTTTACCACAAAAGAAAGTAACCAAAGAAAGGTGGCCCAGGTGATTGTTTCTTAACGGGCTGGCTCAGGCCTGCCCGCTAAATTAAAATAGCCGCTTCGCTTCTCATTTTAATTCTTAACGCGTTCAGTCCTGATCCATCCCTAAAACAATCAAAGGGGGAAAAAAGAAATAAAGATACATTATGGAAATTACTATTCATTATTATCCCCCACTTTAGAAAAGGGGGGTTAGGGGGGATTTGATAGCTTCTCTTCAATTTCCTTCACATCATTATCCCGCCGGTGATAGCCCATCGCATTTATCATCTCTTTTGCAATAGAATGATGTTCCCGTGCTTTTGCTTTTTTGTTTATTGAATAATCAATCAGGGAATAATCAGGGACACAGAACTTGTCTAAAAACTCAATTTGTCTGTCTGTCATTCCGGCAGTCCTTAAGCCGGAATCTATTATTTTCAATGCCATCTGGATGCCCGATTGCAGACTTCGGGCATGACAAAAATAAAAAATGGTAATTTTTAGACAGGCTCTGTGTCCCCATTTGCCCCCATATCAAATTGTTGTTGACATAGCTAAATGGTTTCTCCACTACAAACTTTTAGAATTTTAGCGTGAATAATTTGACTTCGAGACGCCAAGAATTGGTCATAACCAGTTGTTTGATAAGGGAAGTCCACAGGGTTTTCGAGAAGGTTAGAAGAAAAGACCTCACCAGCCTCGCTGCCATGCTTTTGTATCATATCAGCTAAGTAAACATTCGGATCATTGTCGCTTACAATCTTGTTTTCTGAAGCAGAAAGCATACAAATATTAACAAGAGAATTTTGATCCCCGCTTGCGCCAGTCCGCTTAAGAAATGCTCGAGGAAAAATATGGTGGAATTCCTTCTTGTTGAATATTGACAAAGCTTCTGCGGTATCGATCCGTACCCCGTTTGTAATGTTACGCGGATTATGCAACGCTAAAAGCAGAGCATATGCACGAGACCGAGAGTTATTAGCCCGAAATGTCAATTTTGGAAGTAGTTCCATTCTAGGAGGAAGACCAAAGGTCTCGACAGGCTCTTGGCCATTAATGACATAAGAGTCAATAGTTTCAAGATCTCTTGAAATTACAGAATCGGCCGCGCCTCTGTATCTTTCAGAAAAGGCACTCAACCAAAACCATTTTCTTACTCGTTTAATATCATCCTGATTTAATGTACCTCTTTTTGCAAAGACATAAGTTAGTACAATTGCAATTGCTTCATACGGAAGAAAATCCCAGCTATATATTTTGAACTCCGTAGTCAAAAGGTCTACGGTCTTAAGCAAAGCCTCCTTAACTTTATCAACTAACGTATCCATATCAGTTCTGCTCAATTTCCTAAGATTAAGCACCTGTTCTTTCTTAATTCCAGTATGATGAACTGCCGAAAGACATTTCAATACAGTATTCCCATCTATGTCGTCGAACCCTTTTGGCTTTAATGCGCTGGAAATCTTACTTGCTTCATCATTTAAATCAAACGTTTCTGACCAAGTTGCAGCCACCATGAGATCATAAGTTGATAGTCGTGTGCCGGAACTGTTGATTCTCTCAAAAATTGGGCACACTTCTTCAACAGTCAAGTCTTTTAGTAGCACTACAGGTATTCTGTAATTGGTGAGAACTTCGATAAGCTGATCTAATCGTTTTTGCATTTTGTCAGCGGTTGGGTGACTTACGAGACCTGACCTGAAGTTCAATAATTTTGTTGTATTATAGATTATTCGCAGAGGAAACATATGGGACTGATGTATCTCTGGTCTTGTGATGAAAGTTTCGTTCAAAAGGTCGTAAGCGGTTTCGAAGCCTCCCTCGTCCTCAGCCGCACCCAAACATGAGTAGATGACAGTTAACCGCTGTTGACCATCTAAGACGTAGTCCGTTGGTGTAAGATCATCGGTTTTGGGTAGACGAAAATCGCCTATATTTCGTTCGGCCGCAAGTTTGTCTTTAGTCTTCCAAAGTAAAAGGCTACCAATTGGATAATTACTAGCAATGCTATCTAAGAGATTTAATGCCTGCTCGTCTTTCCAGATAAATTTACGTTGGAATTTTGGAACCTTTGTCTCACCTTTCTTGATTCCCGATATTAAATCCTTGAGAAGTGGCGTACTTGTTTCAAGTCTACTTGATATATTGGCCTTCATGCTTTCTCCTCTTGTCATTTAACCATGTTCTTAAACGACAAAACGAGTATAGCAAAAATAGGCTTTATTTTAAAATAAACTTGACATGCCCCATTAATCTACTCACTTGTCGGTTAACACCACAAGCGGGAGGAATACATCCCTCTCGGTAAATGCCCTATGCTAACTCTACCGCCTGAGACATTGACGTGCTTAGGAATAATCAAGGACACATCCCATATTTCTGTTGCCTTCTTTTGTCTAAATATGGGATGTGTCCCCATTTAATTTCCCAATAGTGATTTAGTGATTTGCCTTTTACCGGAAAGAAGAATGCGTGGTTGCTAAAAAACCTTTTTTCCTGTTTTTAGGATATATCCGTAAAAATTAGTAGCCCGCGCTTCCTTTAAAGCCTTATTCGGAAAGAGGTGCAGCTCAACTCCTGTATGACAGCGAAGTCTTAATTCGGTAGCGAGTTTTGCCTTATCTTCGATCTTCATTTTATCTGCATCCTGAGAGAACACGGCTAGATCAATATCACTCCATACACCGGCGGTTCCGGATGCGTAAGAACCAAATAAATACGCTGAATTGATACGTATTTTTTTCCTGAGATATTCTATTGAATCTTCAATTATGCTCTTTATTTCAGTTTTAGTTTTAACCATCTCAATAATGCCTTTGTGTTATTCAAGTAATCAAAAGCTGTTTTCCTGTTTATATCTTTTGTGATTTTGGCGAGCTCTTCCGGGTATCTGGTCTCGATGTAATAAAAAGAGAGCTTCGCAAGAAATTCTTTCCTGGTCTCATCAATATCAATTTTTGATAATTCCGCAAGCCGCAGCAGGTCGTGAGTTTTAGGAGGGAATTGATTGGTATTTTTTGTAACCAGCGCTTTCAGTATTTTTTCAACAGCCTGCTGGCAGGTGAAAAGAACATATAAATATCTCCTGCTTTTAAACATTGCGTCAGCAGTTTTGATATCGTATGCGGAAAGATTACTCCAGTACATGATGTCTTTTTCCATAGCATTAAGTTACCACAATTCTACCTTTTTGTCTTCTAAAAAAAACTTGATCTTTGTTTGAGAACTGAGATATCTGTCTTTTCTTTTTACACCTTTTTTTCGGTCACAAGGAACCCCTTCTTCCTATATATTCGAGATGACTATTGCCCCAAAAATCAAAACCGCTTAACAAATCTCCATAATGTGGTAAAATAATCCCTTAAAAAGGGTATGACTTTATTTTTAGGTTAAGATAATGAAAAGGGATTTAATATATGACTACACATGAATCCGCCGCTCCTTCAAATTTTATCAAAGACATTATCACCGGAGATATTAAGACCGGCAAATATGACGGCCGGGTACATACACGCTTTCCGCCGGAGCCGAACGGGTACCTGCATATCGGCCATGCGAAATCCATCTGCCTTAATTTCGGCATTGCAGCGGACTTCAAGGGGCTCTGTAATCTCCGCATGGACGACACTAATCCGACAAAAGAGGAAGTGGAGTATGTGGAGTCGATTAAACAGGATGTGCTCTGGCTGGGATTCGACTGGCAGGAGCGGATGTATTATGCGTCAAATTACTTCGAGAGATTTTATGAATGCGCCCTTGATCTTATCAAAAAGGGCAGGGCATATGTCTGCGATCTTAGCCCTGACGAGATGAGGCAATACCGGGGCACCTTGACGGAGCCCGGAAAAGAAAGCCCGTACCGCAACCGTTCTGTTGAGGAAAATCTTGATCTGTTTGAGCGCATGCGCAAAGGGGAATTCCCCGACGGCTCGCGCACGCTGCGCGCAAAAATCGATATGGCGTCAGGAAATATCAATATGCGTGACCCTGTCATATACCGCATACTTCACGCGGAGCATCACATGACCGGGGACAGGTGGTGCATTTATCCAATGTACGACTATGCGCATTGTATCTCTGATTCAGTCGAAGGGATAACTCATTCCATCTGCACACTCGAATTTGAAGACCACCGCCCGTTGTACGACTGGTTTCTTGATGAGCTGGGGATTTTTCATCCTCAACAGATAGAATTTGCGCGCCTTAATCTCACTTACACGGTTATGAGCAAAAGGAAATTTATCCAGCTTGTTGAAGGCGGCTACGTGAGCGGCTGGGATGATCCTCGCATGCCTACTATTTCAGGCCTTCGCAGGCGGGGATACACGCCGAAGTCGATCCGCAACTTTTGTGACCGGATAGGCGTTGCCAAGGCAGCCAGTACCGTTGATATGGCCCTACTTGAATACTGCATCCGGGAAGATTTAAACAGGCGAGCTCAACGTATGATGGCTGTGCTGCGTCCATTGAAAGTGGTGATTACAAATTATCCTCAGGACAACGTCGATGAACTTGATGCAATCAACAACCCGGAAGACCCTTCAGCCGGGACCCGCAAGGTCCCTTTCTCACGTGAGCTTTACCTTGAACAGGAAGACTTCATGGAGAATCCCCCGAAGCAGTTCTTCCGCCTTGCGCCCGGACGGGAAGTGAGATTGCGTTATGCATATTTTATTAAATGTGTTGATGTCGTAAAAGACGGCGCAGGAAATATTACCGAATTGCATTGCACGTATGACCCCGCAACAAGGGGCGGCGACGCGCCTGACGGCAGGAAAGTCAAGGCAACACTTCACTGGGTCTCGGCTTCTCACGCAATTGATGCGGAAGTTCGTCTGTACGAGTATTTATTCACAAAGGCGGACCCTGAAGAAGATAGTGAAGGCGACTTCAGAAAATATCTGAATCCGAAGTCATTGGAGGCGCTTACGTCCTGTAAGCTTGAACCCTCATTGAAAGATGCTGCGGCAGGAGGGAGATACCAGTTTGAACGTCTCGGTTACTTTTGCGTTGACCCTGATTCTTCAGGTGGAAAACTTGTTTTCAACCGCACGGTCACTTTGAAAGATACATGGGCGAAAGTTCAGAAAAAAGGTAATGACGGGTAAATATTTAAAAAATCCCCCTACATCCCCCTTTTTCAAAGGGGGAGAGAGTTCCCCTCATCAAGAGGGGTTAGGGGTGTGTTCCCCCTCTTTAGCAAAGAGGGGCCAGGGGAGATTTTGAAATGAAATTTCAGTACATCAAATCATGAGTTACATTTCAGTCATAGGCGCCGGGAGCTGGGGTACGACACTTGCAAATCTTCTTGCAGAGAAGGGATATGACGTATCACTCTGGGCATATGAAAAAAAACTTGTAGATGAGATCAATCGTACAGGTATTAACAGCGCATATCTTCCCGGCATTCCTTTATCTAACAATATAAAGGCAACGGGAAACATCAGGGACGCGGTCGAGAAAGCCCGGTATGTTTTGAATGTCGTGCCCACGCAGTTTGCGCGTTCGGTGTTTAAGGAGGCAGCGCCATTTATCGGGGAAAATGCTGTTATAATCAGCGCTGCAAAGGGAATTGAGCATGGCACTCTGAAGACGGTGTCTTTTATTTTACAGGAATTGACGGGGCGCAGGATAGCAGTGCTTTCAGGACCGAGCTTTGCAGAGGAAGTAATAAAAAAATTACCGACGGCAGTAACGGTGGCAGCAGAGAATCGTGACACAAGCCTGCTGCTTCAGGATGTATTCAATACCGATTATTTCAGGATATATACCAATGAAGATGTACTCGGTGTAGAACTGGGAGGGGCGCTGAAGAATGTTATGGCTATTGCTTCAGGATTATCAGACGGCCTCGGGTATGGCGCCAGCACCAGGGCAGCGCTTATAACGAGGGGACTTGCCGAGATGATTCGTCTTGGTGTTTCCATCGGCGCAAAGGAAAAGACGTTTTCCGGTTTAAGCGGGCTGGGTGATCTGGTACTGACATGCACCGGTACGCTTTCGCGAAACTACACGGTTGGATACAGGCTTGGGAGAGGGGAGAAAATAAAGGACATACTCTCAAGTATGAAAATGATAGCAGAAGGTGTTGCCACATCGGTGTCGGCATTTGAACTGGCTGGAAGGCATAAAGTTGAGATGCCGATTGTTGAGCAGGTTTACCGGGTCATAAATGAAGATAAAAATCCTGTTGAAGCAGTGTGCGAACTTATGACCAGGACTTTGAAGGCGGAATGAAAGTATGGACAATAAGAAAATACAAAACATACTGAACTCAGTTAAGACCGGGGAAATGAATGTTGCGGCTGCGCTTGATATGCTGAAGCACCTGCCATATGAGGATATCGGCATAGCCAAAGTTGATCATCACCGTGAACTGCGACACGGCATCCCGGAAGTAATATTTGCTGAAGGTAAAGATCCGAAAGACATCTGTAAAATTGCCGATGCAATGATCAGTAAAAGCGGTAAGCTGCTGATAACCAGGTCAACTAAAGCTATCTTTAAAGATATCAATGCCATTTGCGGTAAGCATAAAATAAAGGCTGTCTTTTATGAGAAGTCAGGAGTAATCATGGCCGGAGGCTCAAAGAAGAAAACAGGCAAGATAGCAGTACTCTGTGCAGGGACCTCAGACATGCCTGTTGCTGAAGAGGCCGTTGCTACAGCCGAATTTCTTGGAAGTAAGGTTGTAACAGTAACTGATGTCGGAGTTGCAGGACTGCACAGGATTATTAATGCCGGTAAAGTTTTTAAGGAAGCAAACGTTTTAATTGTAATCGCGGGAATGGAAGGGGCCCTGCCGTCTGTTGTAGGAGGGATGACGGACAAACCTATCATTGCAGTGCCGACTTCAGTGGGATACGGCACGAGTTTCGGCGGTATCACAGCCCTTTTTGCCATGCTTAACTCATGTGTGCCCGGTATTGCCGTAATGAACATTAACAATGGTTTCGGCGCAGGAGTTTTGGCGCATAAGATAAATTTATTGGTAACCAGGTAGGGGCGTATTGCAATACGCCCCTACAGATTCCGGGTCAAGCCCGGAATGACAAAAAAATTATGATCGCATATTTTGACTGTTTTTCCGGAATTAGCGGTGACATGGTCCTTGGGGCGCTTGTTGACGCAGGCGTGTCTCTTGAAGAACTGAAAAAACAGTTGTCGAAACTGCCTGTTCGCGGATATGCCTTAAAGGCAAGGAAGGTGAAGAGGGCAGGGATCCTGGCTACGAAAGTTGATGTTGAATTGATATTGAAAGTAGGGGCGAGTCGCCGACTTGCCCGTACAAAAGACAGAAGACAGAAGTCAGAAGTCAGAAAATGGAAAGACATAGAGAAGATAATAAAAACATCGTCACTTCCAGATGGGATCAAACAGAAAGGTCTATCAATATTCAAACGGCTATTTGAGGCGGAGGCAAAAGTTCATGGCGGGAAGTTTCAGGACATTCACCTCCACGAACTCGGAGCAGTAGACTGCATTGTTGACATCTTCGGCTCATTGATCGGGCTTGATATCCTCGGAGTTGATACCATTTATTCCTCTGCATTAAATCTCGGCAGCGGTACAATAAAGACAGAGCATGGAATTCTTCCTGTTCCCGCCCCTGCAACGGTTGAACTTTTAAAAGGCATACCGGTTTATTCATCTGATGTTTCTTTTGAGCTTACTACTCCTACCGGAGCGGCGCTTATCTCATCTCTTGCGAAAGGGTTTGGGAATATTCCGGATTTGCGGATCTTGAAAACGGGTACAGGAGCAGGAGGTAAAGATTTCAAAGAACAACCGAATATTTTGATGATGATTATTGGGGAAGAATCAGAAAATCCCCCTACATCCCCCTTTTACAAAGGGGGACTTTTCCCCTCTTTGACAAAGAGGGGTGAGGGGAGATTTTCAGAACAAATAACAATCATCGAGACCAACATCGACGACATGAACCCTCAGGTGTATGAATATGTAATGGAAAAGATGTTCAAGGCAGGCGCACTCGATGTCTTTTTAACTCAGATCATCATGAAAAAAGGGAGGCCGGGAATTAAACTGAGTGTGCTCTGCGATGAAGATAAAAAGGATGTCTTGTGTGAAATAATATTTAAGGAAACAACGAGCATAGGTCTCAGGTTCTACAGTGCTGATCGAAAAATCCTTCAACGTGAAATTAAGTCAATGGATACAAAGTACGGAAAGCTGAGAGTGAAAAAATCCCGGCTCGATAAAGAAACACAAAAAGTGTCTCCTGAATACGAAGATTGCAAAAAGATTGCTAAGAAGTTTAATATTCCCCTTTTAGAAGTTTTAAAAGCTGTCTGCTATCAGCGGTTAGCTGTCAGTAACAAAAAGAGCGGGGTTTAGGACCCAGCTCTTTTTGTTTTTTTTAGCTGAAGGCTGATAGCTGAGCGCTGAAAGCTTTATTGCTTTCCGCTTATTGTTACAAAAATTGTTGACCCTCTGCGGGAGACTAACAGCAGCACATCCGTATCAGGTTTTATTTTTGACACTATGGCCTCGTAATCTTTTATATTCGATATGGATTTTCTGTTTATTTCAAGAATGACATCTCCACGCATAAGACTGGTCTCTGCAGGGCTTCCGCTTTCTACTTCTGAAACAACGACTCCTCTTATCCTCTCCAGGAGATTCAACTGCCTGTATATGTCCGGCGTCAAGTCCTGAACATAAACTCCTTTCAGGG
>CAYMUX010000038.1:0-27250 GCA_964393845.1 uncultured Nitrospiraceae bacterium
AACAAAATCAGGTGGAAAAGGCTAGGGAAGCCGATTCATTAAATTATGTTCACAGGACTTGTTGAAACATTCGGGTCTGTTATTGCTGTTAAAAAAACAGGGAACAGCATCAGGCTGTCTGTAAAGCCATTATCTGAATTCGAGGTGCAAATAGGCGACAGCATTTCAGTTAACGGGGTTTGTTTAACAGTAACAAAGCACAACGGGGAGTTGTCTTTTGACGTATCTCCCGAGACAGTACGAAGCACCAATCTCGGAGCATTAAAGACAGGCAATAAAATAAATCTTGAGCGCGCCTTGAGATTAAGTGATCGTCTCGGCGGACATATTGTTACAGGACATGTTGACGGTATCGGGACAATCAGAGATAAAAAGCAGGCCGGGGAGTATACATTTTACACTTTCGAATCTCCTGCAGAAATAATAAAATATATCGTTAAAAAGGGTTCCATAGCTGTAGACGGCATAAGTCTCACCGTAGTAGATCTGGATCACAGGTCTTTCAGCATTGCCATTATTCCCCATACGTTAACTGTTACAAACCTTGGAGATAAAGGCATCGGTGACAGGGTTAATCTGGAGGCAGACATAATAGGTAAATATGTTGAAAAACTTCTGGGCAAAAAGGACACGGATTCGCATCTCATGGAACTACTTAAAGAGAAAGGTTTTGTAAATGAGTAAAAAACAGACGAAGACACCAAAGGCCGCAGCAAAATTTAAATTTAACACAATAGTAGAGGCCATTGAAGATATAAGAGAAGGCAGAATGGTCATCCTCATAGATGATGAGGACAGGGAAAACGAGGGAGACCTCACGATTGCGGCTGAGAAAATTACCCCTGAGGCAATTAATTTTATGGCCAAACACGGCAGGGGGCTGATATGTCTTTCATTAACCCCTGAGAGGGTAGATCATCTCAAGCTTCCCATGATGGCTGACATGAATACGTCACGTTTCGGCACGGCCTTTACCATATCGATAGAGGCGAAGCGTGGTGTTACAACGGGGATATCCGCCGCTGACAGGGCAAAGACTATTAAGACCGCCATTCATCCGAAAACAAAACCTGATGACATTGCCCGGCCCGGACATATATTTCCGTTACGGGCGCAGCCCGGAGGTGTGCTCCAGCGCGCAGGGCAGACGGAAGGGTCAGTGGATCTGGCACGGCTGGCCGGTCTTTCCCCCGCAGGAGTCATATGCGAGATAATGAATGATGATGGTACCATGGCGCGGGTGCCCCAGCTTGCAAAGTTTGCCCGCAAACACGGGTTAAAAATGGTCACCATCAAAGACCTTATTCAATACAGGATGCAAAACGAGTGCCTTGTAACCAGGCTGGCGACAACAACCATACCCACTGCCTTCGGCGGTGAATTTGCCGCCACGGTCTTTGGAAATTTAGTCGATGATTCCCTGAATATCGCGCTCGTGAAAGGGGACATTTCTCCTGATGACGAGGTGCTTGTCAGGGTCCATTCCGAATGTCTCACCGGGGATGTCTTTGGTTCCAGGAGATGTGATTGCGGATCACAGCTTCATAAGGCGATGGCCATTATCAAGAAAGAAGGCAAGGGCGTAATCCTTTATATGAGACAGGAAGGAAGGGGCATAGGGCTTGTCAATAAATTAAAGGCATATGCGCTGCAGGACGAAGGACTAGACACTGTCGAGGCAAATGTTAAACTCGGGTTTAAGGCCGATTTACGGGATTACGGGATTGGCGCTCAAATCCTCGTGGAGCTCGGGGTGCGGAAGATGCGCCTGATGACCAATAATCCAAAGAAACTTATAGGCCTGGAAGGCTACGGCTTAAAAATCGTCGAGAGGGTGCCCATCGAGATCAAGCCCCATGAAAAAAACATTAAGTATCTTTCCATAAAAAAGAAAAAACTCGGTCATATGCTGGAGGAAGTATAAAATTCTGTAGGGGCGGGGTCACCCCGCCCTTACAATTTCAGGAGGGTGTTATGAAAAAATTTGAGGGAGAGCTTCAGGCAAAAGGACTTAAATTCGCTATTATCATAAGCCGTTTTAACGATTTTATTACCGGCAAACTTCTCGACGGCGCAGTTGACGCCCTTATAAGACACGGCGCAACAGAGCAGAATATAGATGTAATAAAGGTCCCCGGCTCTTTTGAGATCCCCCTCACTGCAAAAATAGTCGCAGGTAAAAAAACCTACGATGCCGTTATTTGCCTGGGAGCCGTTATCCGGGGAGCCACCCCTCATTTTGATTTAGTTGCCGCTGAAGCGGCGAAAGGGATCGCCGCTGCTTCAATGGACACAGGCGTTCCCATCGCATTCGGCGTTCTAACCACTGATACCATTGAACAGGCCGTTGAAAGAGCAGGATCAAAAAGCGGCAACAAGGGATGGGATGCTGCGATGGTGGCCATTGAAATGGCACAGCTCCTTAAGAAGTTATGAGTTACAATATGCAAATCTGTAGGGGCGAGGCGCCGCCTCGCCCCTGCTATTTTATTAGATTATGAAACGACGACGAGCAAGAGAATACGCCCTGCAAATCCTGTTTCAACTTGAGTTGACCGGCAGCAAGATAAGTGATGAGGTCTTCCAGGAGTTCTGGGAAGGGAATGATGAGGAGCAGGAAGTAAAGGAATTTACCTGCCAAATTGTCGAAAATACCCGGGCACATATCAGTGAGATAGATGAAATTATAAAAAAAGCCGCGGAAAACTGGGCCATCGACAGGATGGCAGTTATTGACCGAAGCATCCTCCGGGCCGCCACATACGAACTTATTTATAGAACAGATATCCCGCCATCGGTAGTAATCAATGAAGCCCTTGAGATCGCCAAGAAATATTCGACAGAGGAGTCCGCGCCTTTTATAAATGGCATATTGGACAAGATCGCGCATCTGGGAAACAAGAAGGCGAGAAACAATAAGGGTAAATAAGTAGAGGGTGACTTAATTTTCCTCTCCCCACACCTCGGCGATCTTTGCCTTTATCTTCTCCTCAAAAATCTCAATCAGCTTCCCGTTCGCCTCAACAAGCTTCTGCTCTTCTTCGATCTGCGTGACGATTTGTTTTTGGATTATTTGGGGAGGGATCCGAGTAATGCGATAACCTTCCCATGCGGTCTTGGTGTTGCTAATCAACTTCAAGTTGTCACACATGCTTTTAATTCGTTAAATTAGATGTTCCGAAAAAGTCCAAGTATTTTTTATTTGTTGCTCTCTTATCTTCAGAAACAAACGAAGCAAAGTTATACCAATATTGGCCCTTTTGAACTTTCTCCCATGTTTTAAGCAACTCAATAAATTCGCGGCTCTCCTTGCCTTCTGTGCTAACTGCCCAAAAAGTTTCCAGATCATCTAAACTTAAAATAATCGGTTCAAACATAAGTAAGTTGCTGAGCTTATGCTCTTGCAGGTTTTTACTCAGAATGCTATCAATTTTATTTAACAGATCATAATCACCGATCCAACTTTCTGTAACCAAGATTGGAATGATTATACAACCATCTTCTTTATAGTCAGATACGTACTTGTCCAAATTCAGCAATTTTCCCTTGTCACTGCTTTCGTCACTAAATAATATACGATTTAAGTCTTCAACGAAATTCTTTGAAGTTTTATTGTAGAGTGATGAAATTCTATAAGGTTTAGTAGTGAATTCAAAAATTATAATATACTTCTTATCATCAACATTAACTGTCAATACAGCATCAGGTTTACCATCTTGATTACGCGTTACATCTACTGCCGAGAATATTCTCTCTATCAGTAAAGCAAAATATTCTTCTAATAAATAACCATATTCTTCCTGTCATTTATATTTCTGATTATTTTTACTTCGAACTGAGATAATTTAATATAACAAAGGTCCGGTTCGTACCAGTTATATTGAATATTTTTAAGTTTAATTACTTCTCTTTTAATATCTAATATAATTGGCTCCTGAATCCCATTTCTCGTTATATGTATTCTCGCTACACTTTTTAATGGACCTCTAAGAAGTGCAGAGATTCTGTGAAGTTCTAAATTCTTAACTGGTTTTTCATCAATTTGTATAATTCTGTCACCGGCTTTAATTCCTGCTTGCAGTGCGGGGCTATCTTGAAGGGGTTTTACTACCACAGGAAAATCATTATCCTTTTTTATCTCCACACCTATACCACCATTTTCATTTCCATCTTGTATATCTTAATATTCAAACGGTGTCAAATAAGATGAATGCTTATCCAAATTATTAAGCACGTTATCTAATGATGAATAGATTGAATTATTAGTAAAGCCACCCAGGTTATTAAAATAATAATCATAAACGTCTCGGGCAACGCCAATGTAGTCTTGATCATTTTGTAACTTATTCCAATCTATTACTAATTTCTTGACCTCGTAATTATTATTATCAATTTCATGTTCTAGCCCAGAAATTGAATGAAACACCAGTTTATTTATTTCAGGGGCATCAATATGATTATTATGGATCAGGGTTATGGCTTCAGTGAATGAGTCATGAGGATTATATTGATCAGTGATGACCTTTTGAACGGACAGAAGAAGATTAATAACTGCTTCCTTAGACATTGGAGATCCAGAGACATCAAAGTTAAGCCCATCGATTGATACTTCATAAGAATTATTTTTGATAAAAACCGCGTCCTGGAACTCTGCATATGACAGAAAGTGCCGTCCTGGTGACCGCCCTGCCCAATCGTTTCGGAAGAATACTCCGCTGGAACCAATAAGGAGAGAGTTCTCTGCGCTTCCGAAGACAGTCGAGTCCACCAATGCAAAAACCTCCTCGTCCGGTGGGGTGAAACATGCCCGCCGGGCGTTCGCCAGTTTGCTCGGCGGGATGTTTGGGGCAATATAGAAACCCTCGGTAATATGTCGGTGCAGGATTTGCTTCAGAGCAGTTTTCTGCTTAGCATTGATATGCACATGAGATTCCTCTTGTGGAATCTCATTAATGTTATATGTCGCGCATCCCGACACTGCAAAAACAACTGCGAGAAACAATGTAACACAAAATGATTTGTAACTTCTCATGCTTCTCTCCTCTCTCGCCCAACGAGTATGTAGAAAAAGTCAGTTAATGTTTTTCTGATCTCTCTTTAATTTGTGATTCATTCTTTTTGATACCCCCTCCGCTTGCGGCGAGGAATCTTCATTCGTTCCCGAGGGCGATAAAAGCGCATCCCGCCCTGCCCATAAGTTTATACAGTTCTTCATCTCCAAATGCGGGATTAGAAATCGCCTGCCAGCTTTTCTTATCCCTGATCAACTCCATCTCATGCCCCGGTTCTCCACTTCTATATCATGAGATCATCAAACCCTGATAACATGCATGAAGCACCCTTTGCAATCAAATTTCAATTTATACATTCCATCTTTGTTATAAAGAAAGAGCGGTTCATTCAGTTTTTTCCTATCAGCACCTTGATGCTCCTTCATGCAAAAACCCAATTCAAACTTGAGACAATGCTTCGTAGTCATTACAACAATCTCTCCGGGAGGCATTGCTATTTCCAAGGCAGTATCGATCTGCCGCACGCCGTGCCTTTTATAAAACTTGCGGGCCGGCTTATTCGAAACATTAAAAGTGAAGTCAAGTTTCTCATATGGAAATATCACATCCGAAGCGGGGAATTCATAGGGGACAGGCTTAAAAAAACTCAGCCTTTCCTGTTCCAGTTTTTGAAGTATCTCTTGCCTGTATTTATTTAATAATGATGAAGGCACAAATACCGGAGACTCCCGGTTTACGGTTACCCGGTCAATGTAAAAGGGAGTTGCGCCGCTTTTCGAAAGTTGTTTTTGAATGTTTTCGGCTGCAAGCCGTCTCTTTTCGGCTGGCTGAAACGGTTGGAGATATTCATTCTCAACCACTATATTATCTTCATCAATCGCCCTGACGAGGAGCCGGTTTTCCCCCTTGAATGATATCTCAAGCGAGACTTTTATCTTCCGGAGCGATTTGTCTTTTCGCAGGCTTTTTAAAAACTCATGATCATAATTGCGGTAAAGGGCCGTTCCTTTCTGCGGCATCAGCGGCGCCTTTCCAATAAATATCATGTCCCCTTCGACCTTATTGACCTTTAATCCCCGCAATACCTTTTCCTTATCAAAAAATACCAGTCCATCATTATTATTCAGCTCCGCGCTTCCTTTTATCCGGATATATCCGGCACCTGTTTTTATTACCTTGCCTACTGGTTTGCCTGTTGACTTGGATGTCTCCGGCAGCGCTATCGATACTCTCTTGCCTGTTAAAAGATAATCGGTGCTCCCACGGTGAAATGTCTTCTCCGGGTCGGGATTAAATAAATGAGTTGTCTGCCCGGATGAAGCCCTTCTAAAAGCGGAATGTTTTTCAATTTCCTGATCGAGGGCCTTTCTGAAATAGGCCGTAATGTTTTTCACATAATTTTCATCTTTCAGCCTTCCCTCTATTTTGAAACTTCTGACGCCTGCTTTAATTAAATCCGTAATAAAAGACCTGCGGTACATATCCTTAAGCGACAGCAAATGCCGGTTTTCTGAAATAATTTTTCCTCTGCCGTCTTTCAGCGAGTATAAATTCCGGCATGGCTGAGCGCAGCATCCCCTGTTGGCGCTCCTTCCCCCGGAGACCAGGCTCATATAACACTGTCCGCTCAGGCTTACGCATAATGCGCCATAAACAAAGGACTCCAGCTCACACCGGGTATTGTCCCTCACAATAGCTATTTCACTGAGGGAAAGTTCTCTTGCCAACACAATCCGTTTTACACCGATAGCGTCCAGGAATTTAATCCTGTCCAGGGAATAGTTGTTCGCCTGGGTGCTGGCATGTATGGCTATCGGGGGAATATCCATTTCCAGTATCCCCATGTCCTGGATAATCAATGCATCAGCCCCTGCATGATATACATCAAAAATAATATTGCGGGCCTCGTCCAGCTCATGATCAAATAAAATTGTATTGAGTGTTATATAAACCCTGGCCCCGTAGAGGTGTGCATAGCTGCATAAGCGCTCAATATCTGAGACCGGATTGCCTGCAGCCGCCCTTGCCCCGAACCTGGGGCCGCCGATGTAAACAGCATCAGCGCCGTAGTTAACGGCAGTTATCCCCAATTGCAGGTTTTGAGCAGGAGACAGGAGTTCAAGTTTTGTCAAATCAGGCATCCGGGTTAATGTGTAACCAGGTCTTCCACCCCTAAATCCGGGGCAATACTTAACAGCAAATATACTTTATCAATCAATAAAATTACCCCAAAGGCAATGAGCAGCAGTCCGCTCAGGACCATTATCAATCTCATGTACTTCTGGATTGCACCGTAATGGCTTAGAAAGGAGTTGATGGCAAGAGAGGTCGCCATAAAAGGGATGGCAAGTCCGAGTGAATAGACAAGCAGGAGCTTGAACCCTTGCATGGCAGAGCCGGTTGTGCTTGCAATAAGCAGAATTGAGCCGAGAATGGGGCCGATGCATGGGGTCCATCCTGCCCCGAATGTCAAGCCGACAATGAAGGACCCGAAATGCCCCCTGGGTTTTGCATGGAGGTGGACCCTCTTATCAGAGGCAAGAAAGTTCAGTTTTAAAAGGCCCATTACATAAAGGCCGAACACTATAATTATTATCCCGCCGATTATCCTTATGTGATCATAATAGACCGCAAACAATTTTCCAACGTAAGACGAAGATACCCCAAGCAGGACAAATACAGTCGAAAATCCGAAAACAAACGCAAAGGAATTGACTAACGTGAGCCTTCTTATCCTTGCCTTGTCACCGGTCTTGAAGTCATCGAATGATATCCCTGTTATAAAGGAGACATAAGAAGGAATAAGTGGTAGTACGCACGGGGAGAGGAAGGAGAGGAGGCCTCCCAGAAAAGCTGTTATGTAACCCATTTGTGACATGATAGTTAGCTATGAGCGTTCAGCAGTCGGCCGTCAGCGTCTTTAATGATTTTACAGGATGATAATATAATTAAGCTACAGGACAAGCAGAGGTGCGCTGCCTGTAGTGGCATATTTGGAGGGGCTTCCCATGCTGTAGCAGGAAAGCCACTCTTTTATCTTTAAGATTTATTTAATCTGGCTCTCGTTCAAAAACACCGCATACTCCTTTATCCCTTTCAAGAAAGTTGGGATTCTGTATGGACGCGTTTTGTATTTATACACGGGTGCAAATACCATGTAATATGTTTCTCTGTCCTTTAGTGAAACCTCTGTCTCAGTAAAATAGTTCTCTCCGGGGAGTCCAAAAAATATTTTATGTGTTCCGGAGATTAAACGTACTTTCTTCTCAATGAAATATTTCATTCCATCACCTGCTTCCGGGTCATGGCTGGTTTTGCCGTCATTATCGTACATGGGTATTCCTTCTTTTTCTCCTTTCATGTCCCATGTGACAGCCTGACCATCTATGTTAAATACAGCTGGATAAACAACCCTCCCGCGAAGAGATTCTCCTGACTCTAACGGGTAGTATCCTTCAAGAGGAGTCTTAACGGATGCCTTGATTGTTAAATCCGCAAACCCTTTTGGTGGAGTTCCCGCTGCTGCTTCACTGAAAATGTCATTTCGCTGGCTTATTGATTTTGCTTTTAACTCCTTTGATGTTGTCCCGCAGGAGATTAATACAATTGCCAATACCGCCAATGTTAAATTTCTCAAGATACTTTTCATGGTTTTTCTCTCCTTATGGATTAATCTCACCTTTACCGATTTTATATGCCTGTGTTACGTCAAGGACGTAGATTTTGCCGTCGCCGCGAAGTCCGGTACAAGCGGTCTTGTTGATGATCGAAACAAGCTCATCTGCGAGGCTGTCGTCACAGAAAATTTCAATCCGTCTGTAAATGGCAAAGTCCATCAGGTCGTCGCTGACATGATGCCCCTCTCTGTCCTTTTTCCGTCCAAACCCTTTTACTTCCGTCGTGCTCAGACCGCGGAGGCCTTTGACCTTTTGCAAGGCCTTTGTGACTTCATAAAGCTTGTGCGGTTTTATATAGGCTATTATCTCTTTCATGATCTCTCCTTTCTATTTCATGACCGTTTCTTCTTCAGGGTCAATTGCAAACCACCTGTATAAGGCAGGAATTACGAGCAGGGTCAGCATCGTTGATGTAACCAGCCCGCCGATTACCACTGTTGCCAGGGGACGCTGCACTTCGCTTCCGGTACCTGATGACAGAACCATAGGCACAAGTCCAAACGCAGCAGCAGATGCAGTCATCAGGACAGGCCGGAGTCTCAAACAAGCGCCTTTGATGCAGGTCTCTGTCATCGAAACACCTTCGCGCAGCAACTGGTTGAAATACATGACAAGCACCATGCCGTTAGCAAGGGCGATCCCGAAGAGCGCGATAAAGCCCACAGACGCAGGCACTGACAGATTCTGCCCTGTTATCCATAGCCCGATAATTCCGCCGACCAGCGCAAGGGGGATGTTGAGCAGAATAAGGAATGTGTTCTTCATTGAGCTGAACGATGAATAAAGAAGTAGAAAGACTATGAGAAAAGTCACGGGTATTACAAGCGACAGCCTCTTGTTTGCTTCCTGCTGGAGTTTAAACTGTCCTCCCCATGTCGTGATATATCCGGGCGGGAGTTTCACTTTCTCGTCAATGGCCTTCTGCGCGTCTTTCACAAATGAGCCCATGTCCCGGTTTCTCACGTTGCACTGGACTGTTATAAATCTCTGGTTGTTTTCCCTTGTAACCTGTCTGGGCCCGATAATCTCTGTTATCTTTGTAAGCTCAGACAGCGGAACTTTAGCTCCCGACGAAGAGGGGACAAGAATGTCCCCGATAGCTTCAACGCTGCCCCTTGCTTCCGGGCTGTAACGGACCAGGATGTCAAAACGCTTGATCCCTTCAAATACCTGCCCTGCCTCTTCTCCGCCAACGGCCGAGCGTATTATCTCCTGAACATCCTGAACATTGATTCCGTACCTCGATATCGCCTGACGGTCAACTGTGATAAGTATCTGCGGCGTGCCTGTCACCTGGTCTTTCTGCACGTCAGCCGCTCCTGAAACTCCTCTGATGACCTCCTCCACTTCTTCCGCCTTTTCTTTGAGAACTTCCATATCGGGGCCGAATATCTTAATGGCGAGGTCTGCCTTTGTTCCGGTAAGCAGCTCGTCAACCGCTGCTGCAATCGGCTGGGTAAAATTAAATTGCGTGCCCGGAAAGTCCTCAAACTCCTCCGACATCTTTGAATAAAGCTCCTCAAGTGATTTAGCCGAAGTCCATTCCTCTTTGGGCTTCATTGCGACAAAAGCCTCTGCACTGTTTACAGGGTCTGCATGCGCTCCGACCTCACCCCTTCCAACGCGTGTCACCACCCGTGTAACCTCTGGGAATTTCGACATGAGTCTCCGCTCGAACCTGAGCATATTGTCTCTTGCCTCCTCAATGGAGATCGAAGGCGCCATTGTCGCCCTCACGAGAAGGTCTCCTTCGTTAAGCCGTGGGACAAATTCCGAGCCGAGGAATGTGAACACGACACCGCCGATAACGATAAGGCTTGCGGCTAACATGATCGCTACAGCTGGTTTTTGAACAAACCAGGTTACGGCAGGCTGATAAAATTTAAGCAGCCATCTGAGAACAAACACCTCTTTATGCCCGACTGGGTCATGCTTGGGCCTTTTCATCAGCATGCTGCTCAACACCGGAACTATGAGCATTGCAAAGATCAAAGAGCCTAACATCGCAAACGACATGGTCTGGGCCAGTGGACGAAAGGTCTTTCCTTCCACTCCCTGAAGGCTGAACAGCGGAAGAAATACGATCACTATTATGAGGAGCGAAAAGAGAATGGGTCGCGCAACCTCCATGCAGGCCCTTGCAACGATGTGGATAAATGGTTCGTCCTCGTCAGCGTCCCTAAGATGACGGTCAATGTTTTCCACCATGACCACTGCGCCGTCAACGAGAAGTCCAAGGGCGATTGCAAGTCCGCCCAGCGACATCAGGTTTGCCGAGAGGCCGTAATATTTCATAAGGAGAAACGCAAAAGCCAATGAAAACGGGATCGCCGACAGCACAACGATGCTTGGACGGAAGCCGCCTAACATCGCGAGCTGAATAATGATTATCAGGATTACCGCCTCAGCAAGCGCTTTTGTGACCGTGCCGATGCATTTCTTCACCAGCGTTGCCTGGTCATAGTAGGCGATCAGTTTGATGTCCGGCGGGAGTGTCTTATTGATCTCTGCAATTTTAGTTTTTACATCTCCGATGACGGTCGAGGTATTTGTCCCCATAAGCTTAAGCACCATGCCGACAACTGCCTCACCCTTACCGTTCATGGTGGCAAGGCCCCGGCGCATCTCTCCGCCAATGACCACATCGGCAACCTGCTGAAGAAGCACTGGTGTGCCGCTTTCGGATTTCAGGACTATTGAATTAAGATCTGCGATCTTCTCTGCAAGCCCGACAGACCGGACAATGTATTCCTCGCCGTTTTTTACAAGGAACTGTGCTCCCACATTTGAATTATTGGCCTTGACGGACTCGATGATGTCCGGCAATGAGAGGTTGTACCTCAGAAGGTCGTGGGGACGGATCCTGACGTGAAACTGTTTTACCTCCCCGCCCAGCGAAAGCACTTCCGTGACGCCCGGCACAGTTTGAAGGTTGAATTTTACAAGCCAGTCCTGCATCTCCCTCATCTCTTCAGGCGTGCGCTTGCCGGTCTCGTCTTCAAGCACAAAGAAGAGTATCTGTCCAAGACCCGTAGATATAGGCCCCATCACCGGTTCGCCGAAGCCTTCGGGGATTTCCTCCCTTGCTTGCTGAAGCCTTTCATTTACAAGCTGTCTCGCAAAATAAATATCCATGCTGTCTTCAAAATAGATATTTATGACCGAGAGGCCGAAGTTTGAGACAGACCTTATTTCTTTAAGACCGGGAAGCCCGCTCATCACGGTTTCTACAGGGAATGTAACATACTTCTCCACTTCTTCCGGCGCGAGACCTTCCGTTTCTGTAAATACCTGCACGAGATTCGGCGTCACATCCGGAAAGGCGTCAACAGGCAATTGTTTATAGCTGTAATATCCTGCGGCAAGGACCAGCATGCAGAGCACGCTCATCAACATGCGGTTCCGGAGGACAAAATACATTAATTTTTCCATGTGGGTGTCCTCCTAATGATTGCTGTGTCCGTCGCCAAAGGCGCCCTTGGACAATTGTGCTTTAAGTGTGAAACCGCCTTTTGCGACGTATCTTTGCCCGGCTGTTATCCCGGAGGTTATTTCAATATGATCGCCGTTGCTTTTGCCTGTAGACACCGGTATGAGTTCAAAGCCTTCGCCGGTCTGAACAAAAACATGCGTAAGGTCTTTTTCTTTTATCAGCGCTGTTTTGGGTATCGCCACAGGCACTGTGATTTCATCTGTAACAACCTTCGCCGTGACGAACAGGCCGGGACGGAGGAGACCGTCGGAGTTTAAAAGGACAACGCGGGCAGTTGAGGTTCTTGTCTCCGCGTCTGTAACCGGCGACACATATGAGATGGTCCCTTGAGACGGCGAGGTATCCTTCCCCGGCAACACGGTTACGCTCTGTCCTTTTTTCACATAAGACATGTCCTTCTGGTAGACGCTGAGGTTTATCCAGACAGAGCTCATGTCAGCCACTACAAAAGCAGCTTCATCGTCTTTGATCGCCTCGCCGAGGGTAATATGCTTCTCGACCACTGTACCGCTGAACGGCGACTTAATTTCGTAGGCCGTATACCTTACGTCAGGCTGTGATGAAAGAGCTGCGACCTGCTGCTCATCAAGTCCCGCCGCATGAAGCTTCTGCTCAGCTGATTTCAACTCAATATTAGCCTCATCAAACGTCTTTTTCGCCTCAAGATATTCAAGCTCGGATGAAATTTTTTTGTTATAGAGGGTCTCTTCCCTGGTCAGGTTTGTTTTTGCAATGTCAAGGCGCGTTAAGGCCCCAAGATACACCGCCTTTGCCTCTGCAAGCTCCCTGCTTTCAAGGACGGCTAAAGTTTCTCCTGCGCGCACATGGTCCCCGACATTTTTAAATACATTTTTAACAACGCCGGGAACAAGAGGGACAATGTGGGCAAGCCTGTCCGCATTGTAGGTAATTTCTCCGGGAAGCTCGATCTCGACAGAGAGCTTGCCTTTCTGTGCCTCTCTGACTTCAATGTCAAATTCCTTTATGTCTTCTGCATCGAGCTTCACAATCTTTTTTTCTTCCTCACGCTTTTCCCCGGCATGCTCTTCGCCCTCAGGCCCCTCTGTTTCAGCCTTGGACTCCTTATGTCCGCTTGCCGTTTGTTTCTCCGACTGGTCTTTGTACGAGGCAAACGCGCCGATAAGCACGGCGGCCATCAAAATCAGAATAAGATACGTCCATTTCTTCATTATGTGTTCTCCTTAGTTTTTTGATTCAGGCACAGCTATGTCCACCACTGTCAATCTGTTAATATCAGCCTGCGCCTTTTTGTAAGCGGCAAGGGCTTCGATGTATCTGTTTTTTGATTCAAAGAGCCTTCTCTGCGCATCGAGGACATCAAGATATGCAAACTTTCCATATCTGTATCCCTCGCTCACAGCGCTGAAGGTGTTTTCAAGGGCAGGCAGAACAGTATTTTTGAGGGCCGTTGCTTCTGCAAAAGCTCCGGACAATGCCTGATAAGCGTCAGCAAGCGCAGAATGTATTTTCAGGCGGGCTGATTTTTGTTCTTCCTCTGCCTTTGAAATACGCTTTTTCGCCTCAAGAATTCCTCCCTTGTTTGTGTCAAAGAGAGGTAGCGGAAATGATACGCCAAAGGTATAAACCCTTTCTTCTGTTTCATTGAATTTCCGCATTCCCGCGCTCAAAGTCGGATCGGGTATCCTGCCTGACTCCGCAAGATTGAGCAGAGCCTTTTGATGTTCGATTTCATTGGACCATCTGGCGATGTCGGGATTGTTGTCTGTGTGTTTTGTAAAATCATCAAAGGAAGGTCTCACCGGATCGAGTTCGAGCGTCCCCTCCGCTTTTGAATACATATGAGATGTGCCCATGAGCGCCGCAAGACGTTTTCTCGCAGCGTCAAGTGAATATTTCACCTTCTCCGCCTCTATCCGTGAAAGAGAAAGCTCGGCCTGCGCCTTTACCTCTTCTATGGGAGGGACCTTTCCTGCCTGCACCTTTGCGATAACAATGCTCAAAGATTTTTCGGACAGCAGGGAGATTTCCTCTGCAAGGACAAGACGCTCTTGCCCGGCAAGCGCTTCATTAAATGCCTTTGTTACCTCTGCCAGAATATCGCGTTTCTTTGCCTCATAATCCCATTGCGCCAGGTCCCGCTCAAGTTCAGCAGCCCTGGTCCTCTTTGAGCGTTTGCCTCCTAACTCGATCAATTGACTTACGGTCAGCGTTGTTGCTGAGCTGTCAAACCCTTCGAGTTCCTTGTTGCCCCAGAAATCCTCTACTTCAAACTCGATCTCCGGGTTTGGAAACACACCCGCCTGCAATGCCTGCCCATCACGGGCTTCGGTTTCAAGCAGATAAGATTTCAGTTCGGGGTTCCCTGATAGTGCGAGCGCCTGCGCCTTATCTAAGGTAATGGTTTCTTCCGCGTATTTCAGGACAGGCAATTCGCCGTTTGAAGCTTTGTCAGTCTCGGATGCTGCCGGCGTCGTATTTATCAATGACACGCTGACAACAAGCGTTATCACGGCGCACAGCAATTTCTTTATTAAATACATGCATTCCTCCAGTGTGTATTATTTTGAATAGGGAAATACTGTTAAGGTATTAAAGCTGAATAAGAGAGATGATACTTCTCAAATACGAAGGACAACGGATTGGGCAGACAAACGATTTACAGTCAGGCTGTTGGGAGCTAAATAAGATAGATATTGTCCGGTGAGACATGGAGACAAAATAATGGACAACGCAAACAGAAAAGCAATTAACGGCAAAAGTTGCAACGTATGCTGTGAAATATTTTTCGTATTAGACATGTTATCAGTAGAAGGGATATCAAAACATGGTCCGCAAATATCTTTAACTAAAGAAAGAGATAATGGGTTGGCGGCTGAATGCTTGTAGCTTTCAATAAATTCAATCTCAATGTGCCCATCCCCCCCGAAGCACAAAATAGTGCCAACAGGAACGACCGTAATCATCAGAATAAATACAGACAAAACAATTCTGCTTATAGAGTATTTATGTCCTGTCTTCATCATGTTGTATATTTTTATTTACGCTGACCACTTTTGTCAACAGGCAGGAAATAATACAAGGATTAACGGGGCGGTCTTTGCGGAGCACAATCCTCTGTACTTCCCTGGAGCTTTTCTATAGTATGCCGCAGAACCGGGAGAATTACTGAAAGATTCTCTTTTACCGCTTTGGGACTGCCGGGGAGATTGATGATCAAAGTCTCTCCTCTGACTCCTGCAACTGCCCGTGAGATCATGGCATAGGGTGTTTTTTTCAGGCTTGCGGCGCGCATGGCTTCGGCTATGCCGGGGATTTCATACTGGATTACTTCTATTGTCGCATCAGGAGTAACATCTCTCGGAGAAACCCCTGTCCCGCCAGTGGTAAGAATAAGGTCTGTCTTTTTACAGAGCGAGATAAGCTTCTTTTTAATCAGGGCCTTCTCATCGGGAAGGATGTCATAACTGACTACTTCGGCGCCTATCTTTTTTATAAGCTTCTCAATAGCAGGACCGCTGGTATCTTCCCGCTGGCCCTTTGAGCCTTTGTCGCTTAATGTGAGTATGGCAACTTTGATCATTTTAATATACAAAACGTAGGGGAGACACAAATGTTTACCCCTGCAAATGTCCGGGCGGGATTACCCCGCCCCTACAAGTTTAATTTCATCTCCTGTTTTGATTACTCCGCCTTTGATAACTTTTACGAAAATGCCTTCTCTCGGCATTACGCAATCCCCTGCCTGCTCATAAATGGCGCAGCGGGAATGGCATAGCTTGCCGATCTGGCTGACTTCCAGTTCGATATTTTTACCAATGGTCATTTTTGTTCCAATTGGAAGAACGGGAAGGTTAATACCCTCGGTTGTAATGTTTTCTGCAAAATCGCCGGGACCGACCTTGAGCCCCTTGTCCTGCATTTTTTTAATGCTTTCAGTGGCGAGGAGGCTTACCTGCCTGTGCCATTTCTCAGAAGCATGGGCATCATTCTCTATCCCGAAATTTTCCTTCAGGACAGCCGAATCAACGGCCTTCTTTCTCATGCCTTTTTTTGGGCTTATGTTGATGGAGATGACCTTTGCATTCATTTTATAGTAGCCCCTTCCTTCACATTTTTTTCCGGAATCAGTATGGACAATACCCCGTCGCTGTCTGTTGCGGCGAGCAGCATACCCTGCGACTCAACGCCCATCAATTTGGTGGGTTTCAGGTTTGCGACAACAGCAATAAGTTTGCCGACGAGATCTTCAGGGGCATATGCATGGCCTATCCCTGCAACGATCTGCCTCTGCTCGCCGGTATCGACCTGAAGCTTTATCAGTTTCTTCGACTTTGGAACACGCTCGGCCTGGAGCACCTTGCCGATTTTAAGTTGAACCTTTGCGAAGTCCTCGATTGAAATTAAATTGGAGCCTTCAAATCCCCCCTCGCCCCCCTTTTCTAAAGGGGGGGACACACTCTTATCACTTCTTGTTAAAGAAGAATTATCCCCCTTTGTAAAAGGGGGACTAAGGGGGATTTTTTCATTTTCATTTTTCTCTTTTTTCATATCTATCCTTGGGAATAATTGTTCGCTTTTAAAAACTTTTATTTCATATCCCGGTTTCCAGTCCCATTCGTAAATTTTCGGATACACATTCGCATCTGTTGATGATGTCACCGGTAAACTTAGTTTTGTCTCGTCAACTAACGATTTAAGACCCAACTGCTTCCACATCTTCACGGCAGTATCCGGCATAAACGGATAAAGCGAAACAGAGGTAAGCCGCAGTGCATTCCAGATATTGAACATTACTCTTTTCAGTTCCTCAACATCCGTCTTGGCAAGTTTCCAGGGTTCTTTTTGAGCAATATGATTATTCCCAGCCCTGATAATGTTCCATATATGGTCGAGGATTATATTGAATCTAAGATTTGACCAGTTACCATAATTAGTATCATCAACTACGGGGGTCATTGCATTAATACATTCTCTGGCAAATGGATTGAGTTCTGTTGTATTGCCGGCAGGAATCTCGACTGCACTGCCGAAATACTTCTCAGCCATAGCCAAAAACCTGCTTAATAAATTCCCAAGGTCATTTGCGAGGTCAGTATTGATACGGTTTACAAATGCATCTTCAGAGAAATCCCCGTCAAGGCCGAAGGTCACCTCCCTGAGCAGGAAATACCTGAAGGCATCCACGCCGTACTTCTCAATCATTTCATTCGGATCTATGACATTGCCGACTGACTTTGACATCTTCTTCCCGTCAACCGTCCACCAGCCGTGGGCAAAGATATTTTTCGGCAGAGGGAAATTAAGGGCCATGAGCATTGTAGACCAGTAAACAGCATGGGTGGTCAGGATATCTTTGCCGACAAGGTGATGGTCAGCCGGCCACCAGTCAATGTGTAGGGGCACGGCGCGCCGTGCCCCAAGGTAGCCGGTTGCCGAATAGTAATTGACCAGGGCGTCAAACCAGACATAGGCCACAAATTTTTCATCAAAGGGAAAGGGGATGCCACACGAAAGCCTTGCCTTCGGCCTTGATATGCAAAGGTCGCCGAGGGCATTATTTTTTAAAAAGCCAAGCACCTCATTCCGTCTTGTGCCGGGTAATATATAGCCGGGATTTTTATCGATATATTCTATCAGCCTTTCCTGATATTTCGACATCAGGAAAAAATAGTTCTCCTCCTGTATCTGTTCAACAGGGCGTCCGCAGTCAGGACACTTCCCGGCCACAAGGTCTTTTTCCGTCCAGAACCTCTCATCAGGCGTGCAGTACCATCCTGAATATTGCCTTTTCTCTATCTCACCATTGTCCCAGAGCAGTTGGATGAGTCCCTGAACTGTTTTAATGTGCTCTGCGTCGGTTGTACGGATGAAGGCGTTATTGGAGATATTCAGCTTCACCCACAACGACTTGAAATTCTCCACCATTATATCAGCATGTTCTTTTGGGGTCTTGCCTCTTTCTTGTGCCGCTTTTTCAACCTTTTGACCATGCTCATCCGTTCCTGTAAGGAAGAATACTTCCTTGCCCTTTAACCTATTGAATCGTGCAAGGATATCTGCTGCGATAGTTGTGTATGCATGTCCTATATGGGGAACATCATTCACATAATAAATCGGAGTGGTGACGTAGAATTTATTCGACGGTTTCAGGTCCATTTTCTAAGTTTGTTTCTTTTTCCAGAACTTCCTTCGTTTGTTAAAGGGTCTTCCCTTGCCCTGTGATTCAGGTTTTTCAGTCTTGACGGAGGGGGTTGACTCCGGCGGCTTAACAGGCGTACTTTCAGTAGAGGCCCTTTCAGTCCGGGGATTTTTTCTCCTCCTGCGGTCCCTAATGAAGCGCTTTTTATGTTCGGCAGCCTTTTCCGATGGATTCTCTTGTGCAGGAGGAATGGATTTCATTGTTTCTTCAATAACACCATTATGTTGAGATGATTCTCCGGGCTCCTTCGTTACGGTATCTTCCAGAATTAACACTGAATCCACTGTCTGAAGATTATCTTCTAAAGGCTCTTCCGTTACAGTTATGACCGATTCGTCCCGGAATGTCTCTACAACTTCTGCGGGGGAAGTGTCCCTGTGCTCATATCCGAGGCAGCACATCAATCTACCGCAAACACCGGAGAGCTTACTTTGATTTATCGACAGGGCCTGCTCTTTGGCCATTTTTATTGTTACGGGCGCAAAGGATGTGAGAAAGAGACTACAGCATGTTTCTCTGCCACAGCAGCCGAAACCTCCGAGTAATTTCACCTCATCCCTGACACCTATCTGCCTCATTTCAATGCGGGTCTTAAACTTTGCCGCAAGGTCCCTTACCAGCTCCCTGAAATCAATTCTTCCGTCAGCCGTAAAATAAAAAGTGAGCCTTTTTTTATCCATTGTAATCTCTGCGGCCACAATTTTCATCGGCAGGTTCAGACCTTTTACCTTTTCCATGCAAAACAATTTTGCCTCATCCTCAAGAGCGCGGTTGTTTTTAATTGTTTCAAAATCTTTTTCAGTGGCTGACCTCAAAACCTTTTTAAGCGGCTCCTTTGTTTTCTCTTTGATTTGCCTGGGCGTTACTACATGCCCAATACTTAACCCCAGTTCAGAGTCAACAACTACCTGTGAACCCGGGGCTGTCTCAATATCATTAGCGTCAAATGTATAAATCTTGCCGCATCTCCTGAATCTAATACCTACTACAGTCTGGCTGGCAGGATTCTCCGGCTCTTTCTGTGTTTCTAATGCATTATTGTTGTCCGTCATTTATTTTCCTCAAACGTTCTGCGCAAGATTAACTCTAAGCAGCAGACTTACAAAATTATAAGTAAGCTGTTTATTTAAATTAAACGCCAAATGTCTTTTTATATTATAAAGCTCACGCGCTAATTTTAGCATATCTTTGAGTCCTGCCCTCTGAGAAATAGTTTTTATCTCATCCGCTTTGTCCTGATTTATAAGTAAGTCTGTTTGCCCTGTTGCCTTATAGACCGCTAAATCCCTTAGCAGCAGCTGGCCCCAGTCGAACCACTCTTCCATGGATTCTTTATCTTCCCAGATTTCTTCTTCAAGGCTGCCTAGCATTTGCTCGAATATGTTGAAGGCCCGGTCTCTTTGCTGGATTAAACTGTTGTCCATGGCATATCCAAGCCTTCCTCCTGAAAGCATGCTCAGGAATCTGGATTGTCTTTTATCCGTATGCCCGAATTTTTCCTGAAGCAGACTGCTCATAGTGTCAATAGGCAAAGGAGAGAAGTTTATTCTTTGGCACCTGGACCGGATAGTAGGCAGAAGCATGTCAGGCCTTGAAGAAACCAGTATTATAATACTCTGCTCAGGCGGTTCTTCAAGTGTCCGTAAAAAGGCATTTGCCGCCGACTGGTTGAGTCTGTCCGCATTGTCAATAATAGCTATCTTCCATTTGCCCTCAAAAGGTTTGTACGATAAAGATTCCTCAAGCTGCCGTATTGCTGAAACCGTAATCTGTCCGCCGTCCCCTTCGGGGCCGATAATGAAAACATCGGGATGATTTTCATTATCAATCTTTTTACATGACGGACATTTATCACATGCGTCAATCAAGAGTTCAGGGTCAGGAGTTAAGAGTTCAGTTTCCTGAAACAAGCTGTTACTCGTAACCTGTAACTCGCCGCTCGTGCCTCTTTGACAGTTAAGCGCCTTTGCAAAATTAATCGCGGTAAGCCTTTTACCTATTCCCTCATCACCAGTGAACAAAAGTGCATGTGGGATACGCTCTTTAGAGATACATCCTCTCAATATATGGATGGGCTTGTCCTGTCCGATGATGTCTTTCAGCGCCATACTTCCTCTATGATCCTTATTATGTCCCTGGTGACTTCTTCTTTACTCTGTGATGCATTTACTACTTTAACGCGCTCCGGCTCTTCTTTGGCGATCTGATGAAAACCCTGCCTGACCCGATTATGAAAAGCGATGGTCTCTAATTCAAACCTGTCCTCTTTTCGCGCATTTCTGTTTCTTATTAGTCCTGCCTCAACATCCATATCGAGCAGGATAGTGAGATACGGCTTCATGTCAGGGACTACAATTTCATTCAGGGTGTCAATGATTGATAAATCAATCCCCCGCGCGTGTCCCTGATAGGCTGCGGTGGAGTCGGTAAAGCGGTCAGTTATTACAATTGTATTCCGGAGCAGCGCAGGATAGATGACTTCTCTTACATGCTGCGCCCTGTCAGAATAATAAAGGAGGAGCTCTGCCATAGGATCCATGTGATTCAGGGGCTCAAGAAGCAGTTCTCTTATTTTATTCCCGATACTCGTGCCGCCCGGCTCTGCTGTTTCGAGGACATCATGCCCTTTGCTCCGCAGATATTCTGCTAGGAGTTTTACCTGAGTGCTTTTACCTGAGCCTTCGATACCCTCAAAGGATATGAATCCCTTAGCCCTCGGCATAACTGTTTCTTAATTCCTTCAGCAGTGAGAATACCTTCAGCGCATCTTCGATATTCAGTGAGCCTGTGCCGCAGGAGGGGGTAATAAGAGATTGCTGCCTCAGTTTGTGTTTCGGGACGCCGATCTTCTCAAGCAAGGCCAGTCCGCTCTCAAGCTTTTCTCTTAATAGCGGGAGACTTACTTTCTTAATAGTATCAGTAGTAGGAATAACACCCCACGCAATGAAGCCGCCGTTATCTATATATGCCTTAATTTCTTCAGGATATATGCTGAGCGTGTCCCCATATTCATAGGCGTCAAAGTTAAACACGTCGATCCCGGACGAGAGTACGAGAGGCCAGTCCGCTCTCCCGCAGCAATGAATGCCTGCTATGCCTCCGCATTCTTTAATATGATTAACAATTTCCTTCAACATCCTTGAGGCCTCATCATTACTGACCCCCATATAAGTGGATGTCCCGAGCGCCGTAAGGATAGGCTCATCTACAAATATCAACACCTTTTCCGCAAACGGCCTGAGCATATCAATCTGCCAGCTTACCTTGCCTTTAAGCAGCTCCAGTGAAAGCTCCCTCATTTCTTCATCAAAATAAATGGGACGTTTTTGTTTGTCTGTGAGAGATAAGGCAAAAGTCAGCGGCCCTGTTATATGACCTTTAACCGCATCAAAGCGCTTGTTCCTTTGTTTTAGAATATCGATAAATGCATGTAGTCCGGCTGCATATTCCCTGGAAATAGGGAATCCGGTTTTATTAGCAATTGCCTCATAGAATGTCGATAATTCTGCTTCTTCAGCCGTATCAACATGAAGGTTATCGCCGTCAATCCTGACAAATGGAAAACCCTCCGAGTATTGGGAGCCCATAGACTCGCGAAAGCTTCTATGGGGAAGCTGGGGCCAGAACGGTATATCAACCGAATCCAGGATAATATTACATGCCTCAGCCGGATCTGTATGCGGCAAACTGCCGATGCCCGTTGTATTAAATGCCTTAAACATGACTATTAATCATACTCTATGGCAGAGTGAAGTTTCAAACTAATTGCCTACTGAAAGGTTTAATAATATAACCTGTCAGAAATGACAAGTATCCGTGATTGAAAATTCCTATTATTGAGAGATTGCTTTTTATAAAAAATTATTGATAATACCTGCAAGTTAATATGATGATGGGCTAGCAAAAGCAAGGTAGAATTATTTAAATAAGATGATCCGATTTGGGGAGTAATCGCTCTAATAACTCAGTTTTTCCCTCAACTTGTTCTTTAAAAAAACAGACCACTTGGATATTAGCGCTTGATGATATCTCGCGAATACGATTTTCGACTACTTGAATAGACAAGTCCTTTCTTGTAACTCCAAAAGAACTTGCCCACTCAATATCTAAAGAAGACGAAAACACATCAGAGACTTCTGAAATATCGATTATTTTGCCTAAAAAAGAACTTACGTCTTTCCCTATATCGTCGAGTAATTTTTCATCAAGTTTTATGGTTAACATTTAATCTTATTCACTATTTTTCTAACCATTTCATCCTTGACAAATTCTGTTCCCACTCCTGAATCAGTTAAAATTTCATCCATGAAAGAATGAGCACTGCCTTTGATGATGTGGCACTTTTGAGCACCACCTCGTAGGGCTTCAAGACAAGTATGAACCTTAGGTATCATGCCTCCATGTATTACTTTTTTTGTTATCAATTTTTCAACTTGACTTACAGTTAGACTTGACAAAAGTTGCCCATTGTCATCCAAAACGCCTTCTACATCGGTCATAAGAATTAGCTTTTCAGCCGCAATCTTTGAGGCGATTATGCCAGCGACATCATCAGCATTAACATTGAAACCTATATCACCAGGATTGTTCCCGGCGGTCACTGACGAGACTATAGGAATGACATCATCTGCAAGGCCGTTTAAAAACGAAACCTCTACGGTCTGAGGAACACCCACAAACCCTAATCTTAAAGATGAATCTACCTTTTGGGATTTTACGAGGCCAGATGCTCGCCCAAAAATGATTCCCTTGTATCCGTTTTTTTCAATTTCGTTCTTGATTGCAAGACTAATTTCAGCAAAAACCTCTGCCGCCAATTCAAGTACTTCAGAGGATGTCACCCGCAATCCGTTTATTGAGTCAACAGTTAAATTTCTGCTTTTCATCGCTTCATTGAGTTGACGCGATCCACCATGAACCAAGACCACACTAATTCCGACCTTTTTCAGAAATATCACGTCTTCAATAAGATAAGGCAAGAGGCTTAAATCATTCAAAACAGATCCCCCAATTTTAAGCACAAACCGTTTCCCGTAAAAAGCATTTATGTATGGTATCGCTTCATGCAATCTCGGCCCGGAAAAGTTATGCTTTTTGACAAGTTCCCTCGCCGTCTTTATCAATGTAAGTTGTGGCATAGTATTCTTTCTCCTGTCTCCTCTAAATATACATATTTTTTGCCGAATATCATATATTTATCGACAAGTAGCTGTTTACACTTAAACAGCTTTTTAAAAATGTTGCATTTTTGTAATAATTACTACTACTTTAATTACTTAAATTATATAGAAATATTTTTTAGAGTCAAGGGGATATAAGAATCCTCCCACTAGCTTGAGCGTAAGCGCGTCCATTGTTTCTATTATTACTATGTGACTAAATAAAATCAAGAAAAATATTTCTATAAGATTTATTTATAAATTATCAAAAAATAATCTCATCATAAATTCCGACACAACCATAAGCTTTTTACCCATCAAAAATTGATTCAAAATTATAGCTCATTTTATTAATGAAAGTATATTTTCAATATCCCATAAATGATCTATTACACGAGCCGCCATTGCGGGAGTGCATCTTCCGTACCTAATTCAAAATGTACCAACGCCCTTTATTTAATAATTTTGACATCCCTGATATCTTTGCGTTATCCTTTTTGAAAAGAGGTAACACAAAGATGACCATTACTGCTGCAATCAAAGAATCCCTTGTGAGAGAATTTAATATCTGCTCTACGACCATAAATTTCTATAAAAGGCAAATAAAGGTTCTTGAGAAAAAATACAAGATGACCACCACGTCCTTTCTTGCTAAATTTGAAAAAGGCAATCTTGGTGACGAAAAAGATTTTTTTGACTGGTACGCTTTTCATAAACTCCTTTCAAGCTGGACCAGCACTAAAAAAGCCCTCCAACCGCTTATTAAATGATTAATGCCTTTATTCAAGAAATAGAAGAAGCTATTTCCAATTCATCCATAGTCGTATCTTCCGCTTTCCAAAAATACTTTGGCTCTTCAAAGAAGGAAGCATATGTCAGAGGAAATCTGTTATTCATAGACATAAAACTAATCTCATGAGCCTTTCAATTGTTCCCTTAAAAGAATGGGGATTGCCTATGAAAGATATTTTTCTTTCAGCCGGCCCCTGCAGCGCTGAATCAGAAGAGCAGGTGATGGAAACTGCAAGAGGGCTTGTTGACTGCGGTGTCGGTTTTTTTCGCGCAGGCATATGGAAACCACGGACCCATCCCGGCTCCTTCGAAGGGGTTGGGATAAAAGGCCTGAAATGGCTGGCCCGGGTCAAAGACGAATTTAATCTGCCCACAGGCGTTGAAGTTGCAAATCCCGAGCACGTTGAAGCATGCCTTAAACATAATATTGATGTTTTATGGATCGGTGCGCGGACCACGCCGAACCCTTTTGCAATACAGGCTCTTGCCGATGCTTTAAAAGGCACTGACATACCTGTGCTTATCAAAAACCCTATAAGTCCGGACCTTGATCTCTGGATCGGGGCCATAAACCGTTTTTATAACGCAGGCCTCAGAAAGCTTGCCGTAATTCACCGCGGATTCAGCACGGTGAGGAAAATCATGTACAGGAACGCCCCTGACTGGAAAATTCCCATAGAGTTCAAGCGTCAGTTTCCGAACATTCCGATATTGTGCGATCCAAGCCATATCTCCGGAAATTCCGAATTTATTTTCTCGATCGCGCAGGAAGCGCTGGACCTGCTTTATGACGGCCTTATGATTGAAGTACACGCAAATCCGGCTGCGGCGTTAAGCGATTCCAGACAGCAAATCACGCCTGATCAATATCGCTCATTAATTGACCGGCTAATCATTAAAAAAGAAATAAGCAGCAGTCAGGAATATCAAACCAGGATAAGGGAGCTGCGCCTTGAAGTTGATAGTATTGACGAGCACATCATTGAGCTCCTGGGCAAGCGAATGCAGATTGCAAAGAAGATGGGTGAGTTAAAGCGCAGGAACAATATTTCCACATTACAGCCTAACCGCTGGGAAGAAATTGTCCAAAGCAGAATTGCGGCAGGGACTGAGCAAAACATGTCTGAAGATTTTATTTTTCAGCTTTTCCAGGCCATTCATGAAGAAGCCATCCAGCAGCAGGAAAGCGACAGCAATCAGGAATTCAAAAAGAAGTAATTCAATTCGACCGCCGGGTCAACTCTTTACTCAACGAATACTGCAGTTCCGCTCGCGGATACCATCAGCATGCCGTTGCTTTGGCCGAGCACCTCATAGTCAAGGTCGATGCCGACAACCGCATTTGCTCCGAGAGCCTGAGCGCGCTCCTGTAGTTCCTGAAGTGCGATTTCTCGCGCGTGTTGAAGCTCTTTTTCGTAGGTGGCAGAACGCCCGCCCACCAGGTCCCGGATTCCCGCAAAGAGATCTTTGAACAAATTGGCGCCGAGTATTGCCTCGCCCGCAATGATACCACAGTACCTGGTGATGCGCTTGCCATCAATGCTTGGGGTTGTTGTGAGTTGCATGATTCCTCCTATTGGGTGTCTTTCTTTTCATTAAATTTTCATCAATTTGCTTAAAAAGGTCTTCCTGTTTAATGGTGTTACCTTTTTGGATGGCGTTTTCCCCATGTGCCAGTATTCTCATCAAGTTCAAGGAAGTAATTGTTTTCTCATAGGACTCCGCATCCTGGATAACTGCACGTGGTTCACCATTCTGAGTAATTATTACCAGCCTGTGAGTTTCATTGATTTGGGATATTAAATCAGCAGACCGGGACTTCAAGTAAGAAATGGGTTTAATGTCTTCTTTAATTTTCAAAGTAATCACCTCCCGTCCATGAATAGTACTATAGTAACGGCATTAAATTAAAATACATCTTAAGCATTTAATTAGCTGTAATATAAAGGAAATATCATATTTTAACTTAAGTTATTTATTGCCGTTACTATAAATATGGACTGAATGTTCAATCGTTGTCCGCTTCGTAAAAACCAACGCGGCGCGAGGGGATAACGTGGCGCTGAGCAGGGAACTCGGAATTAACCCGCTTGGCGGGTTGAATGACTGGTTGTATATACGCGCTCAGTTAACAGCCCGCCAACAAAACGGTCGCTGTCCCTATTTTCGTCCTCTTTTTTCTTTAGTCGTATATTCGGGTTGTGGCTCATGCACTGCGGGGAAAGCGTCTATCCATGATAAATCTCTACCGATTACTAATTCTTCCATGGTTGCATGATGTGTGTTATTCATTGGCACTAGGCGCATTTCAAAACGATGGTTTCGGGCCATTTCTTTAACTTCTTCTGCATTATCATACGTCATTAAGAAATTGCCCTTCAATGTCTCACACACTGCAAACAGGTGCTCATGATCGAGGTCATAATGTTTATATAATCGCTTGCCGGCTTTCTTTCCGCCGGCAGTATATGGGGGGTCTATAAAGAAAATCGTATCATGCCTGTCAGAGAATTCCTGTAATACTTTCAAGCCGTCATAAGAACGGAAGTCGATGCAATCAGCAATGGTATTTAGATTTAGAATTCGTTTAGCGATAGTTGCAGGATACCAACGGGAATGAATGCCTTTTCCATTCTCGCCGTATTTTAGTAACCCTGCACCTTCGGCAAGAATGCCGCCATGAAATGTTCGATTCTTAAGAATTGTCTGAAATGCTTTTTCTTTGTGCGTGTGAGGCAGTTTTTTGATTTCAGTTATGACTGCTTCTCTGGATAGTTCGAAAGTAAGGATGCGGTTCGCCAGCCATTCAGCGTCGCCATTGATAACGGATTGCCATACTGCTGCAATTTCGTCGTCGAGTTCGACCATAACCGCCTTTTGGACTAAATTCTCGAAAAGAGCGGTCAAACTAATAATCCCGCCTCCCGCAAAAGGTT
>CAYMUX010000039.1:0-10976 GCA_964393845.1 uncultured Nitrospiraceae bacterium
AATCAAAACTGTATCCTCTTAAAAGGATGTATGCATCTTTGAACAAGCTTCCGTCAGAGCAGGTTGTTGTAATGCTGGATTCATGTTTTTCCGGGGCAGGAGAGAGGGGCGTGGTAAGCCAGGGGGCCAGACCCATAAGTATCTCGGTAGAGAACCCGATCCTTGCGGGAGGAAACGTCTTTGTGCTGGCCGCGGCATCGGGAACTCAAATCAGCTCTGATTTTGAAAAGGTAAGACACGGTTTATTTACCTATTACCTCCTTAAAGGCATGAAGGGAGATGCGGATAAAGATAAGAACAATAAGATAGAGCTCCAGGAGCTGTATGACTATGTAAAAGAAAACGTCTCGGAAACAGCATCCGTAGAATTAAACAGAGACCAGACACCTGTGCTGATGCCTGATATACAACAGCAAAAAAATACCGATATAATTGAAATAACAAGGGTGAAATGAAAAAAATCATACTATTAATAGCCTCTTTAGTTTTTGTCTTTGGCTGTCAGACTGTGGGTGATATAAAGACTGAAAGCAAGCCGCCTGACTGGGTATTGAAAACTCCTGATATGGAAGGAAGGATTTGCAGCGTCGGCATGAGTGATCCGACATTTTTTGAAGAAGACGCTAAAATAAATGCTGCGGAAATTGCCAGGAAAGAGCTTGCAAAGACTCTCAGTATTGATATTAATACGATAATGATTGACTTTGCATCGGGAAAAGGAGACAGTGTGGATACAGCCAATGTAATGCAGATTTCTTCATGGGCTTCATCAGCAGTTGTGCAGAATGCAGAGGTACTGGAGTACTGGTGTGATACCAAAGGGCTGGTGTCTGAAAAGAAAAACTCGACTTATGCCCTGAGCTGTATGCCGAAGAAACTCGATAAAGACGCCCTTAAGGAGAAATTAACAAATGCGAGTCAATCAAGTAACATAAATCTTCAGGATATAAGCCGCACCGCTGATGAAATAATTAAACTCCTTAAAGAGTAAGAGTAACCCTCAATATACCTCTATACAGGGAGTTATGCGGACAGGGATTACAAGAAGGAGAATTTTTTTTGATGAGAACAAATTTTATCAGTCAAAACACAATTATCCTGTCCGTCTATTATATTGATCAATGTATAATTACGAAACAAAACTTTAAAATTTAAAAAAGCGAGGTCCGCAATGAAAAGATTTTTGCTGGTTTTTACAATTTTAGTTAGTCTTTACGGCTTATCTTTTGCTGAATTCCCGGCAGTAAAGGTATATGAAAAAACATCAAAAAATGTTGTGCTGATAATTGCCAAAGATGAAGGGGCCGGCAGTATGATAGGCGCAGGGTCTATTATCTCAGATTCGGGAATAATTTCTACAAATGCCCATGTAGTCATTGACAAGGCCACCTCCAAACCTTTTTCACAAATAAGGGTATTCCTCAAACCTGATAGAGTGACAGGGAACTTCAGAAAGGACCTTGTCAACAAACATAAAGCAAAAATACTTGCTTATGATCTTGATCTTGATCTTGCAATTCTGCAGGCTGAAGATATCCCTGCCGGGACAGGAATTATTGAACTCGCTGATCCGGATGAGATTAAGACAGGCGAAGAAGCTGTTGCTATCGGTCATCCGGAACAGGGCGGTCTCTGGACGCTTACATACGGAAGAATAAGCGGAGAGATTGAAAACCAGAACAGCATTGAGGGCAAAAACGTATTTCAGACAGACGCCAGTGTTAACAGGGGTAATTCCGGAGGACCTCTCCTTGATAAAAGAGGTTACATGATAGGGATAAACTCAAACATGGCAAGACTCGGGGCAGGTGATTTACCTATAACTGGCGTCAATTTTGCCGTTAAATCGTCGGTACTGAAAAATTGGCTTTCAGGTCATAGCATTATGGTTGCGTATGGGACATCGAATCTATACGACGAGGAAAAAGTTGAGAAAGCAGCAGCCGTTGAGACAGACAAAAAAACAGTACCGGCAGAGACCCAAAAGGAAAAACCGTCTGATAAGAAGGTAGTATCCTCAGTTGAGAAACCAGTTGAGCCGGCAGAAGCGGAAGTTCAGGTTAAACATGCTGATGTCGAAGACAAGGGGAAAGCAGCCGGAGAAAAATACCAGCCCCATCACAAAGCATATAATAGTAATGACCTGTTAAAAGCAGTTGAAAAAGAACTCGAAGATATGATGGACGAGATGAGGGGCAAGATACGGAAGTGAAAGATACTCATCCTGTAATCGAAGAAAGGTTCTTAAAGATGATAATGGAAAAGAGCGGTGAAGAGCGGCTCAGGATGGGATTTGAGATGTGCGCAACGGCAATAAAACTGGTAACTGCCTCTATCCTTCAGGACGCTCCAGAATCTTCGAACAAAGATGTTAAGGTCGCTATTTTTGAGAGGTTATACGGGAAAGATTTATTACCTGAAATCAGGCGTAAAGTTGTTGAAAAAATAAAAATGCAGGAATTGTCTGGAGAGGGATCATGAATAAATTTATTTATCCGCTTTCAATGTTAGCAATAACAATTACTTTGATACTATGCAGTTCAAAAGTTCTTTGTGCCGACAACCCCGGGTCTTTGGTAACAGATAAGGATGGGAATAAAATAGTAGAGGCTGTATGGGAAGCACTACTGGGAGATGATACAACTCCTGCCCAGGGCAAGGCAATGGCGCGGAATAACGCGAGAAGAAATGCGCTTGAATATGCTTTAGGAGTTCAAATTCATGGCTCTACAGTACTCTATAACAGCAGTCTCATCAGTGACCTTGTAATAACGGCGACAAAAGGCCTGATTATAGATGAAGAATTAATTGAAGACAGGCCGATAGTTAAAGGAAATCAAGTATATCATTATTGTAAACTGAGGGCGACTGTAAAACCCATTAATGTAGAAAAACGGGGCAATTTAAAAATCCTCAAGGCCGAAGTTGTCAGGGCCGATTCAGACAACCATGAAAATCCCGTATTTCAAAATGATGATGAAATCCAGGTGCGTGTCAGAGTAAATGAAGATTCGTATATAAATATTTTCAGTGTAAGCCAGGACGGGATGATATCAAAGCTTCTGCCGAATGCTTATTTTAAATCAGATATGCTGGCTGCTAAAAACACATTGATTTTTCCGGATGATATACAAAGAGCTCTCGGTCTGAAGCTGAGAGTCAAGACACCCAAAAATCTGAGCAAGGCACTGGAGTCGGTACTGATAATAGCAACAAAGCAAAAGGTCGATCTTCTTACTGACTGGATCATAGCAGAACCTACGCTTACGGACCTCTTGAAGATGCTTTCTGAAATCGATCCTTCACTCTGGGCTGAGAGTACTGTTGGATATGAGGTAAGGAAATAACCGGAATATTTTAAATTATAATGTTTATATAACATAAACCTTTTTAAAGGGGGCAACAATATGAAAATCATTTATTCACTCTTTTTCCTCACATTAATGGGATTAGTCTTTGTGCCGGTCAACTCCCTGCTTTATTCACAGCCTCCTGATTCAGCCTTTGATGAACTGGATAAAGCAGTGAAGGATACCCCCCTGGACGATAAATTGGACGTGAAGCAGCTCAGAAAAAAACAGGAAGATATGGACAAATCGTTCCGGAAGAATATGGCTGCCCAGGAAGCGCTGTGGGGAGTTCTCAGCAAAGAAATGGAGGCCCAATGGAATGAAATGGTCAAGAGAGTTAATGCCCAGCGTGAGGCCCTGAAAAAGAGGGTTGAGCGGCAGTGGGATGAATTCCACGATTCAACAAATAAGGAATGGGTCGATTATAGCAAAGGAATGGACTCCAGGAGTATCGTTGATTTTGAAAATGGAGAGGTTGAATTTTCAACTTTGATTCCTGTTGATGAATTGCCCAAGAATAAAAAAGATCAGCAGGAGAAAGCCAAAGAACTGGCTGAAAAGAAGATAGTAAAACAGATTAAAAAAGTCCTTTCTCCGGATAATGAGGTCAAAACCGAAGTGCTTAAAGACCAGATAAAGGACCCTGAAGGAAAGAAAGTTACAAAAGAAAATGTTGAAAAATTTATTGAAAAGCATGTTGCTCCGGAAATGAAAGTCGAGGAAAAGCCGGTTGTTGCAAAAGACGGGATCCCGCGTGTTAAAGTCACCGTCAAAGTACAGATGGTCCCGGAGCATCTCAAAGTCAGGGCAGAGAGGTATAAAGAGCAGGTAAACAATTATGCGGCCAAATACAATCTTGATCCGGCCCTGATTTACGCATTGATACATACCGAATCATATTTTAATCCTTTGGCCAAATCATACATACCTGCATTTGGTCTTATGCAGCTGGTGCCCAAATCAGGCGCGATGGACGCATATTATTACTTACATAAAGAGAAAAAAATCCTTCCTCCCGATTATTTATATGATCCGGGCAACAATGTTATGCTTGGCGCTACGTATTTTCACATACTGAGCAGTATATACCTTGCAGAAGTCAAAGAAGATTCCAACAAAGAATCATTGAGCATTGCAGCCTATAACTGGGGGCCCGGCAACATAAAAACAAAGATCATCGAAAAACATAATGTTGATAATATGACTGACGATGAAGTTGTTGCGCTTATCAATAAAACCGCCCCGCAAGAAACCATAGATTACGTCAGCAGGGTAAAGACAAGAAAAGCCTTGTATAAGAGCATGTGATCAAAGTTGACGTGCTTTATAATACGTTGAAGAAAAAAACCTATGCTTATGACCCTGTTTAAAAAACCAGGCAGATATTTTAGTAGAAGGAAAATAATGACCCATAGGACTTAGAATTTGATGGAGATGAAATATGTTTAACCGCAAAGAAAAATTCAAAAAAATATTTAACTTAAAAGACAATAAAAATATTCAAAAGGTAATTGAAAATCCTATTGTCAAACACCGTTTCTTCAGAAGGTTTCTGCTCATATTTTTTCTGCTGTTCATATCCCTGGTCCTGGGCTACAAGCAACTCAGGAATGTACTCTACGTTCCTGAAGATGGAGAGGCTTTTAGAGTGGAGAACTATTCATTGGGGAGTGAGGGGGAAAAACCATTTTACCAGACAGAAAACGATCTCATCCTGTCAAAGGAGCTGAATTCATTGAGTGATTCAAAAACCATGTATTTCTTTTCAAAGACATATTACAACCTTTACAAAAAACAGTATTCCAAAGGCAGGCTCCTGACTCAAATGTTAAAGGTCCACAAGAAACAGCTTCCTGATATTTACAACATGGTTAAAGAAGCATGTGACCTGCTCGGGGTTGAAAAAGTCCCGAATATTTATATTTCAAACAGTAACGGGACCAGTCTGACAGTGACGAACCGTCTAAATCCTACCATTATTATAAGTTCTGATTTCACATGGGCATTCAAACCGGAAGAGCTCCGTTTCCTTTTGGCAAGGCAGGTAGCTCATATCAAACTTCAACACTTGTACTATCTTGATCTCATTTCAGGAATGAGGTCATTTACCAGTATGGCCGTGCCGCAATTTATTTCAAAAATAGTTATAGGATCAGTTGGCGTAAAACTTATGAAGTGGTATAAAGAAGCTGAAATAAGCGCAGACCGGGGAGCATTAGTCGTGACAGGAGATATTAACGTCGCCCTTCGAGCTCTGGTAAAGCTGAATATCGGAGCAAATTTTGAAGACAACTACCCTGGTCTTAATATACCTGCTTATATACAACAGCTCGCAAACCTTGAAGAAGACCGTATTGAGACAGCCTCTGTCGTTATCCATGAACTTGAAAATCCCAATCCTTTTGTGACAGCAAGATGCCGCCACCTGTCAAATTGGTATAAAGAAAATAATGAGATATTTAAATAATGATGACATCCCCTTTAATCTTTCTTTCATTTAAGGTAAAATTACTGGTTATCTTTTTTTAAACGCAAAATTTAAATACTTTAAGCAGGATGAATTTATAAAATGATCAATGTAGGAGTCATAGGGGTAGGATCTATCGGGGTCCATCATGCCAGAATCTATTCCGGCCTCGAAGATGTAAACCTCGTTGGAATCGTTGATGCGGATTCTACGCGGGCGCAGGAAATCGCCTCGAAATATAACTGCAAAGCATACGGCAGTTATAAAGAGCTTATAAACTCTGTTGACGCAGTCAGCATCGCTGTCCCCACAACACAACATTTCGAGATAGGGATGGCTTGTCTGAAACATAACAAGAGCATACTCGTTGAAAAACCTGTCACCACTACACTCGAAGAGGCCGACAAACTTATTGCGGAAGCTGAAAAGAGAAACCTTACGTTTCAGGTCGGTCATCTGGAAAGATTCAATGCCGGGGTCTCCATGATAAGCGCTATGGTCAAGCAGCCGAAATTTATCGAGTCCCAGCGCCTGTCGCCGTTTTTGGGCAGGGGAACAGACGTGGATGTGACGCTTGACTTAATGATACATGACATAGATATAATATTAAGTTTGGTTGATTCCGAGATTGCCGACATCCGCGCGACCGGGGCCAGGGTCCTTACGGAAAATATAGACATTGCTCATGCGTGGATAGAGTTTGAAAACGGCTGCATCGCCGAAGCGGTATCGAGCCGGATAGCAGACGATAAAAAAAGAGAGCTTAAGGTCTTCCAGCATAATTCTTACTTGAATCTTGACTATCAGAAGCAGGAAATAACCTGTTACATAAAACAAAACGGCAACGTGGAAAAGGAGATAAAAAAACCTGAGGTTAAAGAACCTCTGAAGGAGCAGCTTATCTCATTTATTGAATGTGTTAAAAGCCATTCAAAGCCGGTAGTCTCAGGCCGTGAAGGTAAAGAGGCCCTGAAAGTGGTGTTAAAAATATCGAGGTTAGTTAACCAGGGGCTTATAATCTGAAAGACATGTCAAAAATTACAAACAACATAAAAACAATACCAATGCTCGATCTCAAGGCGCAGCATGAACCGCTTAACGATGAAATAAAAGCCGCCTTAAAAGAAATATTAGACAGCAGCCGCTTTATCCTGGGACCTAATGTGTCGTCATTTGAAAAGGAAGTTGCTGCATATCACAACGTCGCCGGTGCAGTCGGTCTCGGTTCGGGCACAGACGCCCTGTACCTGTCCCTCAGGGCGCTGGATATAAAAGAAGGCGATGAAGTAATTACAACACCTTTCACTTTTTTTGCAACCGCCGAGGCAATCACTTATGTCGGCGCAACGCCGGTCTTCGTTGATATTGACCGGCAGACTTTAAATATTAATCCTTCAAAAATCGAAGAGAAGATAACATCTAAAACCAGGGCCATAATTGTAGTGCATATCTTTGGTCAGCCTGCGGATATGGATGAAATAATGGCCATAGCAAATAAGCACGGACTTAAAGTTGTCGAAGACTCCGCACAGGCCTTTGGAGCGAAGTACAAAGGCCGTCCGGTAGGAAGTATCGGAGATGCGGGTTGTTTCAGCTTTTACCCGAGTAAAAACCTTGGCGCCTACGGCGACGGCGGCATGTTGATTACCAACAACCCGGAAATATGCGAGAAGGTAAAATTGTTAAGAAACCACGGCACTACAGCTCCCTATCAGCATAGCTTTATAGGATATAACAGCAGGCTGGATGAAATACAGGCCGCAATCCTGAGAATAAAATTAAAACATATTAATACATATAATCAGAAAAGACGCGCCATTGCAGCGCTCTACACTTCGCTGCTTGACGGCGCTGTTCAATGTCCTGTAGAAAAACAGGATAGGACTCATGTTTACCACCAATATACATTCATGACGCCAGTAAGGGCCAAAGTGGAAAAAGCCCTTCATGACAACCATATATCGGCGGTTGTGTACTACCCTATTCCGCTTCACCTACAAGTAGCTTTTAAATACCTTGGTTACAAAGTCGGTGATTTACCTGAAGCCGAGGCCGCGGCCAGGGAAGTGCTGTCAATTCCCATATACCCGGAACTTGATTTAGAGGATGTGCGGCTGATCGCCGGGGTCATTTTAAGGTCTCTTAAGAATTAGTCCGGTCATCTAAAACTCTTTCCAATTATTCCGAAAAAGCAGGCGTTGAAAAATAATTTATTTTCCAACGCCTGCTTTATTGTAATGGTAACAAATGGCTTATTCCGTTACCAGAATAATCTGCCCTGGCTTCAGACTGGTTGAACGCATGTTGTTCATCTGCTGGAGCGTCTTTGTATCGGTATTGAATTTCTTTGCTATCAGCCAGAGTGTATCGCCTCTTTTCACCCGGTATTTCCCGCCGGTAGAAGTATTGGCCTTCGCAGCATAAGCATCACCCCCTGAGCCTCCGCTCAACGGTATCCTCAATTTCTGACCGACTCTGATAAAATGCTTTCTATTTAAATTATTTGCCTTGGCGATTCTCTGCGTAGTGGTATGATATTTATTGGCAATAGTGGCCAGCGTTTCACGGTTTTGAACACGGTGATATACATAATCGCTTTGGGAAATCATCAGATCATTTCGCGGTGACGCCCATTGAGGCATTTCATCCAGATGGGCAAGGAACACTTCTTTCTTCCCGACCGGAATCTTGAGGGAATACTGCGTCTGAGGCGTAACCTGAACACGAAGTTCCGGATTTAATGCAGTCAGTTCTTCTACCGATACCCCCAATGTTTCCGCTACAGTTTTCAGGTTGACCTGTTTTTGAATATTCACTGTTTCATAAGGAACGGGCGCATCAATCTCATCCAGGGTAAAACCGTATTTTGCCGGATCTTTCATAATATGCAATGTGGCAAGAAACCTGGGAACATAGCGGGCTGTTTCACGGGGCAGCAGGCTATACAGGTCCCAGAAATTGTCAAGATAATTGATCTTCTGCTTGCTGATCCTTCTTAAAACCGCGCCTTCACCGCAATTGTAGGCGGCAAGAACCGTGGTCCAGTCACCGAACATCCGGTGCAGCTCTTTTAAATAAGCTATGGCCGCAGCCGTAGATTTCTCAGGGTCCATTCTCTCATCTATCCAGGCATCTCTCTTTAAACCGAACTTATAGCCGGTAGAAGGTATGAATTGCCAGATGCCGAGAGCGCGCGCAGTGGACAAAGCCTTGACTTTAAACCAGCTTTCAATATGTGGCATCCATGCAAGTTCTTCAGGCAGACCAGCCTCTTTAAGAGAGGCCTTGATTTTATTCATGTAAAGCCCCGAACGCTTATAGGATTCAATAAAAAACCCGCGTTCACGTCCCTGAAATGACTTGATCTCCGATTCCACATGCTCGTTCATTGTCAGGGGTATTTCACGGTGATTGCCGTTAACGGCTTTATACCTTGATGCATATATCTCAAGAATTCGTTTAGCTGTCATAAAACGCAAATCTTCCTGCTGCTGTATCAACTCAGGTTTGCTGTCAGTATCGATTTTCAGGATAAGCTCATAAGCCTCGTCCAGGGTTTCAATTGCCTTTTCAAGATTGCCGTCGGCCCAGAAATCCTGAGATGCATTAACAAAATCCAGGGCTGCTTCCAGGAGATCCTGGTCATTTATTTCATCTTCAGAATTTTCATCGGTATCTTCGGTGTCTATTGTTGCAGTTTCAGTATTATCCGCAATCTGTGGGATCTGAAGTTTTTCCTCGTTAATATCAGCAATGTCCCCGATTTTTTTATCTTTACAGTCATTAGATCCCGGACATTTGACATCCTCTATGTTTCCGACCGTAATATCAGATAATGCTAATTTATTAGCAACTATAATTGGAGAAGTGATCTCCGGCAAGTGAATTCCCTTTTTACTCTGAATTTGAGTTTTGTTAAGACTGCAGCTAAAAGACAAAAGCAGCACCATCAGAGCTATATATTTAAATAAATAAATTCTCATATAATATTACCTCCTTATTATTTAACAAATTCCTCCGGATGCATGGAGTTTGTTTTTTATTATTGTTTCCCGATAAGAACATATGGACACTGCTTGCCTCTCAGAACAGAACCGCATAAAACTTCTTTCATTTTACCTATACGGCTGGTAATATGCAAATATAAAATTTAAGCAAAATCCATTCCATATCAGAAACTTCTTTCTACTATATAAATGTTATTTTACAAATATTATAATTTTTATTCTCTTGTACTGTCACAGACAAATGTCGAATGGCTAACAGAGTTAAGAGTCATGAGTTATGACTTAAGTCTGAATATCTTACCGGTCGTTTAACTCATAACTCGTAACTCTTATTTCGTTGCTGCTGTTTACTTAACACCGCATTTTTTATAAAATAGACGGGTCATGCATATATTAAAAGACAAAGTTGTATTAATAACCGGCAGTTCCAGAGGCATCGGCAAGGCAATAGCAAGAAAATGCGCGCTCGCAGGCGCAGATCTAGTTGTCAACTATCGAAAATCAGGCGGCTCGTCTCAGACTCAGGCGGAAGAGCTTTGCAAAGAGATTGAGGGAATGGGGCGCCGCTCTTTAATGGTCCAGGCTGATATTGCAGTAAGAGATTCAGTAAAAACTTTATTTGGCGAAGTAAGCGAAAAGATGGGAAAACTGGATTATCTGATACTTAACGCGGCCAAAGCCCCTTTTAAACCGATTGAGAAATTATTTGAAAGGGAATTGAGACAATTGGTTGATACTAATTATCTGGGCAATATATTTTGCATTCAGTCAGCGCTGCCAATGCTTGAAAAGGCTGAAGGGAAGATAATATTCATTTCAAGTCTTGGCAGCCGTTTTTATAATCCTGCTTATCCCCTGGGAAGTATGAAAGCTGCGATGGAATCTATTGTCAGAGACTGTGCTGAAAGCCTGAGGGAGAAAAAAGTATCTGTTAATGCAGTTTGCGGAGGTATCGTCAAAACAGACTCTTTTAAAGTACTGCGGCAGTTTTGGGAAAATATAGACATGCTTCCCAATGAACTTTTTGTCGAGCCCGAAGAAATAGCTGATGTTGTCCTGTTTTTATGCAGCCAGGCAAGCAGGGGGATAACCGGACAGACAATTGTGGTAGACAAGGGTCTTAGCAACGCAATCTGCAGAACACCGGGGAAA
>CAYMUX010000039.1:11076-27061 GCA_964393845.1 uncultured Nitrospiraceae bacterium
GAGTTAAGAGTTAAGAGTTAAGAGTTAAGAGTTAAGAGTTAAGAGTTAAGAGTTAAGAGTTATATGTATGTTGATTGTATTTTCCGAATAACATATAACTGCTTCGATGAATCGAATCCTTGCAATACAAAATAAATTAGAATACTGAAAAAATAAAGTTAGATAGAACCTAAGGAGGCGCTATGAGTCAAAATATTATTACGGAAGAACAAGTATTTAAAGAACTGAAAAAGGCTATCGTTGAAACACTGAGAGTTGATGAGGACTCGATTACGCCCGATAGTTCCTTGATAAACGATCTCGGGGCCGAGTCTCTTGATTTCCTTGACATAAATTACAGGCTGGAGCAGGCCTTCGGGATGAAAATGGCCCGACACTTCGTTCTTGAGCACATAGAAGAAATGTTTGGGGAAGGCACTGCTATTGATGAAGACGGCCGGCTGACTGAAAAAGCGATTGAACTGCTGAAGGTCCGCTTTGGCCATAACATGTCTGATTTAAAGGCCGGCATGGATATGGACGAAATCCCGGTTATGATTACTGTCCGGTCAATGACTCAAGGGGTCATGGATATTCTCAATAGTCTTTCTGAAAAATGCGCAAACTGCGGCAATTCTGCGTGGCAGTCCGACGAGGGAGTCAAAGTAAAGTGCAGCTCCTGCGGCGAAAGTGCAACTTACACAAACGGCGATGATTTAATTAAAGCCTGGCTTACTAAGGTACAGGAAGAGAAAACCATTTTCTAAAATGACTACGAAATCCATTAGAAGACGTGTGGTCGTTACCGGATACGGTATGATCACTTGTTCCGGAAAAACTACTGAAGAGACCTTTGAAAATTGCAGCAAAGGGCTTTCCGGTATCAATTATATCAAGTCTTTCGATACAACAGGTCTCACCTGTCAAATAGCCGGTGAGGTCGACAATAACTGGATTGACGATTTTGAAAGCAGGACAAACCAGAAGTTAAGAAAATTTTCATCACGCGGACTCAGGATGATGAGAATAGCCACTGCTGAGGCTGCGGGACAGGCGCGGCTTGATGAAATAGGCAGCCGGGAAAATATCGGCGTGTCTCTCGGTTCTCACGGAGAAAACCCGACTGTAGAAGAAATGAAGTTCATCCTGAAGTTTTATGACGGGGAAGGAAATTGGGACATGAAAAACATTCTAAAGACAGGCGGCTATCCATTCCTGAATTTCTTCAAGCGGAAACCTGATACAGCAACAACTATACTTGCAACGACTTTTAATTGTAAGGGCCCTATTCTTTCCATTGTGTCTGCCTGTGCCGCAGGTTCACAGGCTATTGGAGAGGCAGCAAACCTGATTCAGGACGGGACATGTGACGTTATGATTGCAGGCGGCTGTGAGTCCGCAATAAATTTCACCGGCATCACCGGATTCATCATGTTAAAAGCGCTTTGTGAGAAATATTCCGGACCTCAAAAAGCATCCAGGCCTTTTGATAGAAAGCGGAGCGGATTTGTCATGTCAGAAGGCGCAGGCGCTGTTGTCCTGGAAGAACTGGAGCATGCCAGGTCACGTGGCGCTCAAATACTTGGAGAACTGAAAGGCTACGGTTCTTCAGCGGACGCCTATCGTATAACCGATACGCATCCCAAAGGACTTGGCGCTATAATAGCCATGAAAGCCGCGCTTGATGATGCAGGAATCAGTCCTGACGATGTTGAATACATCAATGCCCACGGCACTTCGACCACTCAAAATGATTTAACTGAAACACGGGCGATCAAGGAAGTGTTCGGAGAGCGGTCAAAAGAAATCCCGGTCAGTTCAAATAAATCCATGCTTGGCCATGCCATAGCAGCGGCAGGCCCGATTGAATTTATCTTAACTCTTGAAGGAATTAAGCGGTCAGTCATTCTGCCTACAATCAATTATGAGTCCCGCGACCCCAAATGCGATCTCGATTATGTGCCCAATGAAGCCAGGCATAAAGAGCATAAGATAGCCCTTTCAAACTCCTTCGGCTTCGGCGGTCAGAATGCCTGTTTGTGTATAGGGAAATTCGAGGAATAAAGTTTAAGTTAATATTTTAACGTTCTTTGCCTGGGGTCCGTTGCTGCCCTGGAATACTGTAAATTCTACGGCATCGCCCTCTCTTAATTCACATTCATCTATGCCGCAGCGGATAGCGCTGCACTGAACATAAACGTCCTCTCCCTTTTTGCGGACAATATAACCGCTGCCTTCAGCGCTGTCATACCATTTAACTATGCCTATTTCTCTCACTGCCATGTCTGCCTGTTGCCTATTAATTTAATTTCCATAACCTCAATTTTGATCCCCGGTATCTCACTGTACCGGGACATCTGCTACACATTAATTAATATTCGGCACCACAGCCTGATTACTTTATATCTTTTCAGATTGTTACAATTTTATCTTCAGGAAGGCTTATGGATTTCAAATCTTACAGTTGCCGCGGCGGCAAGAATTACAACGCAACTTTCTATCTCATCTGCTGAATTTTCTTTTCGTAAAGCAGTTCGCCCGCCTGGGCCAGCATGTTATCAATTGAATCATTGTATGCAGGGTCGTAGTGAGTCACTCCTGAGTTCATCGTCAGCTTATATTTCTGATTTCTTTTTGAGTTATGAATCTCAAGGTTTTTCTGGAAATTATTATTAATTGCCTCAAAATGATCTTCGGATGTCTCTCTTAAAAAAACAATGAACTCATCACCGGAGATGCGGGCAATTATATCAGACCTTCGGAAATTTGCTTTCACGACATCGGCGGCCTCTTTTAACATCATGTCGCCTTCCTGGTAACCTAATGTATCATTTATCCCTTGAAGGTTATCTATGCCCGCATAAAACAGAAAGACTCTATTTTTCTGCCGTTGGGCCAATTTCAGGTGATTGTCTATCAATACAAAAAACCCCTGCCGGTTGTACAGGCCGGTAAGTCCGTCATAGAGAGATAAGTCCTTAAGCTTGTCCTTTGCAAGGTTATGCTGGCTGGTTTTTTGTTCAAGATGACTGCGAGTGTTTTCTGATAATTTTAAAGCAATATAAACAAAGCATGCGCTTCCTAAAAATAAGCTGCCTGAAATCATTTCAACAGGGAAGCTGATATTAGCTAACAGTGATAACAATGAAAAGGCGCACCCTATAAGAAACAAGGCGGCAAGAGATGTTGCGATCAGCCCTGCCTTTGTTATTTTCCCCGGCACAGGCGCCTGAATTTTAAGGCTCCTGATAATAGATATCAGTATTATTGCTGTCCCTGCCAGAATCTGGATAACTGCAATAACTTCAGATGTTTTCATAATTTAAGTATGTCAGTGTAGAGGATGAAAATCTACCCCTTCTCAACCTTCCTGGCCTTTTTTACGACTTCCTGCGCCATTTTTTTCTTATGGTCTTTAAGTGCTGCGGAAATCCTGGAATCATTCAGCGCTAAAATCTGAGCTGCAAAGATAGCGGCATTTTTTGCGCCTGCTTTGCCGACTGCCATTGTAGCTACAGGAATTCCGGGCGGCATCTGGACTGTTGAGTACAGGGCATCTATTCCCTCAAGAGGAGAGGAATCAATAGGAACACCTATTACTGGAAGTATTGTATGTGAAGCTATTACTCCTGCAAGATGAGCAGCGGCTCCGGCTCCGGCAATTATTATTTCAACACCGGTCTTTTCTGCATTTTTCACCAGCTTCAGTGTTCTGTCAGGAGTTCTGTGAGCAGAAGAAACAGTCATGTGATAAGGTATATTAAATTCTTCCAGCATCTTGCTTGTTTTTTCCATTACCGGCAAATCGGAATCACTGCCCATAACTATTAAGACTTTCGGATTCATAATATCTCCTCATTTTAAAAATCCCCCTTAGTCCCCCTTTTTCAAAGGGGGATTTTATACCCCTCTTTGGCAAAGAGGGGCCAGGGGAGATTTTATAAATATTTTTTTATCGCTTTATCCGCGATATCCTTTCTGTAGTGCATTCCGTTGAAATGGATTTTCTCTATGGCCTTATATGCATTGTCTTTAGCCGTCTTAATGTCCTGGCCCAGAGCAGTGACTCCAAGAACCCTTCCCCCGGATGTAACTATTTCTCCATTTTTCATTCTCGTTCCTGCATGGAAGACTACTGCATTTTTATCATTTTCAAAAGAATCAAGTCCCGTGATTTTTTCCCCTTTTTCATATTTACCGGGATATCCTTTTGATGAAATGACAACACAAACCGATGCATCGTCTTTCCAGGTAACGGTCACATCTTTTAATCTGCCTTCTGCCGTTGCTTTCAGGAGTTCAAAAAAATCGCTGTCGAGTCTTGCTAAAATCGGCTGTGCCTCGGGGTCTCCGAAACGGACATTAAATTCCAGCACAAAGGGCTTTCCGTCACAAACCATAATACCCACATACAGGACTCCCCTGTAATTTATCCCCTCCCGCTGCAAACCATTCATAATGGGATTAATTATACTTCGCATAATTTCCGCCTGTAATAAGTCCGTTATCAGAGGCGCCGGACTGTAGGCGCCCATTCCGCCGGTATTGGGGCCTTTATCACCGTCAAAGATTCTTTTATGGTCCTGGGATGTGGCAAGAGGAATAACGGTCTTTCCATCCGTCAGGATCATAAAAGATGCCTCTTCTCCTTTTAAACACTGTTCGACAAGGACCTTATTGCCTGCATCGCCAAATGCCTTATCTTTCATTATCAGCTTCAATGCATTTGTAGCTTCATCAACGGTTTCAGCGACAATAACTCCCTTCCCTGCTGCAAGACCATCAGCCTTGATCACGATAGGCGCCCCTTTGAGCCTTACATATTCTTCAGCTTGCATATAAGATGTAAATGTTTTGTACTCGGCCGTCGGAATCCCGTATTTGCGCATAAAATCCTTTGCAAATATTTTACTTCCTTCAAGCCGGGCGCCGCTTTTATCAGGGCCGAAAATCCTCCTCTCTTCCTTTACAAAGGTATCAACAATCCCGGCAGTCAGCGGCACTTCAGGTCCGACAACCGTCAAATCAATCCAGTTATATTTGACGAAATTCAAAAGCGCATCAGCATCGTCTGCCCTGATGTTAATACACTCGGCAATTTCCGATATGCCTGCATTACCCGGAGCACAGAATACTTTTTCAACTCTCGGGCTCTGGAGAAGCTTCCATACAAGCGCGTGCTCCCTTCCGCCGCTTCCGATTACCAGAACTTTCAATGTGTCCTCCGTTTCTTAATTTATGTAATTATTTGTAGGGGCGTAATGTACGGGCGTAGGGGCGTAGCATGCTACGCCCCTACGCCCCAACGTCCTACAAAAAATATTAATGTTTAAAATGTCTCATCCCCGTAAAAATCATCGCCATATTCATTTCGTCAGCAGCCACTATTACATCGCTGTCCTTAATGGAACCCCCGGGTTGAATAATCGCGGTTGCACCTGCATTCCCGACTACCTCTATGCCGTCCCTAGCCGGGAAAAAGGCGTCAGAGGCGACAGCCGAGCCTTTCAACGATATGTTGCAATTAGCAGCCTTCATAGCCGCGAGCTTTGCGGAATCGACCCTGCTTGTCTGCCCACAGCCGATGCCGAGTGTCCGATCTTTTGAGGTATAAATGATCGCGTTTGACTTCATGTGCTTGCAAATTCTCCAGGCAAATGCCATTGCCGCATATTCATCTGCATCAGGTTTTCTCTTTGTTACGACCTTCAGGGATGTCAGGTCCTCAATCATTCCGGTATCACGCTCCTGAACGAGCAGTCCTCCCTGAATTTTTCTCATTTCAAACCCTGTGACGTCTTTTGTAATATCCAGTTCGAGCAGTCTGATATTGGGTTTTGTACTTAAAAGCTTTAACGCATCCGCGTCAAATCCGGGGGCAATGATTATTTCAACGAAGAGGTTCAGTATCTCCTTTGCTGTTGCTTCATCAACCTTCCTGTTTAATGAAATAACGCCTCCAAATGCAGAGATCGGATCGGTCTCAAAGGCTTTCTTGTATGCCACACTGATGGAGTCGGCCACAGCTACGCCGCACGGATTATTATGCTTGACGATAACTGCGGCAGGCCTGTCTTTAAACTCTTTTGCAAGATCGATTACCGCACTGGAATCAAGATAATTATTGTAAGACATCTCCTTGCCCTGGAGTATCTTTGCGTCAACAAGAGATAAGCCCCCGTACAACGGCTCTTTGTATACGGCAGCCTTCATATGGGGATTCTCGCCGTATCTCAGGCTGCTGATTTTTGTGTAACTCATATTAAGGGTGGGCTGGAATATAACGTCCGGCTCAGCCAGTTTGTTCAGGTAATTGGAGATTAATGTGTCGTAGCGGGCGGTATGGGAAAAGACCTTTCTGGCGAGATAGTATTTGGTCTCATAAAGCGCCTCGCCATTGTTTGAATTCAATTCATCCAGCACTTTCGTGTAATCAGCGGGATCGACGATAACTATCACGTCTTTGAAATTCTTCGACGCTGCCCGCAGCATGGTCGGCCCGCCTATGTCAATGTTCTCTATAGCGACTTCAAACTTCACATCCGGTTTTGAAACGGTCTGTTCAAAGGGATAGAGATTGACGACCACTATGTCTATTGATTTAATGCCATGCTTTTCCGTTTCCTCCCTGTCTTTCGGATTGTCTCTTCTCATGAGCAGTCCGCCGTGAATCTTCGGATGCAGAGTCTTTAGCCTGCCGTCCATCATTTCCGGAAAGCCGGTATGTTCAGATACATCTTTCACGCTCAAGCCCGCATCTTTTAAGGCCTTTGCAGTGCCGCCGGTTGACAGTATTTCTACCCCCAGCTTGCCGAGTCCTTTTGCCAATTCTACGATTCCGGTTTTGTCTGAAACGCTTATTAGTGCCCTTTGAACCTTTGCCATCTCTTTCTCCTTAGTTCAATATTGGATTATTATTAATACGGTTAAATTAAACTTATTACTTGATAATTGTCAATTCATATAACCCTGTTCCATCAGGCTCAGATATGCCCCGTCAGAAATGACGATATGGTCAATGACATTGATACCGATGACCTTCCCGGTCTCAACAAGTCTCTTCGTGATATCTATATCATCCCTGCTGGGGTTCGGGTCTCCGCTCGGATGATTGTGGACAAACAGCACCGAGGCGGCGGCTTCCTTTATCGCGTCCCTGAATACCTCACGGGGATGTACAAGAGAGGACGTCAGCGTACCCTCTGATACGATTGATTCCTTGAACACCCGGTTCTTCGTATCAAGCAATGCACAGAGAAATCTTTCCTTTTTCAGACCATAAAATCTGGGCCTGAAATATTCATATACCTCCCTGCTGTTTCTGAAAGACGGGGACGCTGATCCGGCATCCTTATCAGACTGCAAAAGCCTCCTGCCGAGTTCAAAGGCGGCCTTCATCTGGGCTATTTTAGTGCTGCCTATTCCCTTTATATCTGCAAATTCGGCCACAGCGGCGGCTTCTATCTCTTTAAGGCTGCTGAAATGGATAAGCATCTCTCTCGCAAGCTCAAGCGCGCTTTTGTCCCTGCCTCCTGTTTTCAAAATTATCGCTATGAGCTCGGCCGTGCTCAACCCGTCCGCTCCTATTTTGAAAAGCCTTTCCCTCGGCCTTTCATCCTCAGGCCATTTCTTTATACTTTTGTGTTCCATGAGTAGAGCCCTGATTATGTGAGTGAAAAAATAAAATAACTTCAGCGTCCCCGATGCTGAATAATAACACAAAAGGACAGAAGAGCAAAAGTTTAAAAAAAAGTTTAAAAAGAGGAAAGCATAGTTGCCTGACAAGCCTTCAAATCCCCCCCTACCCCCCTTTTCTAAAGGGGGGAACATAACTCTTAACTCCTACCTCTTAACTCTCAATTTTTATTCCCCCAGCACTTCCTTCTGAAGGGCAATAATCTGCTTGATCCCTGATTCTGCAAGACTGATTAATTCATCAAGATGCTGCCTGCCAAAGGGGCTTGTCTCGGCTGTTCCCTGGACTTCAATGAACTTCCCGGACCCGGTCATTACAATATTCATGTCAACTTCAGCCGTCGAATCCTCTGCATAAGCAAGATCAAGTCTCGGTTCACCGTCGACAACGCCGACACTCACTGCTGCAACATACTCTTTAATGGGCTGTCTTTTAATGAGTTTAGTCTCCAGTGCACGGCCTACTGCATCTTTAAGCGCCACAAACGCACCTGTTATTGATGCGGTCCTGGTGCCGCCATCTGCCTGGATCACATCACAGTCAAGCCAGATGGTACGTTCACCCAACGCCCCGAGATCTACAATAGAACGCATGGTCCTGCCGATGAGCCTCTGTATTTCATGTGTCCGTCCCCCTACTCTTCCCATCGACGATTCTCTGGCGGTACGTATATTGGTAGCCCGCGGAAGCATGGAATACTCACCGGTAATCCAGCCCTTTTTCTGGTCTTTAAGAAATTGCGGCACCCTTTCTTCTATTGAAGCCGTGCATATTACTTTTGTATCTCCCATCTCAATCAGTACAGAACCTTCTGCAGACTTTAAATAATTTCTAATAATCTTAATGCTTCTGAGCTCATCAACCCGTCTTCCGTCAGGACGCATCCGTTATCCTCCTATATTTATTTTTTCAATATGCAATATCTTCCGGCCTAAAAACCGCTCACCGACCTTTATAAATCTTTCAGGGGCGTCGGTGACGTAAAATCTCCGCAGCGGCTCTGATGGAGACGTGTTTTTTATGCCATATTGACCCAAGGTCTTATTTATCTCTTTGACCGTCTCCTGAGCAGAATCTATAAGTGCTATGCCATCACCCATGACCCCGGAAATAACACCCTTTAACAGAGGGTAATGAGTGCAACCGAGAACAAGAGTGTCAATGGATTCTTTTTTAAAACCTTCGAGGTAATGTCTGGCGGTAAGCACAGCAACGTCATTGGACGACCAGCCTTCCTCAGCAAGCGGCACGAAAAGCGGACATGCCTTTGTAAAGATGGTGAGGTCGTCAAGAGTGACCTTAAAATATCTGTCAAAACGTATGAGCCCGTGCTCTTTAATGACTATTGGTTTGTTGCCGTACAGGACGTTTATCGCGTGCACATAAGAGTTGCTTTTTATTGTCCCCTCCGTGCCTATTATGGCGATCCTTTTTGACCTCGTAGCCTCCATCGCCCTCTTTGCACCCGGCTCAATAACTCCAATTACCGGTATATCAAACCTTTCTTTTATAGCCGTCAGGGCCAGGGCCGATGCGGTGTTGCAGGCAACGACCAGAAGCTTTATGCCCTTTCCAACGAGGAAGTCGGTCATTTCCAGGGAATACCTCGTAACCGTCTCTGCCGACCTTATTCCATAAGGCACCCGTGCGGTATCTCCGAGATATAATATATTTTCTTCAGGCAGCTGCTTTATTACTTCCTCCATAACGGTAAGCCCGCCGACGCCTGAATCAAAGATACCTATCGGCAATTCATTAGATATGCTTTGCAATTTCTTCTCCTATCGGTTTTGATATATCAATATGGCCGCCGAAGCTTTCAGCCTCACTGCCTTCAATTAAAACCTTAAGCGCCGTAAATCCGGGTACAGTAGACTTGATCCCGCTGAACAGGCCGGCAATAATCTTTATTTCTTCAATTGCGTCGCCATTAAAATTTCTCTTAAGCTCATCACCGAAATCTATATAAATTACACCTTCTTGATCCATATACAAGTCCAGAAGCCTCACATTGTAAGGCTTTACGTATTTTTCTATTATATCCTCCGCAGCAACAAGCAACGTATCTTTTCTTAAGACCACACTATCTTTACTGTCTTGTTCCTGCTTATCGGCTTGGTAAAGTCTGCGGGTCTCTTGCTTTGGACTCTCACTAACCTTTTTATCCTGTCTGGACTCTATATCGGCAATAAAAGAAGAGTCAAAGGCAAATTTATCTTTAAAAAGAAAAAAGCTCGTGCCTGCGCTGACTGCAAACAGCATTACCAGTACAAGCCCGGTATTCATATTCTTGAGCAGGTTTCTATTTATCTTTAATCTCTTCATAAATGTTCAGTCCTTTATACAGTGTATTTGCTATCTTTGAGTTATACTCTTCTTTATAATCAGCATGTTCAAACGACGGAAACTCAATCATCAGAGCTGCTGATTCTATTCCGGAGATAATACTGTAAGGCATCGGCTTAACCGATACCATATTCTCTCCGAATGCCGATATCACGGCCTCTCTCACAGCCTTAAAAAGGGTCAGAGTATCCTTCTCATACTCCGCCTGACCCTTGCTGTTTAAATATGGTTTGACGACATCGGATGGCATATCCGTGACTAGAGGGATATAAATTACAACGTCTCTGTGATGCCCGACATGGATGCTGATAAAAACATCCGCACCCTTGCTGTTTGTAAAATTCACCCTCTCACTCAGCGGCATAAAACGATCACTTCCCCTTGTAAGAAAGCTCCCGGCGGAGCCGCTGTTTATCAGCGCACCGAGTTTTTGGGCAATATCAAGGACAGCGTTTTTTTCTTTATTATTGTCTTTCACAATACCGCTTTCATAACCGCCGTGTCCGGGGTCAATAACAACAGTTTTAATCCTGAAGAGGTCATTCCCCCTTTCCTTTGTTTGCGGCTCAACAGGAGGGACAGCGCCCTTTTCCTCTTTCATATATGCATCTATAACAAGCCTGGACGGGTCCTTCAGAGTGAAAACCTTTATCCCGCTGAAAACCCCCGGTGAAATCATGATGGTGTCCTTATTTATCTTACTATAAGTAATTACTGCGCCCTCTGCCTGAATTGAAAAACTTACATCAGGGAAAGATATAAGAATATCACTCCCCTTCTGGGATACTGACTTTTTGGCTATTACAGACTCAGGCCCTTCCAGTACAATCCTTAAATAACCGGGATGGCTGCTGGCCCTTAATTTCAGCAAAGGCATGTCCGCATTTGAAATAAACGGCAGAAAGAAAAGTAATATCGACACTAAAACTGTATTTTTCATATGCCAATATTAGCATTTCCAGCGCTTGATATTCCATTCTCGGTCAGAACGTTATTTGTTGTCGGTATTTGTTTATTGAACAACTGTTAGCGATGGACTACTTCTCCCTGTAGGCCTCAAAAAGTATTTCCTCCACCATCTGGCAAAGGACATGCCCAAGGGTAATATGGGTCTCCTGTATCCGGGGGGTACTCTTGGAAGGCACGACAAAAATATAATCACATTTCGATGCCAGGACATCTCCCTTTTCGCCCGTCATTGCAATGGTCTTTATCTTTTTCTTCCTGGCAACCTCTACTGCCTTTACAACATTAGGTGAACTTCCACTGGTACTGATTGCTATAACTACATCACCTTCCTGGGCAAGCGCCTTCATCTGGCGGGCGAATATTTCGGAATAGTCATAATCATTGGCAATGGAAGTAAGTACCGCCATGTCGGTATTGAGGGCTATGGCTGGAAAAGCCGGGCGCTCCCTCTTGAATCTGTTAACAAACTCGGCAGCAATATGAGATGCATCACAGGCGCTGCCGCCATTTCCAAAGAGCAGTAGTTTATTCCCATTGCTGAACGTATCGGCAAGAAGTCTTGATACTTCAATTATAGTATCGATATTTTTCTCAACAAACTGCTGCTTAACAGATATACTTTCTTTAAATGCCTTCTGTATTTTGTCTCTCATATCTTATTTATTCTCCGTTGAAACCAATATTTCTTCTGATGAAATGCTCTCTGATAGTCCGACTGCCGTCACCTTGTAATAATACTTTATGCCCTGCGTTATGTCCCGGTCCGTGAAAGCAGGAGTCACTGTTTCACCGGCCAATTTAAAACCGTCACCGGAAGAACGGTATATCCTGTATGACGTTACCCCCTGCTTCAGGACTTCATCCCATGTAATAATGACAGACTTCCCCGTGTAAACAGCTTTAGGAGCAGTCGGCGCATCGGGACTTGCTGCCGTACTCTCTTCCGCCTTCTTCATACCTTCCTTTATTAAAGCCCCCCCGGTTTTTTTCTTCCCTTCTTTATTTTTATCTATATCTTCAGTGTGAGATTTTTCGTCATATGAAGGGAGAAAAGGGTCCGCCCTCCTGCCGCAGGCTGTAATAAAAGTAAAAAGTAAAAAGTAAAAAGTAAAAAGTAAAATGCTGAAACTAATGTTCAGACATTTAAAAATTCTTTTATCTTTTTTGATTCCCATTTCCTACTTCCTGCTTTTAATCTTTTTGATCCTTGCAAGCACCATTTGCTTTGACGTTCCACCGAAGGACTTCTTTCCGTCAACGGAAGTTTCCACTGTAATATAATGAAAAACATCCTGACCGAGCAGTTTTGAAAACTGTTTCAAATCCTCCAGCTTCAAATCCATCAGGGTTTCATTTTTTTCTATACAATATTTAACTATTTTACCGGTAACGCTGTGGGCCTCCCTGAACGGCATTCCCTTTTTTACAAGGTATTCTGCAATATCAGTGGCAGTTAAAAATCCTGCCGCTGTGGCCCCCCCTATCCTTTCCCTGTTGAACCGCACCCTGGGCATCATTTTCGTCAGAACATGAAGGCACGCCTTTACCGTATCAATAGTGTCAAAGAGAGGCTCCTTGTCTTCCTGCATGTCCCTGTTATATGCAAGAGGAAGCCCCTTCATTACCGTCATGATCGTAACGAGGTTCCCAAAAACCCTTCCTGCCTTACCGCGCGTCAGTTCAAGCACATCAGGGTTTTTCTTTTGCGGCATAATGCTTGAACCTGTTGTAAATGCATCGGGGAGTTCGATGAAGCCGAACTCTTCACTGTTCCATATAATAAATTCCTCTGCAAGCCTCGACAGGTGGACCATCAGAATGCCTGAGGCGGAAATAAATTCAATCACGAAGTCCCTGTCCGAAACTGCATCAATACTGTTTTCCGACAATGCAGGGAATTTCAAAAGCCTTGCAACATAACCCCTGTCAATCGGCAGTGTTGTCCCCGCCAATGCCGCTGAGCCCAGAGGCATAACATTTACCCTCTTCAGGCAGTCTTCAAGCCTCGCCCGGTCCCGCTCCAGCATTTCAAAATATGCAAGCAGATGGTGTGACAGCAGCACAGGCTGCGCCCTCTGAAGATGCGTGTAACCGGGCATTATGATATCGATATTTTTATGGGCTGAGGCTACTATGACTTTCTGAAAGCCTTTAATCAGTTTGATAATCTCACGGATCTCATCCCTGAGATACAGCCTGATATCAAGGGCCACCTGGTCATTCCTGCTCCGGGCAGTATGCAGTTTACCGCCTGCAGGTCCGATCTTCCTGATCAGGGCCTGCTCTATATTCATATGAACATCTTCAAGACTGTCCTTAAATTTGAACCGGCCCTGCTGAATCTCCACACTGATCTCGCTTAGCCCTTTAATAATAAGATCAGCATCCTTCTGGGGAATGATCTTTTGCCTGCCAAGCATATTAACATGGGCCACACTTCCCTCAATGTCATGACTCCACAAACGCACGTCAAAGGATATGGATTCTGTAAAGTCTTCCACCGTCTTCTCAGTTTCTTCTTTAAAGCGACCGGACCAGAGTTTTCCCATGAAAGTAAGAATAAAAGAAAGTAAAACCAAATGTCAAAAAAATGCTGAAGCAGGGACTAGCTGTAGAACCGTAATTCATTGTTCATAATATAAGCCATTGAACATGTATTACTTAAATAAATGTTCCTGTCAATTACACGTTCTCCCAGAAATGGTTTCAGGTGATCAATCGTATGATCGATCATCCTTTCATATATCCCCTTATCTGAAAAGTACGAGGGGAAGTCTACTATATGGTCCTTTAAAAGCAGATACAGGGCCTTAATATCAAAATCCAGGAAACTGCTGCTGCTGAATGTCACAATCAATTTACCTTCATAACTGCCCCACAGTTTAACAAACTCTCTTATATGACATTTCGGGAGACGATCAATGTCCTTTAAGATGACGAGATCAAAATAGCTGAATTCATCGAGATACAGCTCCTTCTCTGAAATGTTTCTGCAGGGTATTACACAATACGCTTTTGTATTAAACCCGATATCATCAGCCATCATAAGTTTGCCTAGAATAAAATGTGTGTATGTCTCATCTTCATATCGTATGGCCATTCTCTTTACGCTTTTAAGCATACTGAAATCATCAAACGCCTTCATGAGGTATTTAGAATGTACGTCCCTGTGCAGATAGCCTTCTATTTTAAACGTGTCGTGATGTAATGGTCCGGTCTTGATGTTCCCCTTCAGCCCAAGCTTGGCCAAAACATTATTTGCTTCACTGACGGAGTCACTGAGAAAGTCCGTTATCTTATTGTCATTCATGCCCGCCCTTTTAAGCATGTGTATAAATAAGATCGCACTCTCTTTATCTCTGTCAATAATGAGTTTAGTGGCGATAAAGGTAAGGTATATCAGAAATGCGTAGATCAGCTGCTGTTTAGTCAAAGTCAGTTTTACATCCACGGGCTTATAAGAAGGATTAAGGATCAGATGAGCAAGGATATACCCGTCATACAGGTCTTCAAACTCTTCCAGATTGTTTTCAAAGTAGGATCTGTTGATCAGAAGAAGGTCTCTCCCGAAATTGTTCCTTTCAAATATCCGTGAAATTTCTGAATATACCTTTGATGAGGATGTATAATAATCCTTCAGGTCTTTTGAGTCCGCGCTGCTCAAGTCCATTAAGATTTCAATCCCTTTTGTTTCGAGGGACAATAAGAGGCTTCCTTCTCCTTCTTCATCCTGGAAACCGAAAAAATGCGACAGGTGCTTGAAGATCACCGTCTTAAGAATGATAAACGGCTCATAACCGTTGAAGTTGGGTAAGGGCATTTCCAGGTCGGCTAATTTTTCATGCACAAAATCCCTTGATATTTTTTTGACTGACTCAAGTCCCAGTCTCGCAACGGCAAAGTCTGCACTGGTAATTTCAACATGCCTTGCTGATGATGCCTTGAGTGCTTCATGAATTAATAACTCTGAAAGATCCGCGGGCTCTGCGTCTTTAATCTCTTCGCATTTTTCAGTTTCCTCTTCTTCGGGTACTGTCGTCTCACGGAAAGAGTCGTCTATCGCCTCGATAAATGTTATGAGTTTAGTCATGTCTATATCCTGGTTCTCTAATTCCTCAATAAGATTTAAACAGGAGCTTAAAACGTCTTTATGCATAATCCCTGCTATCGCATCGTCAGTGATGGTTTTCTTTGGCCTGAACTCAGGCTCCCTGAGTGTCTCAGCAAGTTTTTTTATCAGTGGGACAACATCAAATCCATAAGAACACCTCAGTCCCATAAAATACTTGTCCTGCCAGACAATATAAGCTTTTATTTCTCTGTTGAAAACCGGGATTGTTAACGAGGGGCCTTTGATTTCCAGCACGCTTGCTTTCCTTATCCTCATGCCACCCTCGCTCATTTCAATGATCTTGCCGATGTTTCCGGCAGAGAACTCTTTTGTAAAATACCGGTTGCGTCCCCTTCTGTTCAGAAAGAAATTGTCCGTTCTTTTTTCATTTTCCATATCAGTTACGTAATGATTAATATCAAGGGTGAGAACCAAAGAGATTCATATTAAAGTGCAGACTTATCGGCATTGACGGCTTTTTAATTATCTTAACCGCGTGTCAGGCATAATTTCAAGAAAAAAACCAGGACGATAAAATGTATAATATACCGTTGACCCTAAACATATGCGTACAGAACGGAATTACAGGTTGTGACAGACTCAGTCGGAAAAAATAACTATACCTTTTACATGCCGCGTGAAGAGCGTATTTTCTTCAGGCATCTCCATGTGATTGCATTCGCATTCCTGCTGTTGTTTAACGTACTCGGGGTATTTATCACGAAGATGGCAACGGTGGATGCCATCTTCAACGCGCTTGTTTTTGTATTGCCGGTCTATGGCGTGAGTCTGGCGTTTAGAAAGCGGTTTGCCGGCGAAGTGACGCTTAATTTTAATGTCCGGAAGATAAGCTTTATATTCCAGGATGAGAGAGGCACGATTCA
>CAYMUX010000040.1:0-26831 GCA_964393845.1 uncultured Nitrospiraceae bacterium
CCGTAAGTCTGGCTCAGAACCGAATTAATGGCCTTCGGCAGGTAAGCCGCGTAATTAAATGTAGTTATGACAACGCTTACCAGTGGTTCTTTGTGGTCAGTCATATCGATTGCCTGTCAACAATTACAAAGTCTCTACTGCCTTTGTAGTTTAACACCGTGGCTGGAATCCCACCCACTACGGCGTCATCAGGCACCGACCTGTTAACAACCGCATTGGCTCCGATAGCTACGTTATTTCCGATGGTGATCCTGCCGAATAACTTTGCTCCAGGGCCTATGTAGGCCTGATCGACGATAACCGGCACGCCGCGGTTGCCCTCTCTTCCACCCTCTCCGATGGTAACGCCTTGGGAAAGGTTACAGTTAACACCTATGATTGTATTCGGATGGATAAATATCCCGCCCCAGTGTCCGATATACAAACCTGCTCCGATTTTGGACTCGATAGGTATAAGAATCCCTGTGAGCAGGGAGATCAGGAAATAAAAATAGCTGTATGCCCAGCCAACGGGCTTGAATAATCTTAATCTGTCAGTCTTTGACTTGATATACTGCCCCAATCTGTAAAGAAATATTATCCACAACCCCGGAGTGTACAGCCATACTTTGAGCACCGGTATAAATCGCCGGTCCTCCATTAGGACAAAGTAACGCCCCAAGTCCCTGAGGAATGTCTCACGAAACTGTCTAAAGGAGTTCATAAGATCCTAATCATACTGAACCCGCTGACCTTCCACAAAAAGGACGCCCGGTCATTCGAGGCGATGCCCATGCGCTTAATGGTGTAAAGATCTGCCCGGTCATACGGCCCTTCATGGGCTACGACCGCTGCTGTATAGCCTGCCTTCCTCACCGCCACAGCGGTCTCGTTACTGTAGTCCGATGGCATGCCGTTAGGGTAACAGAAACTTTTGACCGGCCTGCCGATTTCTTGTTCCAGGCAACTCTTGGACCCTTCTATCTCATAAGGCCACCGTTCTTTATCGAGACTCGTGAGGATGGTGTGGGAAATCGTGTGCGTCCCGACCTCCACGTTATTGCGGGAAACCTCCCGCACCTGCTCCCATGTCATCTGTCTGAAATTATCGACAGGTAAAGGCGGAATGTTCACGCCCAGCGAAGTCGCCACAGAACGGATAAACGTTTCCCGCGCTTCTGCCGGGAGAGGCAGGCAGTAGTCACACAGTGTGCTCCACCCTGCATATCTGGCACGAGGGGGTTTGGTGCTGACAGTTAGGTTATGTCCAAGGTTCTGTATATCAGCCGTCTCTCTTGTGGTTTTCTCCATGATGTATTTTATTTTATCCCACCAGAACCATTGACGTTTATCAATGAAATCTGTCGCCACGAAGAGGGTGGCCTGCATCTCATATTCCCTCAGCAGGGGATAGGCCACGGTGTAAAAATTGAGATAGGCATCGTCCACAGTAATTATAGCCACATCATTGGGACAGGTACCACACTTGACCATGTCCGCATACTGCCCCAGGCTGAGCACCTGGAAATGGTCTCGTATAACCTTAAGGTGCCACTTGAAGACGGCGCCTGATACTCCCTTGATGAGCCCCTGGTTCATAAATCGGTGGTACATCAGCACCCGCGGGATGTGACGGGTGTAACGGCTGGCCATGGCTCTTGCCCCCGGCAGGTGAAGCAGCAACTTCTTCAGGAACGTATCATACAACATGTGGCGATAAGACCTCACGACTATAGACCCCAACCAGGTCCGCCGCAAATACCGACTTGCAGAAACCTCCCATAAGGGACGAGTTCATGGCGGAGTCTACCATCTTACGCCCTATGGTAAACTTAGCGTTGTTGATGACGCCATTCTGCCCGCCGAGCTCGAAGGCGCACTCGTAACCCGCTGCCATGGCCGCCTTTTCCACCACGGCATTATAATCGTTTTTGCTCCCGAATGGGTACGCCAACATCCGCACCTTCTTGCCCAATCGCTCTTCGATGATTTTTTTGGAAAGGACCAGTTCTACTCTGCACTCCTCATAGGCAAGCCTGGATAATTGGGGATGACTCTTCGTATGGCCGCCGAATTCTATTCCGTAGGCCGACATCTCTGCAATCTCATCCCATGAAAGGTAGAGCCTGCTGTTGTGATTGCCGTTAACATCAAGTTGTTGCCGGACAGTTTCAATTAATCGGTCCTTTTGGCAATTATCTAAAGTCTTGCTGAAAGCTATTATCTCCCTGACCGTACTGGAATTCAACAGATCATTGCCGGGCTCGATGGCATACCGCCCAAGACCAGCTTCACGCAGGTCCAGCAACCGCCGCGAAGTGTTGGTTATGGCCTGCCGCAAGGCATCGTAAAAGAGAGGCTCACCCTTCTCTATCGGATCGGTGGTAAGGAAGATTACCGCCGGGGCAGAATACTTCTTGAGGATGGGAAAGGCGTTCACGTAGTTGTCCCGGTAACCATCGTCAAAAGTTATCAGAACCGCATTCTTCGGGAAATTACCCCCGTCGGCCCTGCACCGGAGGAAGTCGTCCGCTGAAAGGACCCGGAAGTTCTTTGTGAGGTAGCGCACCTGATGCTCAAAGTTGGCGAGTTCCTGCTCGATCTCGAGAGACGGCAGGGTAATGGCGCTGATGCTGTGATATGCCAGTACCTTGGGTTCCATGGCCCGGGCCCGTGCCATCTTGCAGGCTCCTACAATACCGGAATAATACAGGATGTAGCTTATGAATATCTTGGCCAGGCGCTTTGCTGTCCTGAAATTCACTCTTGAGGTCAACTCTTCTGTTGCAGCCTCTCTTATGAGCAGGTAGTCGTAAAACTCTTCCGTCTTGGCGAGCATAGAGCGAAGGGTAAACACCTCTGCCACCCTGCGTTGTCCTTCCTGCCCCATTGAGTCTCTCAAACCGGGGTTCTCCACCAGCTTTACAAGCGCTTCTGCCAGCGCGATGTGGTCCTTTGGAGGTACGAGAACGCCGGTTATGCCGTCGATGACCGCCTCGGCATTGCCGCCGGTCTTGGTGGCCACAGTGGGGCGCCCGGCGGCCATGGCCTCCAGCAGGGCATTGGAGAACCCCTCGCTCTCGGAAGGGAGCACAAATATGTCGAAGGTAAAGAGCAGCATCGGGATGTCCTTTCTGTCGCCAAGGCAGATGACATGGTCCTCCATGCCCAGGTTACGGATTAACTCTGCCACCTCCTGGAAGTATTCGGTGTCTTTGTATCCGACGACCACCAACTGGATGTTGGGATGTTTCCTGACGACCTCTGCGACAGCCTTCACCATATAGATATGTCCTTTCACCGGACGGAACGCCGCGACCATGCCTATGACCACCCTGTTGGGGTTTATACCCAGAGACTCCCGGTATGCCCTGATCTCGTCGGTTGATGGTGTTGGCTGATAACCCGTGAAGTCAAGGCCGTTGTGCAGGGTCGTAATCTTGTTGGCCGGGGCCCACTCCCGTTGCACGACGGCATCTTTTACCGTGTCTGATACAGAAATGATCCCGGTGTAGAACCGGTTCAGCAGCCTGTATAGCCAAATGTGGTGGCGCTCCAACTGGTAGCCCATGTCCCTCCTGCTGGAGATGACTACCGGTACCTTGGCCAGCATGGCCACGAGCCCCCCCCAGATGTCGGCGTCATGGTGGTAGGTGACTACGACCTTGATCCCTTCCTTCCTAATGAACCTGAAGAGGTCGATCCCCTTCCGTGCGGCATCCAGGCTGAATATTTTTCCCAGTTGCAAGTCCCTGGCAAAGACACCCCTGGCTGTTACCTCACCGACCAGCTCTCCTCCTTTCAGGCATAAAATATAGGGAACAAAACGCTCTCTGTCCAGGTTGCTCACAATGTCGAAGAGGTTGCGTTCCGCCCCGCCCATCTTACCGAAAAGGGTTGTGATATACAGGACTTTGATTTTTTCTTCCATTACCCCTTCCTTGGCGTCCATATAACCTGCCGCTCGTTCCTTAGAAACTTCCAGAAGGCATGGGCCGCGGCCAGGTTGATGAGGCCGAAGTAAAAAGGTATATAGAAAAGGCCTGTATTCTCCCTCCCGCTCCTCTCGATGTAAAGGCCCATCGCAGCGGAGGCGTAGAATATATTCTGAAGTACGAACGAGATGAGATAGAATCTTTCCTGGACAAGGGCGAGGTTAAAAAGGTACATCGTTCCGAGGAGTGCGAACACCCCGTAACGGAGCACCTTGTGGGAAAAAAGCTGCCATGAATAAAATCCGTACCTGAAAGGGTTAAGGAGGTGTTTCATGTCCCACAGGGCGTGCATGGACCTGAGCGAGACCCTGACCCTCATCCTGTACTCGTCCGACGATTTTCCAAGCGAATTCTCATTGAGGAGCGCCGCAGGGTCGTATACGACCCTGTACCCCTTCTCTATGACCTTAAGGGGCAGTATGAAATCAGGTATCTGGTCCGGCTGCATCGGTGAGAAAAGGCTTTTTCGCACCGCGTCAATCCCCCCGTCCACCCCGACTATCGAGCCTATGGAGGTTTCAACGCCCCTGAGCCAATTCTCATACTTCATGTACGTGGAGCAGCCGTCCCCTATTACAGAGCCGTCTCCATTTACATACACCATCTTACCGGTCACGTAACCGACCGTTGGGTCAGAGAAGTTAGAGACAAGCTCTTTAAGGGCGTTTCTGGAATAGATAGAGTTCGAATCCGAAAAAACCACTATCTCTCCTTCTGCCCCGGGGACAGCCCTGTTGAGCGCTACGGTCTTGCCCTGCCTTGGTTCCTGCCTTATGAGGCGCACCCCGCTCGCTGCGTACCCTTTTACTATCTCGTCAGTCCTGTCGGTTGAGCCGTCAGAGATGACAATTATCTCGACCCTGTCTTTCGGGTAATCTATATTAAGCTTGTTTTCTATGGTCGCGCCTATATGCGCCTCTTCGTTGAACGCGGCTATGGCTATGGTGACGCCGGGCTCCATGGGGTTTTTCTTAACGCGCCTTTTTAGGACTGACGCCAAGATTGAAGCCGTAACGGGATACAGGAAATATACGTAGAGCGCAAGAACAAGGCTTGCCCAGAATATGGTCTTGAGTAGCATCAGATTTTTATGTACCTCAGCTCAATGCGTTTGAACTCGCTGTCATGGCCCTGATCCTCGTGGACGCCGAGCCCTTTATCGTTGGCGATGTGCAGGTACTCGTGCGGCAGGAGCGCTTCGCCTCTTTCCTTTGCCTCCCGGCTCAAAAGGTGTAAGGCGACGGTGTCTATTGCCACAGGGTCAGCAGAGACCAGGAAACTGTCGGGGCTCTTATCTCCGAAGGACTTCCATCTCTCGGGGAGGCCTCCCTTTTTTGCAAGCCTTCCGAAAAGCCCGTCCATGACGATGAGCCTTGTCTTGGTCCGTATCTCCGGATGGCTGTTAATGTCCACTATGGATTCATCAAGTATCGGCGGATGGAGGTACTCGGGGCCTGTGTGTCCATCGCTGAACCTTACCGTACCGTAGTGGTTTTTTAGGGCTCCGGAATTCGAAACATACTGGTGGCTCTTAAGTATAGGGACATTGACTATGTGGGCCGCGCCGGTTATGACCTTCGGGAGATAGCATTTGACCGAAATCCCTTTTTTGTCCTTCACTTCAGCGCTCATCTTTATCTCGTAATTAAGATCAGCCTTTACGAGGTCGTTCCCGAGGGTCTTATATCTGACCTTTCTTAATAAACTGCTCCCAAAAGGCTCAACATATCTCACCTTGTAGCGGATCCTATCCCTGAACTCATCAGGGATTATCCTGGTGCAGTCATAGATGATGATGTCCCCCGCCGGCACTCTGACGAAACTAACAAGGCCTTCGATGATTGCGTTCAAGACGGCGGGCGAAGCGACAAATCCCTTAAACCCTTTATAGAGATCGTTAAAATTAGGCTTAATGGCTATAATATCACCTTTTTTATAGGAGATGAATATGCGCCTCCACGCGTCGCCCTCATCAGACTCCGACGTAAGCCCTTTTACGGACTCGTTCAGCATCTTCACAACAAGGCGCTCGTTGACAGAATCGGCATACGGGTATGACCTGGAATCCCAGCCTGTTACGCCCTCTGAACGGACAGATACGACCCTGGGTCCAGGCTCCACCATCTTCTTACTCTTTGAGGGCTTTGATTCCAACGGGCCCGGCACCACAGCCGCTTCCGCTGATCCGCCCTTAAACCAAAGCCTCCTGAAAAAGAAGGCTGAGAGGGCAAGCAGACCTTTTACAATAAACTTCCTTCTATTCATATTTATCCCGATCATCCAGTCCAATTATTCATAGATCTCTATCTTTTTTCTCGCTGTCTGACCCCTTAGATAGTCTCTTATGGCCCCGGCTTCAACCCTCTTCCATGTCTCCCTGACCACCTCAGGGGTAACATGCCTACTTAAATATAGCCTTCCCTTCTGCTTTAAGGGATAGCTCCTTACTGTACCGTTCCCGATCTCGTTTATCGCCTTTACCATGAGATCTATGCCGAGTTTTACGACCTTGACATATAGGGTTTCCTGGTTATCGCCCTCGGTAATCTCCGGGCGTCCCTGATAGATGATGTTCCCATCGTCTATCCCGTCGCTCACATAATGTACAGTTGCTCCTACATACTCTGGCTCACCATTATATACGGCCCAGAGTGTGGTCCATACGCCCCTGTACCACTGAGCGAGCCCGCCATGGAGGTTTAAAACCCCCTTTGGAGGTATAGCTATTATGTCCTTCTTAAGTATCGAAGTACCGCATACCGCTATAACATCCGGCTTAAGACTTTTTATCTTTTCAACATTAATGGGGTTATTTATAGCCCTGACCCCCTCGGTATAGATGACTTTGACTCCCGGGGATGGGTTGAGCCTTAACCCCTCTTCACCGAGTCCCTTGTAATTTATCCTGTACGCCAGCTCTCTGAACCGTTTTCCATAAACCTCTTCCTTTATTTTTCCAGAAATGAGCTTTGGATTTTTGAGATATTTAAGTCCTTTCTCGAAGAGCGTGACATTGGAATACTCGTTCTGATTCTCTACAATAACCCCGGCCACATTCAACTTTTTCATGAGCTGGTTCGCGAAATAAATGTCAGATATATCGGGGCTTACGAGTACAACCACTCTTAATTTCTGAGCTTTTGCCATTTTTCCGAACCTATAACACCTTTTTTAGATAATAGGCGCATGTATCTCCAATAGTCGGATAATAGATTCGCATTATGCAATTCTCACAAATTTTGATATTTTTTTTCTTCTGCTCCTTTATGATCATCCTGTGTTTCATATTACCCCAGACCGATTCAATTTCATCATCGAGCAGATTTCCTATTGTATACCTGTTGTACATCGGGCAAGGCACCACATTCCCGAACGGGTCTATGGTTATTAACGTTGAGCATATAAGACATCTTCTTAATTTATGTACGCCTTCTGTAAACGCCCTGTCCCCGGCAATATCTACGGCCCCGTAATTTATGTAGATGCCTGACGAGCTGTTCTTCATCTCAGCTATTAAATTTCTAAACTCCTTTATCTGTTCCTTGGTCAAAAGGTGCGAGTCCCCATCGCTCGTTGTAAAATAAGGCTCTGGTGTTATGCCGTTTATGGCAGAGTTTCTAATGTTCTCGTTATTAAATTCACCAACCACCCTCGGGTATATGGCGTCTATGGGATAATTCTTCAGGAAATTTACTATATCCCTAAAATGCGTAAAGTTCAGGCTTGAGATAGTGGTGCAGATTACTATGTGCGGTCTTTTCCCGCTGCCCCTTTCGCGGCAGATATTCTCAAGCGCACTCTTTACCATATTGAAAGATCCGTCTTTTCCCCGTATGGCGTCGTTTTTCAAGCCGACATCATCGATAGAAATGTACACCGTCCCGAGACCAGCATCAACAAGGCCCTTCGCAGTTTCTCTATCAAGGAGGATGCTGTTCGTAGGGAAAAAGGTCTCAATCCCGCTCTTGTCGCAGAACCTTATTACATTGTAGATGATGTCCTTTCTTAAAAGGGCATCACCGCCAAAAATCTCAAGTGTCTTTGTACCGTAGGCTTTAAGCTTGTTCAGGATCACGGCCCACTCGTTCCATCCAAGCTCGCGCGAATTATCCTCGGCATTTCGCTTCCAGATATTACAGGTCTTGCAGCGGCTTGTGCACCGGTTGGTTAGATAAATCATTGAATCAATTGCATGTACAATAGATGAGTGATATTCCCTCCTCAGGACTCCGTATAGATCTTGCATTACTGACATGTTGTCTTTCCGCCTAATGTTTTATTTTTTTAAAATGGTGCTTTTTGATTTGTTAAGCATGAGATTCCTGACCTTTTGCAAATCTCTTCAATCTGGAGTGGATGCGCTTTGCAAACGGCATGTATGTACTCTCGATATGCCTGAGCAACTTGCCATACGTCGTATCTGAATAAACTAAAATCCTTAAATGTTTTTTAGTATTATCCGTCCAATTCATTTTATAGAAGCTATTCCCGCATCCCATGTCGTAAGTGAACCGCCGATTTTCAAAAAGTTGCTGCATAATCGAATAGTCTAAAATTGAACCGGGAGAGAGGTCTCTATATTTCTCATCGTAATCTGCAGTCAATGCATGGACTGTATTTTTATATGAGATATGGTACTCAAAGGCCACAGGGGAGTCATTCAATTCAAGAAGCCATATGGTCACCCAGCCTAAAGCACTGAATGCTTCGGTCAACTTTGTATAAAACGATCTGTTGTTTTCTGTGCTCGAGATGGAGTTCTTTATTTTGTGTTTCCACCCCCGCGTTCCGATTTCGAAAATCATCGGCAGTATTTGTCTGATTTCTTCCGGCGATGAGTATTTTTTTACAGAGAAGTCGCCGAATTTTTTTATCCTGTTCAGCTTGTTACGCATTACCTTTCTAAACTTGGCAGATAGCTGACCGTAAAAGTCATTCCAGGACATATCTATTTGTATAAAAGGAGAATTAGAACCTTCCTTTGTTACGAATCTATGCCCTTTTCGGCTCAGGGATTCGAGAAGCGCTGATATGGTCTGAGATTCGATCGGAATGTTCTGAAAATCTATCATGTCAAACTCTTTTTCTTTGAACGTTTCAACGAATCTTTCTATTGATTCAGTGGTATGGTGTGGGGTAATAAAATCGCCGGATGTCCATGCCGAATCGCAGATGAATGTCATTTTTTTAACAGGGAGTCCATATATTCTTTCTTGTGTAATAACGAGAGGCGCAATACTGATTGGCCCATTGTTTTCTTTAAGAAGGAGAACCTGCAGTTTATGGTATCTGCTGTAACTTTCCAGCCATGCGCTCAACCACTCGTGTCTCATGAACAGGGAGTCATTCGGGCTGTTTGTCAGCAGCCCGTTCCAGTCATCTCTGAGTGACTGGAAATATTCAAAACTGTTGATAATTGTTAGTTCCATGCAAGCAAGGTTCTCAGCGGTTTTTTTACGAAATTCGGCATCTGGTTGTAAGCAAATCTTGCTATCCCTTCAGTATATTTCAGATATTTCATCAATCCTGGACGTGCCATGTAAATATCGCATACATATCTGCACTGTTTAGTCCATTGTTTTTTGTATGAATCAGTATTCCCAGCCATGAGAAAGTCGTACTCGTGCAAACCGCTCTTGATAGCATCTTGAATGCAATGGTTATGAAGCAAAACGCCGGGCGCAATTTTTTTATCGAAAGAAACATCGAGCCCAGCCTGGTAAAATAAAATTTTATTTCTGTAGTTGATATTATAAAGTGCGGCAATGTTCCTTCCCGCAAGTGACATAAACCATAACTCGATATGTCGGTTTTGGATCATTTCTGCCATGACTGATTTTTGAAAGGAAGTAAATTTTCCGCCATTAAATGATCCGGGCATTCCCTGAGATTTCCAGCGTAATTGATGAAGCCTGACGAGTTCCTGAAAATCGTTGCCCAGTTCTGTGATGGCGCTTGTTTTCCTGAAGGAAATGTCATTCTGAATGAGCCTTCTCTGGTTATGTCTGATTTTATATCGCAGCGAGCTGCTGATTTCATTTAAAAAATCTTCGTATTGCAGTGGCAGGGTTATATAAGAACACTCTGTTTTTCCAGATGCGCCATAAAAAAATTTTAGTTTTTGGGACAGGTGCTCCAGGAACCTGATCGACGGTGAATTGCTCTCTATTTTATGAAGTGAGATGTCATCACAGATGTTCTTTTCTGCAATAAAGTCTAAAATTGTGTAAACAACGGTCTCTCCGAATTCCTTTTTATAGATAAAATCCATGTATTCGGATATGACGCTTCCTTCTTTTGTGCCAAGAAACAACAAACGCCTCACGGTGAAAAGCTTTCTCCACGACCGTTTGATTACATAGAGTGGGGCGATCCCGATGAGTTCATTGCCCCTGGATACGAGAAGTATGCAGAGTTCCCATTCGGCTTCCTTATAGGTTTTCCACCAATGCCACAGCCATTCCCAACGAAGGAAAAAGCTGTCTGATGAAGATTTTGAGAGGAGCAGGTTCCACATATCGCGAAGTTCTCCGAACTGACGATCATCCTGAATTCTTTTAATAGCTATTGTATTGTCTAAACTACTGTTCATTGTCTGTAAAAGCGGATAAAGACATAAATGCCGAGAATAATAATTGCTCCTGTTGCAATCAGGAGAGGAGTGCTGCGGGTAATGAATGCAATCAACGCCTGATCATGTTTTTCATCCGGATTGATCGAGGTTTTGTTTGGGGATGCTTTTGAAATTCTTCGCTTGTCAGACAATATCCAGGTTGCAATAAAAAGCCCAAAAAAACCGACAAGAGAAACACTCATCGACTGGAGCAGGTGGTAAGGGCCGTGAAAATCACCTGCGGAGCCATAGTACGCCAATATCCCGATGAAACCGACGCGTAAACTATTTGCCAGGATGGCAATTATTACACCAACCCCGACGAGAAGAATTCTCTTTGTCCATTTCTGAATAGTTAAATATGCAAGCGGGATAGCAATCGCCACAACAGCAATGAGATTGTTTACCCCGCTGCATACTCTTGCAACTTCGAGAGTGATATTGGGCAATTCGATAAAAACAGAGCTTCTATACACTGGGATACCGATTACATTCAGAATGCCGGTTCCGATAACGGCTGAAAAATGCTGAAGTGGATTGTTGAGCGGCTCGGTCAGTCTATCCCAGAACGGCACCATCAAGAGGAGATATGCGATGGGAAACCAAACGGCGGTGAGAGTTTTTAGTCCAAAAAATAATAGTGTTAGTCCCGCAATTGAAAGGACAAGAGAGAATGCCTGGAGCGAAAGAATATGAGTCGACCACCCGAGTACGAGAATGATGATACTGAAGAGAAGCACGGCCGCGCCAAATATCAGATTTGGCGATTTTTTGATACTTTTCAGGCATTCCTTATTTAATAAGAGCAAATAAAGACTGATGAAAGGCACAAGAAGTCCATAAGAATAGATGTAGCTGGTATGCCATACAGAAAAGAGTTTAATTATTACCCCTGCATAACAGACCAAGAATATGCCGGTTATTCCATATCCGAAAAGATAAGTGCCGTTTATTCTCAATCGATCAATGTCCCTATGCTTCAATAAATTCATGAGTAGTTATTCTTGTATTGCACACATTTCTTGATAAAACCATCTTACAGTCTCCATCATCCCTCTCTTTACATCATATGCTGGGTAGTATCCAAGGAGATCTTTTGCCTTTGTTATATCAGCCTGTGAATGCTTTACATCACCGATACGGAAAGACCCGTATACGGGCGATATCTTCCTGATACCTTCATCATATGTACCAAGCGAGTCCCTTATCATGGCAAACAATTCATTCAAGGTAGTCCTGCTGCCCGCAGCAACATTGTAACCCTGATTTAGCGCCTCAGGGTTTTCTGTCGCAGCGGCAAGCAAATTAGCCTGTATCGCGTTATCTATGTAGCAGAAATCTCTGCTTGTTTCACCATCACCATTGATTGTTGGGGCCCTGCTGTCTACGAGTTCTCCTATCCAGCGTGGTATGACAGCAGCATAAGCGCCGTCGGGATCCTGACGACGGCCAAATACATTGAAATATCTTAAACCAACACATTCCATGTGATATAGCCTGGCAAAAACATCAGCATACAGCTCATTGACATATTTTGTGACTGCGTAGGGAGATAATGGCTTGCCTATAATCTCTTCTTTTTTAGGGAGTGCAGGGTGATCCCCATATGTTGATGATGAGGCAGCATAGACAAACCGTTTTACATTTGCGTCGCGTGACGCAACCAACATGTTTAGAAATCCGTCTATATTAGATTGGTTGGTTCTGAGCGGATCATCTATAGACCTTGGAACGCTCCCCAGCGCCGCCTGATGGAGTACATAGTCAGCCCCCTCACATGCTTTTTTGCAATCGCTAAGATTTGTTATATCACCTTCTATGAAATGAAAGAGTTCCCATGACTCTTCGCCTACCTCTTTTTTTACATCGTCAAGATTATGCAGATGACCTGTTGAGAAATTATCTAAACCAGTAACTTTTTGATTCAGTGTCAAGAGCTTTTCCATGAGATTTGAGCCAATGAATCCAGCTACGCCGGTGATAAGCCACTTTTTCGGTGAGTCTTGTAGCTTTTTTTCGATTGTCCTGTTCGCGTTAACCTTCATTATGGTTGCTCTGACTGTTTGGTAATTTTATAGGACTGGAAATGTTCTGCTGTAGCGTAAAGTCTGATAAAGGTTTAAACCTGAATTCATTCAAAAAATTTTTCAGCTTTGGAAGTGTGCTTTTCAGATTAATATAATGCCTGAATCTTGATTTCCAGCAGCCGTTCAGTCTCGGCTGGTCAATGTCAATCTCCCATGGATGAAGATATACAATAGCCATATTTCCTTCTTTCTCATTTATTCTCTGGATGGCTTTCTTTGTAAGCAGCAGTGGAAATAATCTCAAATATCCTCCACCTGCTACAGGTAAGTTCTGACCAAAAAGCCTATAAGTTGAAGGAGGAAATTCTATGATGGTTCCTGCGGGCCGCTTGATCATGTGCGAAAACCGTTCAGCTTCCGGAAAACCATAACGGTCGTGATGTATAGGAAATATGCTGGAATCATAGAGAAACTTTTCCTCAATTAATATATCAAGCGCCCAAATAGTTTTTTTTATTATTGAGTAGCTGGCTGCCCTATATCCTATAACAGGAGTTCCTGTAATATTTTCTAAAATGCTTTTAGACTGACGAACGTCTTCTCTGAACTGATCGGGTGTTAAATTATATACAAGCCGGTGATTATACCCGTGGGATGCAACTTCATGACCTGCTTCATGTATGTCGCGGACCATCTTACGGTTGCGTTCAGCAATCCATCCCAGGACAAAAAAAGTGGCCTTGGTATTATGAGCATTTAATAATTCAAGAAGCGCATATGTATTTTTTTCAACACGGCTCTCATACATATGCCAGTCTTCAAACTTTATAACATCCGCAAAGGCAGATACCATGTAGTAGTCTTCGACATCAATGGTTAAGGCGTTGCATATCATAAGTAATCAGGTAATTAGGTTGACTGGTTGATTGGTTGAATAGTTGATTGAGTTTTCTGAACACAGGCAGACTTAAAATAGCAATACCTGCAAAAGATAAATAAAGAAAGAATCTTCTGGTAATCTTTTTAGCCTTTCTGATCATCCTCGGAGACAGGCAAAAGGTGTAACTGCCTTTTCATCTCTTCCATTACATTTTCACTCTCTATAAGGCATATCTTCGTGCATAAATGAGGGCACTTCACACATTCAAGCCAATCCTTAAATCCCTTACAGAGATCCATAAAACCTTCCCTCGCCGCCTTTGGTTAATTTATTCATATTCCCAATTTTTCTTTTGCTATCTTGACAAGATCTAAAGATTGTTCAGCATATATCTTTTTATATCCTTCTTCCCTTGTCATTATGCCTTCCCTGACCATATTAGCTATCTCCCAGACATAAGGATGGAATCCGTATTTTCCCATATGAATCTCGTTGGCAAAGGCATTATCGTTACCTCTTCCTTTCTATTTGAAATCTGTGAATCATAATTTTTTATGAATTGATCATGTACAAGCAAAGTCGATATAATTCCGACAATAGCCATATTGTCTTTAAAGCCAAGAACTTGACTCTGTTTACATTTTTTAATTAATGCAGAAACAGTTTTTGGATTAAAGTATCCGCTGTCTTGCAGATATTTCTCTGAAAGGAGTTCTTCAACGTAATCTAAAGACTTTTCAGCGAAGAAACTTTTTGAATCAGGGGCCATGTAAGGTTGCTTTGTTCTTTGAATGATTGATCTGGGCAATAAATTCCTCATGCTCTTTTTTAAGATATATTTTTCCGTGAGTGTATTCATTCTGATATGAGGTGGCAATTTAAAACAAAACTCCATTATCCTATGATCAAGAAAAGGGAATCTGCCTTCTATGGAATGTGCCATTGCTACCCTGTCACCCTGGGAAGAGAGGAGATAGCCTGAAAGCAAAGTCTTTATCTCAATGTACTGTGCCTTTGACAGGTCATCATATTTAGAGAGATTTCCTGATAGAAAACCCGAGAGCTCTTCAGTGTTTTTATATTGATCTAATGTTGCCTTGTACCCTTCAGAGAAGAAACCTTTTATTTTTGCTGTTGTATTCCATCTTGGTATATGGGAATAATATTCCTGTGGATAATCTGTTGTTCCAGCTTTGAAAAAAGCCTCTGCATATTGAATGGACTTTACAGGAGAATTGGCAAGATATGGATAAAGGCGTTTTAAAATGAGCGGTCTGAATTTCGAACCGGGAAATCTTTCAAGGAACTTGCGAACTTTTACTTCTTTAAAAATATCGTAACCTGCCAAAATTTCATCCGCCCCTTCGCCTGTCAGAACAACCTTATAGCCGCTATCCCTGACAAGCTTCGAAAGCAGATAAAGTGGAGCAGGAGCAGTCCTTACTATAGGCTTTTCAGTATGCCAGATAACATCCGGGAATATACTGCCAATATCAGAATAGGTGCATTTGATATCGCTATGATCTGTATTGAGATAATTTATCATTTGTTTTTGATAGTTACTTTCATCGTACACCTCATCGTGAAATGTTACAGAAAAGGTGCGGAGTGGAGTATCTGTATATTTCTTAATGAGTGTTGTTATTACAGAGGAATCAATTCCACCGCTCAGATATGCTCCCACAGGAACATCCGCCCTGAGTTGGAGGCGTGTGGAATCCACTAAAAGCTCTTTTAACTCCTCAGCATATTCTGCCTCTGTTTTTAATCCATTATCCTGGGTAAAATCAGGATCCCAGTATCTTGCTGTTTTTATATCACCGTTTTCTATGAGCATGTAATGTCCTGCAGGAAGTTCGAATATGCCCTTGAATGCTGTTCGTGGAGGAATGGTCATCCAAAATGTGAATATCTGATCAAGTGCATAAGGATCAATTTCCCTTTTTACCCTTTTATCTATAAACAAGGATTTTATCTCAGAAGCAAAGATCAGCGAGCCATCGATTATTGTGTAAAACAATGGTCTTATCCCGACCCTGTCTCTTGCTATAAACAGTCGTGCCTTTTTTCTGTCCCATACTGCAAAGGCAAATTGCCCATTAAGGTGCTTAAGACACTCTGTGCCATATTCCTCATAGAGATGAATAATTGTTTCTGTATCAGATTTTGTATAGAAGACATGTCCTTTATTCTCCAGGATTTTCCTGAGTTCTATATAATTAAAAATTTCTCCATTAAAGGTTATCCATATTGTTTTATCTTCATTATAGATCGGCTGCTGGCCGCCTTTTAGGTCAATTATGCTTAACCTTGCGTGTGCAAGTCCTATTCTCTGATCTCGATAAAATCCAAAGCCATCAGGTCCGCGGTGCTTTATGATTGCAGCCATGGCTTTCAAAGTATCGATTGGGACTTCTTTGGCGTTATAAAGGTTAAAAATACCGGCGATACCGCACATGGCTTTTATCGGGATTCCTATCTTTCAAAGATTTTGTGTTTTTGAGGTGATTAATTGTGCTTCTTATTGGACTTTGCTTCTTTTATGGATATGAGTTTTCTGTTTTTTCCAGCGCCATTATCAGATTCAATGCTTTTTCTTTTTGTTGAATGCAGCTTCTTTTTTTGCCATTCGTCCGTTCCCCGTTCTGCATTTCGTAAACGACCGCCTCAAGATTTATCAATCTGTGTGAAAAACTTTTCAGCTCCTTTTTGAGTCTTTCAGAGATATCTTCTTTTATATTCCCATTCAAGATTATTTCATTAGCCTTAATTTCAGGCTTCTCATTTATAAGGTCATTTGCGACTTCTTTTATAAGTTCTAAATCGATTTCTTTTTTTTCGTCCGCAAAAGCGGCTAAGAGTGCAAATTCGCAGATGATATTTATAAGGCGGGGTGTGCCGTTGCTGAAATCATAAATAGCATCCATTACGCCTTGCTCGAATTTTACAGCCTTTTCATTCCCCGCAATCTTTAGCCTGTGCATGATGTAAGCCTCGGTGTCCTCTCGGCTTAAAGGGCTGATATGTGTATTAATTGCGATTCTCTGTCTTAATTGCTCCAATTCAGGTTTGCTGAGAGTCAGGTTAAGTTCAGACTGGCCGATAAGTATTATCTGAAGGAGCTTTGATTTGTCAGTTTCCAAGTTTGAAAGAAGCCGTATTTCTTCAAGCATGTCTGCTGAGAGGTTTTGCGCCTCGTCGATTATCAGAACTGCCCTGCCGCCTTCAGCATACTGTTTTATCAGAAAATCAGTAAGTTCATTTAATAGGTGTGTTTTGTCCTTTCCTTTGGTATCAATACCGAAATCGTCATTTATCATGGAGATAAGTTGATGGGACGTAACCTTTGTATTGTTAATCCTTGCAATCCTTATCTCGGTGGGGATTTTCTTTAATAGCGTTCTGATGATTGTTGTTTTGCCGGTTCCTATCGGACCAGTGATAAGGATAAACCCGAAGTTATCAGAGATGCCGTAGTTCAGGTATGTGAGCGCCCTTTTATGAACCCTGCTCATGAACAGAAACTCAGGGTCAGGCGTTAGCTGAAAGGGTTTGCACTTGAAGCCAAAAAAAGATGTGTACATGTCTGCCTTAAATAGCTATCCTCAGCTGAACAGCAATAATATTGTTTTTATAGTCTTCAATGCCGGTACGGCCATTTTCTATGGTATACGTATCTCTTAAAATCAGGTTTGCCCTTCTGGTAAGCTGATAAGAAACCTCTCCTGAGGCCCTGTAGCCTTCTCTTGTTTGATCCTCGGGCATAAACTTGATCTTCTCAAAACTGCCTGACAATCGGAAGGTCAGCCTGGGGTCAGGCCTGTATTCTAATGAGGTAGTTATGCCCATCGCTTCGTCATCCCTGTTTGTTTGACTATATTCACCTTTTCTATGAAAAACACTCCCTTCGACCCTGAATGCGTCGCCATATCTTACTGTCAGTTCTTCTGAGCGGCTTTCATAAACACCATAGATCGCTGAGGTCAAGACATCAGAAGATATTCTCAGTTCAATCTCTCCTGTCTGGTAAAACCGATGGATAATTCCAAAATTATAATAAAGATTTGAACTATCATTGCTGTTTGAGAAATCGATCCATCTCTGTCCTAATGTCCCATCGAAGTTCGTCCTTGGACTTAAAACATATACGCCTCTGACAAATGCCGTGAACCGGTTATTATCAGGTTCAGGATCCTCTGGTCTGTCAGCTGTATATTCCACCCCTGCTGAAGCGTTGAAACTGGGGCTGAAAATATATTCAACGGTTGCATAACCAGTATGCACCTGCCTGTTTATCCCCCCCTCTTCCCTGTACCATATATTTGTGTATCGGTAACCTGAAGTTAATGTTATTACAGGCGTAATTCTATATTTGATGTAAGGGGAAACAGTAAAGCTGTTTGTATCCGTCCTATTTACATTAAGGTTGTCCTCTGATGAAGATCTACGCTCATCCAGTGCAACGTTTGAATATACATCAGATATATTGAGAAAGAGGAAATTATTTATGATATTCATATCAGACGTTAAATTAAGGCTGTGAGAGTCATAACTCTTTCCCACTTTATGGTAATACCACCAGTTAAGCGCATAGTCAAACTGCCAGTGCCAGAAAGGTGTCCTGTAATTCATATTCAGCGCCGGCATCACCCTCGAGATGAAATCACTCTCCCTGTTGTCCCTTGAGAGAAAAATATTGTCATTATATTCCTGAATAAGGTCAATTGATGGACGGATAGTAAATTCGGCTCCGTCTGAAGCGCTACTTGCAATCAGTGACACAACAAAAAAAATTGCTATCAGAAACAGCAGTTTCATATTCATTTTATTCATTCACAGCCTTCTGTTTGACTAAATCTTCGTCCTTTTTGCGTACAGCATAGCTGCCGTAATAATAATGATAGGTGTTGTTTTTGATGTACTGAGACACGTTATTGAACACAGCGCCAAGGATATTCCATCCCTTCATGAGTGTTATGGCATCCTCAGCAGCTTTTTGTGATGTTTTTCCTTCCTGGATTACAAACAGCACGGCATCCATAAAACCGCCAAGGGCAATAGGGTCAGATGTCACAAGAAGAGGAGATGAATCAAAGATTACATACCGGTCCTTATACCTGTGTTTAATTTCATTCACAAGCATTTTCATCCTGTCTGATGAAAGAAGCTCGGCGGGATTTTCAGGTGGGGTTCCTCCGGGAAGGAGCACCAGATTGCCAATCCCTGTCTTTATAAGCAGATCAGAGAGTTCTGCATCACCTCTCAGGTAGTCGCTAAGGCCCTGGCGCGCCTCAATCCCAAGGTATCTATGAATAAACGGGTTGCGGAGGTCTCCGTCAACAAGGAGTACTGTATAATCCATTTCACGGGCAAGTGATACAGCAAGATTGATTGAGGTCATTGTTTTGCCTTCCCCAATCCCTGCACTTGTTACCATGATGGTGTTAAGCATATCTTTTTGGGTTAACCTGAGTACCTTTGCGCGGAGTCTTTTATACTGTTCTGCCGCAATTGAGTATTGGTCAGTTACGCAGACTATATGTTTGTCCACTTTTGAGACGTCTATGCTATCTCCCTCTATTTCAAATTTGGGAGAAGCCTCCTGTTTCTCCTCGGGAACAGTTGCCTGCACAGGAGGGGCAGCCGTTACCGATTCCCTCATCCTTGCGGCTTTTTCAAGCGCCTGTTCGATTCTGCTCATCTGCAACCCTCCCTATAAATTGATAATCGTGATGCCTATATATAGCGGGAAAGAAATTCCCGCGCAAAGACAATTCCAATAATAAAAAGATACGCAGCAGCGGCTGAGAAGACCTTCCGGTCAAGTTTTTTTGCCGAAAGCTCATCTCCTTCTGTCAATATTCTTGGAATAGTTGCCAGCACAGACAATCTGAGCTTTGATTCGACAGAAGCCTCATCCTTGAAAGACTGACTGAGATAATCAAGACCGAAGGCAGCTCCAACCCCTGAGGCAACCCCCAAAAACAGACCCATTAATATTATAAGGACCCTGTCAGGCTTACTTGGCAAGCGAGGCACAATTGCAGGGTCAACGATCTTGAATATCTCAGCCTTACCGGTCACTTCAAGGTCTTTGGATACCCTTGCATGCTCCAGTTTCTGGAGCAGATCATCATAGATCCTCTGATATACATTCCTGTCCCTTTGCAGCTTTGTCCACTCTTCCTGCTCCCTGGGCATGCGGCCAAGAATATTCTCGCTTGCATGCTTCTGCTTTGAGAGTTCAGAGATTCTTCCTTTGAGAGATTCTATCTCTGCCTCTGTATTTGTCAGTTCCTGCCTGATTTGCTGGTATATCGGATTCATCGTAGCTATCTCGGATCCCGATGTCTGGGCAGTGGTCTTGGCCTCGCTGATCTGCCGTTTAAGTTCTTCAATCTCCCGCTTTGTCTTGATCACCTCAGGGTAGTTATCCGTAAACTTGCTCATAAGGATAATGAGTTGATTGTTCAGGTAATTAAGCCTACCCTGCGGTGAACCATCATTTGATACAAAGGCTACCCTAAGTTCTTTTTCACCTGAAAGCTGTTTCTGAAGGTTTTCCTTCCTCATCATCAGCTCTTTCAATCTTATTCCAGCATCTATCGTCGAGGTTTGATAGCCCTCAATCCTCTGAAGAAGCGCACTTTCACTCTGCGGGACTAAAGTGGGATTCCTTTCCCTGAATTCCCTCAGCGCGCCATCTGATTCCTCAAGTCTTTTCTTGTACTCCATAACCTGATTCTGGATGAAATCATAGGCTCCGTAGGCATCTGTCCTGCTTGCGGCCTGATTTTCTTCAATATACTCACTCACAAGAGTATTGACTATATCCCTTGCTATTACCGGATTACTCCCTGCATATGAAACTTCAAAAAGATCGGTACTGGGGGTCCTTGATGTTCTAGATCTCCTTTCAGTTATTTTCAGGCCGGATCTTATGCTGTTAATCAGACCTTCATTGCTCGTTGAACCTTTCTTGTTTATATCAAGGTCAAGTTTTCTTGCAACGCGCTCCAGGATATTTCTGGATGTCATGCTTTCCTGCAAACTGCTTATCCTGTCTTCAATATTTGTCGCGACTCCGACACCTCGAAGGAGAGGATCAACGATTGAGTTTTTCTGGATAAAAACTCTGGATTTTGCCTCATAAACATTTTTTACAAAAAAACTTCCCCATGTAAAGACAGAAAGAACAGCCAGAGCAACTGCCAGAGCAATATATTTTCTTCTCAAGATTATTGAAAGGTAAATTTTAATATTAAACTGCGATGGTTTTTCTGCTGTCATGATCTTATCCTAAAAAATCCCGGTTTTTACGATAACCATATCGCCGGCCTTTAAGGTGACATCTTTGCTTATGTCGCCATCTTTTATCACATCCTTCAGCTTTGCTTCCAGGTTGCTTACCACTTTGCCTTCTTTCCTTACAATAACCACATCATTCTGTTTCGCAAACTCAGTAAAACCGCCTGAGTTGAGTACTGCGTCAAGGGCTGTCATGCCTTCCTTAAAAGGAATAACGCCCGGTGTTCTTACAGCTCCCACAACCTTTATGCGTTTCTCGAAATTGTCAGGCAGGAATATCATATCGTTCGGCCTCAGCTGAATATCCTGCGAAATATCTCCGGCAACCATCAGCTTAAAAAAATCTACGTTCTGTTTTTTAGCATCTCTTAGCACATATGCATTGTTAAGATCTGCATTGCTCATGGACCCGAGTTGTGCAAGCAGCTGCATTAAAGAAGTGTTTCTCCTCAACGTAATTACGCCGGAGGAGACTGTCCCTCCTGAGGCAATCGAAGCCCCGCTTGCCACTCCTGCGCCAACCCCTCCTCCGAATACATAAACCTTAAAGCTGTTGACAGCAGTAACAATAACACTTACAGTCGGAGCCTTGACAAAGTTTAAAAAACCTTTCTCAAGTATTTTTTTCAGATCCTGCGGAGCAAGCCCTGATGCCTTCACATCCCCTATCAGCGGCACCGAAATCATCCCGTCAGGCCTTACAGGCACATGCACGGTTAGTTCCGGATTCCCCCAGACTGATATCTGCAGCATGTCTTCGTCACCGATAAGATAATCCTGAGCTGATGAGATATAAGGCATAATAAGCAGCGCTGATATAATTAATACTGTGTTAAATAATAAAGAATTTTTCATTTTCATCGTTCACCACCGCAATTTATTTAAAGAGTATTTTAGCATATTTAAAGAGTATTTTAGCACTGCTCCGCCCTCTCAGTTACAAGTAGAACTGAAAAGGACTATCGTATTCGCTCTTTTCATGCTTTTAAGCTACCTTAAACTGAAACAAAAAATTACGCTGCTTCTATTTCGCTTGCGTAGACCTTTACACCTACGCTTCTTCCAAGAATATCTATATTTACCAGAAATAAATGCTGGTTTTCTTTCTTTTTAAGAATTCCTTCTGCGCCTATGAGCGGACCTTTCCTTATTCTTATCCTTGTGCCCTCTTTCAGGCTGGGGTATATATCAATCTCCTGTCCGCTTTCAATAATCAGCTTCAGCGAGTTAACGTCTGAATCTGGCACTGGGGTGGGAGTTCCGGGATTTAAGGAAACGAATGTCACAGCGCCCTTTGTTTTGAGGACATTGAGAAACTCTTCCGGTGAAGGGGGTACATGGACGAAAAGGTAGCCGGGGAATAATGGAAATTCTACGAGTTTTTTCCTGTCTTTCCACTGGTTCAATTTCATAACTGAAGGCAGAAAGGTTTCTGTCCCCTTCTGTTTTAATTCAGAAGAGGCGACGAATTCATGTCTTGATTTTACATATAAAGCAAACCAGTTAAACATAATCGGAATATCCCTATCTCCCTCCACGGCCGAAAATAACTACTTTGATAGTCTCAAGTATTATTAAGAGGTCAAAAAATAGCGTGAGATGTTTTATATAGAAAAGGTCGTATCGAAGTTTTTCAATAGCGTCTTCTGTTGATGCGCCGTAAGAATATTTGACCTGCGCCCATCCTGTAATCCCTGGCTTTACAACATGTCTCTCAGCGTAGTAAGGGATTTTTTTCTTTAGATGTTCAATAAATTCAGGACGTTCAGGTCGTGGACCAATAAAGCTCATATCTCCTTTGAGGACATTATAAAACTGGGGGATCTCGTCAAGCCTTATCTTTCTCAGAATCTTGCCGATTCTTGTAATTCTCGGGTCGTCTTTTTGTGTCCAGACAGCCCCTGTCTTGTTTTCTGCATCTTGACACATAGTTCTGAATTTGTAAAGTACGAATCTTTTTTCTTTTTCTCCTACCCGGGTCTGTCTGAGAAATACGGGACCTTGTGAATCTATCTTTATTAAAAATGCTATTATTGGAATTAACGGAAAGACGATAATTGAGCCAATAATTGCAAAGACTGCGTCAAAAATTTTTTTAACTATTTTTTTTGTGAAGGTTGTTTTAAAACCGTCCGAAAAGATTAACCAGCTTGGCTGAATGTTCTCTATGAGCAGTTTGCCGGTTAACTCTTCGTAAAACGAAGGCGCATCTAAAACTCCTATACCGTTGAGTTTACATGATAACAATTCACTTAATGGAAGGGCGCCTCTTCGTTCGGTGAGCGACACGACAATTTTGTCAGCCTTTTCATCCTGAACTGTTTCAAGAATTTTTCGACCATTATGTATAATCCCTTTAGGTGATATAAAAAGTGTTTCTGATGAACAATCTACATATCCTGCAAGGGCATATGTATGATTTGTTGAAGTGATAGTTTTGCCAATGTGTTTGGCTAAGGGACCAGTGCCAATAATAAGCACTCTTTGTACAAATGCGGGGAAACTAAGACAATATTTGTAAGTCAAATGCCATATGAATTGACTAAAACCAAAAATGCTGAGAAAAAATAGAAAAACGCCTCTTCCAATTATAAGACTGGGCATCAAATAATAGATTACAGATAATAAGACAAAAGAGACTACAATTCCAGATGCAACTTTTATCAGAAGTTCTTTTTTACTTGTATTGTTTCCATTATTATAAAGTTCCAGCAGAAAGGATGAAAATATCGGTATCATGATTGCCAGCAATGTTTTTGCGCCATGTAAGCCAAAAATGTATTCTATTCCTTGGAATGCTTGGAATGAACCGAACCTCACTATTGAACCCGCGTATAAAGCAGATATCGCTAAAGCAATATCGCCCATAATTAAAATAACTAATCGTTTATTCATGGTTTTACACTGTTCTTTTTTTGCAACCGAGCAAGTAGGAGTTTTGCCTGTTCTGCATCGGGAAAATCACCGAGACTAAGCGCTTTCTGAAGGTTCTCTACAGCCATGGCATTCTCACCGCGCTCTTTATGCGCGAGCGCTATGTGATAGTAGATGGATGGATTATTGGGCAGTGTTTCTGCTGCCTTTTTCAGCGCTTTTAACCCTTCATCAATCTTGCCGTTCTTTAATAAAACAAAGCCTAAGGTGTCCTGTACAAAGCCGTCACTGGGAGCGAGGGTATAAGCCCTTACAGCCAGTTGAAGAGCTGTAGAGAGGTCTCTGTTTTCTTCTGCGTAAAGGTAGGCAAGGTTGTTTAAGGCCGGGACATAATTCGGTGAAAATTTTAAAACTCTGGAGTATTCAGATATTGCTTCGTTCTTTTTTCCCATTGCATGGAGTACAGAGCCTCTCTGAAAAATTGCAGGCACATAACCTGAGCTTATTTCTTCAGACTTTCGGAACTGTTCAAGGGCTGAAGCATAGTCTTTCTTTGAGAAGTAGATGTTCCCAAGCATGAGAGAAATATTTGCATCTTTCACGTGCGAGGCTTTCTTGAGCGCTTCGATTGCCTTATCTGACTCTTTGTCATCCTGGTAGACAGTGGCAAGAGTGATGTAACCGCTTGCCGAATCAGGTTTTTTCCTGATTATCTCATTTGCATTTTCTATGGCATCCTGTTTTTTGCCCATAATCTTGTAGAGTCTTGAGACTTCTGCCATGAGTTCCAGCCTTTCAGGATTCTTTTTTAGCTCTTTTCGAACCTTATCCATGGCCTTTTCAGGCTTTTTCATTGCGATGTAAGTGTTGACAATGTAGATAAGGGCGAGGTCAGGTTTAATTTTTTCGATCTCCTCAAAAAATTTGATGGCGTCATCAAATTTTTTCTGTGAAAGCAGTATCTTTCCTTTAAGGTCATACGGCATGACATCCGTTGGATTTTTCTTTATCGCCTCTTCAAGCGTACGGAGCGCCTTATCCTCATCTTTTTTCCTTAGATGGTATTTTGCGAGTTCGATATATCCTTCGGTCTTTCCGGTCTCTTTGGCCTGGCTGTAATATTTTAATGCCTCGCTTTCTTTTCCTTTTGCTTCAAGAAGAGAGGCGAGGGTGACCAGCGCCCTAATATCGTCAGGAGATTTTCCAATCAATATTTTCAGTTCCTGCATGCCTGCTTCATGATTGCTTTTAGCGCTGTACAGCAGGGCAAGATTATAATAAGACGCAGGATAATCCGGATTGGATTCCTTAGCCTTCTTGAGATACTTTTCAGCTTCAGCAGTCTTGTTCTGGCGCAAAAGGGTTTCGGCAATAAGATTATAAAATACCGCGTCTGTCTTCTGTCCTTTGATCCCTTCATTGAGAATTTTTATTGCCTTGTCATACTCTTTTTGGTTCAGATAATAAGAGGCGAGCATAATCCTCGTATTTGATATTTCAGGATTTGCTTCCACGGCAGTCTTAAGCTCTGACTCTGCTGCTTTTAATCTGCCTTTGCTGAGTGCAAAGAGTCCTTTCTTTATGTGAACATCAACCAGTTTTGGATCAATTTCGATTGCCCTGTTAAGAGATGCCATCCCTTCTGAGTGCATACCTTTTGAGAGGTAGGCGCTTCCGAGTATGTTATGGGCTAAGGCATTATTTTCATCCTTCTCCAATACCTTTTTTATTTCATTAATTGCATCGTCGGTCCTGTTTTTCTTCAGGAGTATCAGCGAGACAACCGCTCTTGCCTGCGTAAATGAAGGATTGAGCTCGGTTGCCTTTTGCAACTGACTCATTGCCTGTTCAAGTTCATCCTTATAGAAATGGCTGAGGCCAAGGAAATAATGCGCTAAAACATCTTGGTAAACTGACAATGATTTCTGCAGTTCTACGATGGCATCGCTGAACTGCTTTTTATAAAATAAGGCAATGCCCTTTAGCCTATAGCCTTCAGGCCTTTTGGAAGATTTTTTGATGAGTTCGTCTGACATCGAAATGACGTCATCATACCTGCCTTTTTCTATCAGCAGCATTCCTTTTCTGGAAGACGCCTCAATATCAGACGGATTAGTATTTAAGATTTTGTCATAGGTGTTGATTGCTCCGTCTATATCCCGACTAGTTATCTGCAGCTCGGCAAGCAGATAAAGGCCGTTTCTGTTTGAGGGATCCTTTCCCAGAACCTCCGAGATTTGCAATCTTGCATCCTCAGTCTTGCCCATCATAGAATATATTCTGGCGAGTGTAAGTGATGTTTTTGGTGTGGCTTTATCATTAGAAAGCGCTTTTTTCAATAAGGATTCGGCAGTGGCGTAATCTCTTTTTATCGCATAAGCCAGTCCGGCAATTTCCAGAGCGTCTATATTGTTAGATGAATTGTTTATTAATACTGAGATTTCTTTTATTGCCTCATCCGGCTTTGCTTTTTGGAGGTAGACCCTTGCCAATTCCACTTTTACATTAGTTGAGTTAGGATCCTGTCTGCTCAGTTTTTGAAGTTCGTTTTCAGCGGAGTCAATTTTGCCTGCTGTTAAATACGCCTTTGACAACTGGAATCTTGCATCAAAGAAGTTAGGATCCTTTTCAAGGGCATTTTTAAAATAGATAATTGCGGCGTTTGGATTATTTTCGTTAAGCTGTTTTTTGCCTTTGCTGAGAAGTTCTTCCTTTGTTTTATTCGTACAGCCTGATGCAACAACTAAGAATATCGCCAGAATTACGAATATTTTCTTATACAATGCTATACCCTCCTTGTTGAATTATCTGACCGCTCATTATCTGGTTTACTAAAAGCCTGAACTTTTCATAATCCAAAGGTTTTATCATGCAGTAGGAATTATCTAATTCCTTAAGCACGGCAAAAAGATTATTATTAATATGATCCAACAGGATTATGGCTGGAATTTTTTTCTTTTTGATCTCTTCAAAGATAAAAGCGCCGTAGGGATAGCTTGTTACCACAAGTCCGATTTCATTATTGTCCTTGTTTGATGATAGATTATCAATATAATCAATATCTTCTACTTCGTGTCCGCTGCTTTCGAGGATCACAGAGCAGACGCGCGAGAATCCAGCTTCATCAATTATTAGTATCTTTTTGCCCATTATTT